>JBHIAB010000158.1:0-8515 GCA_046758385.1 Methylomirabilia bacterium | reverse complement strand
AATCCACCTCGGCGATGATCTGACGTCGCTTCTTCTGCTCGGCGTCCCGCGCCGTCGTATCGATCACCACGAAGTTGTCCGAGGTGACGGTCCTGAGTGAGAGGTGATCGGCCGGGTAGGACTCCGAAGTCCAGTGCCAGCGGCCACCGACGTGATGGAGGAGCCCTTCATCGGTCAAGGCCCGGAGGAACCCGCTCACGTCCAGTTCCCCGAAGCGTTCGCCGTCCTCCAACGGAAGCTCGAAGGCGGCACACTTGAGGTGGTTGACGAGGATGAACGGGTTCTCCGGATTGATCCTGGCGTGTTCCGGGGGGGCGCCGAAGAGATAGTCCGGGTGCGTCACCATGAACTGGTCAAGCGGCGCGCTCGAGGCCACGAAGAGTGCGGCCGACTGGTCAGTCCGCCGACCGGCACGCCCCGCCTGCTGCCACACCGAGGCGATCGAACCCGGGTAGCCGGCCAGCACGGCTAGATCGAGGTGGCCGATGTCGACGCCAAGCTCCAGGGCGTTGGTGGAGACCACCCCGAGCACCTCGCCCGAGCGGAGGCCCTGCTCCACCGCGCGGCGGCGCGTCGGCAAATAGCCTCCCCGATATCCACGCACGATTCCCGAGTCCCCCGTCCGGTCTTCCACGCTCTTCTTGATCGTCAAGAGCAGCACCTCGGTGGCGAGTCGGCTCTGGGCGAAGACGATGGTCGCGATCTTCTCCTTGAGGAACCGCGTGCTCAGGCGCGCTGCCTCGCCCAGGTATGGTGCGCGGATCCCGAGCTCCGGGTTGACCACCGGTGGGTTGTAGCAGAGGAAGAGCTTGTCGCCCGCTGGAGCTCCATTCTCCGCGATCTCCTCCACGGGCTCACCCGTGAGGCGCTCGGCCAGTTCCCGGGGGTTCGCGATAGTGGCGGAGGCCATGATGAACTGGGGGCGAGAGCCGTAGTGGCGACAGATGCGCTGAAGCCGTCTCAGCACGTTGGCGAGATGGCTGCCGAAGACCCCGCGGTAGGCGTGGAGCTCGTCGATCACCACATATCTCAGGTTCTGGAATAGGTTCAGCCACTTGGTGTGATGAGGGAGGATTCCGGAGTGGAGCATGTCCGGGTTGGTCAGCACCAGGTTGGCCCGGGCACGGACCGCCCGGCGGGCGTCCTGGGGAGTGTCCCCGTCGTAGGTGAACATCCTGAGGTCGGGGAGCGTCTTGGCCAGTTCTTCCAGCTCGGCCAGCTGATCCTGCGCCAGGGCCTTGGTGGGGAACAGGTAGAGAGCCCGGGCCTGCGGCTCCCGGAGGAGGGCCTGAAGCACGGGCAGGTTGTAGCACAGCGTCTTCCCCGACGCGGTGGGAGTCACCACGACGACGGAGTGCCCCTTCTCCACCAGCACGAAGGCCCGCGCCTGGTGGGAGTAGAGCTGCGCGATGCCGCGGGATTGAAGGGCCTCGGTGATTCGGGAATCCAGCGAGGTCGGAAACGGCGCCCAGACAGCAGGACGAGCAGGAAAGTGTCGGGTGACGGTGACGGCGCGCCCTGTGTCCGGAGCGGTGAGGAGCTGGTCCAGAAGCTCCCCCAGCGGTCGATAAGCCACTCGAGCCTCCAGAGGTTTTTGCCATCTTAGGAAGCACCCTTGCCGGTTGTCAACTTTCGAGATCCGGTGTATCCACGGAGCATGGCCGCACTTGTTTGGATCCCTCCCCTGGCCTGGATGGCGCTCATCTTCGTTGGCTCCACGGAGATCTTCAGCAGCGAAGCTACCAGCCGGGTGATTCTTCCGTTGCTCCGTTGGGCCTTCCCCGGGGCTCACCCCGCGCAGCTCGCCTTCCTCCACCTCCTGTTGAGGAAGGCCGGGCACGCCCTCGAGTACGCGATCCTGGCGAGCCTCTGGTTCCGGGCACTGTCCTTGAGCGGAATTATCGGGAGTCGCCGCTCACACGCCGGGGTCGCCTGGGCGGTCGCCGCCGCGTACGCGATCCTGGACGAGCTCCACCAGGGCTGGACTGACGTGCGGACCGCCAGCGCGCTCGATGTGGCGGTGGACTGGAGCGGCAGTGCCGCGGCGGCACTCCTCCTGACGCTGGGATGGCGGCGGCTGGCGCGCGGGCTCACCACCTCACTGCTCTGGATCGCCGCCGCGGGTGGGACCGTCTTCCTTTTCTTTCACCTGCTGAGCGGCATCCCGCCCGGATGGCTCTGGTTCACCACACCGGCGGCGTGGGTGATGCTCTGGGCCTGGCGCCGCTGGGGATGAAGCGCCGCATGCCATCCTTGGGTGCTGGGCTAAATAGCCCCCTTGTCATTCTGAGCCGAAGGCGAAGAATCTCTGTTTGCAGACGAGCCGCTAGATTCCTTGCGCCTCCGCGCGCGGGACGGAGTGTCCTGCGCGTGGAAATTACACCGCGGCCGGAGGCCGCAGAGAGGAGGCGCGTCTGCCTCATCTCACGAGGGGATTCCGGACGGCCAGCCCGGGGAACCGACCAAAGTCTCTGTCAGCCGTCCACAATTCGCGAACCCCATGAAACCGGCACAACGCGGCGACCCGCGCATCGTGCACCTGCGCTCCGGGGACGCGTCCGGCCTGGATCGCGGCCCGGAGCTCTGGCCAGTAGCCCTCGGATTCCGAGAGAAGGATCAGCCTGGGCGCTTCGAACCATGCCTCGACCTGGTCCACAGCCGCGGTGAGCGGAGTGGGCGGGGCGTAGACCCCGGGGTGCGTCACGATTGCCAGGAATTCGTGAAGGCAGGGCCAGGGAATGGCCCAGGGCGCGCGGCCCTCTGCGAGCTCGGCGACCCGGGCGTAGGCGGCATCGTGCCAGGGGGAATCCTCGCGGTGGGCATAGACCAGGAGGTTGGTGTCGACAGCGATCATCCGCCGCGCCCTTCGTAGGCGATGTCCCGGATCTGCTCCCACGGAGCGCCCGCAAGATGGGGCTGGAGGCCACCGCCCTTGAAGGTCGCCTTCCGGAGCCGGAAGAGGCTCGCCCGCTTTCGGTCGGCGATGATTCGTCTGAGCCCCTCCTCGACCAGAGCCCTCACGGGTGTTCCCTCTCGGGCAGCCAACTTGCGTGCCTCTTCTAGTAAAGCATCTGGAATCTCTACGGTTGTCTTCATATTGTAATATGTATCAGAACAGGTATCGAGATGTCAAGCTTGGTTAGGTGACCGACGCGGGCCCCCTCCGGCCCACTCGGGCGCACGTCGAGGGCGAGGAAGTGCTGCCGCGCATTGCTCTGCCCACCACGCCTTTTTGATCATTGACCGCGTCCTGTGTCCCGCATAGAGTTATCTCAGGTTGTACATCGTAGTCGTTCGATCCTCAGGGAGATCGCCACTGGAGGAGGCGTGATGGCACACAACAAGATCAGCGTAGGGAACGTAGAAATTATGTCGCTGTCCGACGGCATGCTCGAATTCGATCTCTGCAACTTTTTCCCGACCATCCCTGAGGCCAACTGGCACACGTATGCGTCCCACCTCACGGCGGAGCATAAAGTCCGCTTCAACCTGGGGTCCTTCCTGGTGCGTTCTGACGGGCGGACTATCCTGGTCGACACGGGCCTGGGACCCAAGCCTCTGGACGCGCCCGAAGCCCCGTGGGGCAAACTCCTGGACGATTTCACAGCCAATGGGGTGCAGCCCGACGACATTGACATGGTAGTGATGACACACCTCCACCGGGACCACGTGGGCTGGAACCTGCTGTCTCAGGGAGGGAAATACGAGGCGACCTTCTCGAAAGCCCGGTACTGGATGAGCGCGAAGGATTGGGAGGTCTGCCATCAACCCGAGGTGCAGGACCGGTTCCCCAATGCTGGCACCTGTGTCTGGCCCCTGGCAGAGCTGGGACGCCTGGAGCTGATGGACGGGGAACACCCCTTGACCAGCGAGTTGACCGCGCTCCCAACGCCTGGTCATACCCCGGGGCACATGAGCATCCTGATCACCTCGCAGGGGGAGCGTGCCCTCATCTTGGGTGATGTGGCCCACAATCCGGCCCAGGTCCACGAGACGCACTGGGTGTCGCGGGCTGACATGGACCCGGAGCAGACAAAAATGACCCGTCGTGCCATCATGGAGCGGTTGGAGAGGGAAGGAATGGTTGTGGCGGCAGGACATTTCCCAGCACCAGGGTTCGGGAAGATCCTCCGCCTGGAGGGCCGCCGCTACTGGCAACTCCTCGCATGACTACCGTCCTCCTCCTCCGGCGCTGACCGCATGTTCTCTCTGACGGGTAGCCCATGCCACAACGGCTCGCCATGGAGGGCGCCGAGTATACGGGACGAGTGAGGAGCCATTTGATATGGCAGCGCCTGGTGCATGGGCTCACGGCCCCTCTGCTCTGGGTCGCCGCGGTTCTGCGGAGAAGTTCAGAGAGTGCGTTTGAGCCTCAGGCGAGGACAATTACGCGGCGGCCTTCAATAGAGTTCATCGTAGTCGCGTTGACCATCGCTGCCCTCCTCGGGGCGTCCCCGGCGGTTCGGGCCGAGAGGGACGATGAGGCCGACCTGCTGCCCACCCTCGAGGAGATCCAGCGTCTGGCCCCGGGCTGGTTCGATGAGGTACGCAGCGAAGGAAGCGCCGGCGGTATCGCTTTTCGGGTCTTTCGCGGGTGGCGAGAGGTGCAGGGCGCCGCCGGCGTCGAGAAGGGCCGAGTGCTGCTCAACATCACCATCCGTCCTCGCCCTGACTCTTCTAGCCCGTGGGGACCTAACGCCTGGCGACGAGCCTTCGAGCAGAAGCAAGCCCTAGTCAGCCGAATCCCCGACCTCCGGGTGCGGCAGATCGATCTCGGAGCCTTTGCCTACATCGTGACCCGGTCTGGTGGGAGTCATGTGGAGGTGACTTTCTACACCAAAGACTGGATCGTGACCGTCCATAACGGCACCGACGAACCCCGGCTGGCTTATCCGGCCGAGGCTCAAGCGCTGCGGATTGCCCGAGTTCTAGCCGCAAAGTTCTCTCAAGGAAGTCCGGCGAGGTGAGGCACCACTTGCCGAGATGGTGATGCCACCTAGCCTCCCGGCGAGGGCGAGGGATTCCTCGGTGAGCGGATCCGGGGGCACTTCCTTTGCGCGAATTCGTACTCTACGAGGTTGAGTACGGGCAAAGGGGGTTGTCATTCGAATATGTCGTGATGTCTGCAGGGGCACTTGGCTATGACATTGGGGTTGTTAATCGTGAATCCGCCCTCTTCAGGTGTGTCGATGTAGTCCAGTTCTGCGCCTTTGAGGTATTTCGCGCTAGCCTGGTCTATACACAGCTTGATTCCGTTATGCTCTGAAACTTCGTCATCCCTTGTCGGAGAGTCTTCAAGAACAAGTTCATTTCCATAGCCTCTGCCACCCATGCAGTGCGTTCGAACCACAGCCATCCTCACACTGGATGTCTGCTTGTTCTCGCTTGCCATGATATCGCGCAGCTTGGACGCAGCCTTATCCGTTACAGTTACCAGTCTTTCATTCACGCTCATCAACATGACCTCCTTCTATACAGTTCTCTTAAGCCTGTTAATATATCCAAGCCCCGGATGCATTCCGTATGCACAATCCATGCCGCCAAGTTAAACCCGTTCTATCCTCAGCCTTTCGCGACACAATTCCAAAAAATGGGGCTGACGTTCTCAATCTTGAGAGAGCATAGCCAGCGACGGCAGTGGGCTGAGCCCCAGGTCCTTCACGCTCCCGATCAGGGTTGGCGCTAGCAAGCTTTCCTGCAGCACGAACGTAGTCGCCACGATGGCGCCCATGCGGATGCCCGCGAACAGGTCCACCGGGGTCCCCGCTTCCTGAAACTGTCCGGCGCCGTGGCAAAGCGCTTGCCAGGAAGGCGTACGGCAGAGAGGACGCCGCGGTTACAACCCACTTCGAGGGCCGGAAGGGTCCCCCGGTCTATGTCACTATGGGACGATCCATGTGAAAATGACATAGTTGGCCATTCGCCGGATGGCCCACGCCAAAGGGGGGAGATCCCTGAAGGCGGACGAGCTGAAGGTGGTCAAGCTCCTGGACTTCCGGGGCTCGGAAGGGGGGCAAAGCCACCCTCCGAGTCAGAGTGTCCGCATGCGAGGATCGAGGGCGTCTCTCAAGCCGTCTCCGAAGAGATTGAACCCCAGGACCGCCAGAAAGATGGCCAGGCCGGGAAACGTGGTGAGGGCGGGAGCTCGAAAGATGTACTGCCGGCCCTCCCCCAGCATGGTCCCCCACTCGGCCGTCGGCGGCTGAACCCCCAGGCCGAGGAACCCCAGGCCCGCCGCGACCAGGATCGCGAACCCCAAGCTCAACGTGGCCTGGACAATGACCGGGGCCATGGCGTTTGGAAGCACGTGTCTGAAGATGATCACTCTCCGCCTCTGGCCGAGGGCATGCGCTGCCTCAACGTAGACCTGCTCGCGGATCGACAGCACCGATCCTCTCACCAGCCGGATGAAGGAGGGGACCGCCCCGATTCCAACGGCAATGATGACGTTTCTGAGCCCGACGCCGAGGATGGCAACCAGGGAAAGCGCAAGGAGGATGCCCGGGAAGGACAAGAGGATGTCGGCGAACCGCTGGATGATCAGGTCCGTGCGCCCGCCCTGGAAGCCCGAGATGGCTCCCAGCGGGACCCCGACCGCCAGGCCGAGGCCGACGGCGAGGAAGCCTATCAGCAGGGAAAGCCGCCCGCCGTAGAGGATCCGGGCGAACATGTCGCGCCCGAGGTGATCCGTACCGAGCGGGTGAGCAGCCGACAAGGGTTTGAGGACCTCGGAGAGGTTCTGCCGCTCGGGGTCGTACGAGGTCAAGAGGGGCGCGGCCAGGGCCAGCGCCAGGAGCAGCACCAGAAGCCCCAGTCCGACCATGGCCACCCGGTGGCGGCGGAAGCGCTGCCACCCCTCCAGGAACAGCCGGAGCCGCGGCCAGAGAGCGCCGACGGCTGGCGGCTCAGCCGTAATGGATTCGAGGGTCGATGATCGCATAGAGAAGATCCACCAGCAGGTTGGTCAGGATGAACAGGAACGAGAACACCAGCACGATCCCCTGCACCACCGCATAGTCCCGCGAGAAGATCGAGTCCACCAGCAGGAGCCCCATCCCCGGCCAGCCGAAGACTGACTCGGTCAGCACTGCTCCGCCGAGGAGCGTACCGAACTGGAGCCCGACAACGGTGATGATCGGGATCAGGGCGTTCTTCAAGGCGTGGCGAGCAACCACCAGCGTCTCGGCCATTCCCTTGGCCCGAGCCGTCCGCACGTAGTCCTGCCCCAGCACCTCGAGCATGCTCGACCGGGTCATCCGGGCGATGAGAGCCACCGAGAAGGCAGCCAGGGTCAAGGACGGAAGGATCATGCTCGCCGCGCTCTCGGCGCCCGCCGCAGGCAGCCAGTTCAGATGGATCGCAAAGACGATGATCAGCATCAGCCCCAGCCAGTACACCGGCATGGAAACGCCGAAAAGGGTGGCCAGGGACAAGAGGTAATCGAACCTGGAGTAAGGGCGGGTGGCGGCAATGGTCCCGGCGAGAACGCCGAAGAAGGCCGCGAGGCCCGCGCTGAGGGCGGCGAGCTTCAGCGTGGCCCTGAGACGCGGCCTCAGTTCAGCAATGACGGGCTCGGAGGTGCGGGCAGACTTCCCCAGGTCCACACGGACCAGGCGGGTCAGGAAGATGCCGTACTGGACGTAGAGCGGCCGGTCAAGGCCCAGTTCAACCCGGATCAGCCGGACGTCTTCTTCGCTGGCCAGGAGACCCGCGATCACCCGGGCCGGGTCCCCCGGCAGGAGGCGGACCATCAGGAAAACGATGAACGAAACACCCAGCAGGGTGACGACTGAGGCCACGAACCGCTGGGCTAGATAGGCTCGGAACTTCATGGAAGGCGAGCGCGGCGAGGGGCCTGACCGGACCCCTCGCAGCCTGACAGCTCCCCTGCTACGGACGAGCTCGCCTCTGTCCCCGCCTTTCTACTCCGCCGGGCGAGCGTAGACGGCGTAGAACATCTCATTGGGGAGCGAGGAGACGTTGGTCACCTTGGCCGAGTAGATGATGGGAAAGCGCTGGACCCAGAGGAAGATCCAGGGGGCCTCCTTCCAAACCGTCTTCGCGGCCTGGCAGTAGAGCTCCTTGCGCTTGTCCGGGCTCAAATCACGCTCCGCCGCAGTAATCAGCTTGTCGACCTCGGGGTTGGAATAGAAGCTCGTCTCTAACCCATTGGGCGGCGCGTAGGTCGAGAGGAACTGGAGCATCTGCATAAACGCGTCGAGGACCGGCGGCGCCCAGCCGAGATAGTGAAGCTCGGTCTTGTTGCCCTTGTCCAGCGGGGTGATGATCGTCTGGACATATGTCGGCCAGTCCATGGTCTGAAGTTCGGGCTCGAGCCCGACCTCGCGGAGGTAGCCGGCGATCGCTTGCGATGCTTCCTTGTCCTGGACGTAGCGGCCGGTCGGGTGGATGAAGGAGATCTTGGTCCCCGGCTTGACCCCCGCGGCAGCCAGGAGCTGCTTGGCCTTGGCCGGGTTGTACTCGTAACTCCCCGCCCTGCAGTAGCCGAACAGGC
>JBHIAB010000157.1:0-8593 GCA_046758385.1 Methylomirabilia bacterium | reverse complement strand
GAGGCCCAGGTGTCGGAAGCTGACGTCTTCGTCGCTCAGGCCATCCTTGCCTATGAGGAGAAGCGCTACGACGGGGCGCTCAGCCTGCTCCGGGAAGCGCTCGAGGTGGACCCGGAGAACATCGACGCCTACTACTACGCCGGCCTCGTGCATCTCGCCCGGAAGGACTTCGACGCGGCTGTGGAGGCCCTGGAAAAGGCCCGCGACAGGGCTCCGTCGGACCTCTCCATCCTCTTCCAGCTCGGGGTGGCCCATTTCTCCCAGGAGCGGTACGACAAGGCGGGGCCCCTCCTCGCCGAGGTCTTCAAGGAGCGCCCGAGGACGGATGCCGTCGGGTATTACGTGGGCTTCATGCGCTACCGCCGGAAGGACTATCAGGGCGCCCTCCGGGCCTTCCAGGCCGGGACCTCGACAGACCCCAATATCCAGCAGCTCACAAGGTTCTACGCGGGCCTGACGCTGGCGATCCTGGGCTTGCCGGAGCGGGCGGCTGCCGAGGTGGAGGAGTCTCTCAGGCTCCAGCCTGTGTCCCCGCTGACGGGTCCGGCCGAACGCCTACGGGATACCATCCTGGCTGCCCGGGAGCGCGAACGGCGGTTCCGGGCCGAGGTCCGCCTCGGCAGCTTCTACGACACCAACGTTCCCGTCGCCCCCGAACCAAGTGACGACCGCACCGCGGAGGATATCCGGCGTCAAAACCGGAACCGCCAGAGCTTCGGGGAGCTTCTGGCGACTCGTCTGGAGTACGTCTGGCTCCGCACAGGACCCTGGGAGGCCACGGTTACCTACTCGTTCTTTCAAACCTTTAACAACGAGGTGCCATCGTTCAATATCCAGAACCACCTGGGGGCCCTGGGGGGCTTCTACCGTGGTGCTGTGGTAGCCATGCCCTACCAGGTCGGGGCGCTGTACGCCTTTGATTTCCTCACCCTGGACAACGACGAGTTCATCCAGCGCAACACCGCCACGCTCTTCGGGACTCTGGTCGAGAACGCCGGCAACCTGACCACGCTTCAGACTCGACTCCAGCTCAAGGAGTTTTCCGAGGATGACGCCGACAGACGGGGTACGCCGGAAGAAGTGCGGGATGCGAGGAACTGGATGCTCGGCTTCCTCCACGTCTTCCGCTTCGAGGCCGACAAACACTTGCTCCGCCTGGGCTATCAGTTCGACGTGGAAGATGCCGATGGGAGCAACTTCGAGTACGTTGGGAACCGGATCCTTGCGGGCGGTCAGTACACGTTGCCGTGGCGAGACACCCGGCTCAGCTATGACATCGACCTGCATTTCCGGAACTACAGCCACGACCATTCGCTGCTCCCCGCCGAGCCTGGCCGAACCCGGGAACGTGTCGACACCGAGATTACGCATCTCCTCAGGGCCGAGCAGCCCCTCCCCCGCGACCTGACGCTCTCGGCGGAATATCAGGTCATCGTTAGCCGCTCCAACCTCGACGTCTTCTCGTTCAACCGAAACGTCCTCTCCCTCACCCTCTCCTGGCAGTTTTAACCTCGGAGGGGGCCTGAGCGGCCCCCTCCGAGGCCTTCCGCTCTGATCAGCTTACTGGCCTGAGATGGTCACCGTAGTTGATGATCCGTCCACCAGGATGAGGGCAGTGCCGGAGGAGGAGAGGTTAATCGACCCCAGGCTGGAATCCTTGATCGGGTTGGTTATGCTGACGTTGGCGCTGCTCGCGCCTCCCGTCAGGGCCACGGGGATCCCGCCGATGTCCACGCAAGGGCAGAGTGTATTCGTCACGTTGATCTGGTTGCCGCCAGTGCCGCTGAACGCGACCAAAGCCCCGGAGATGTCCACGATGGATCCGCCGGTCACCCTGAGCACCGCCCCGTCGAGCAGGCTGAGCGTGCTCCCGTTGGCGAGCTGGAGGAGATTACCGGTCACTGTCAGAGCACTGCCACCTGCCACAAAAAGGAGCGCCCTGCTGTTGACGTTGAGGGTACTCGCGTCCAGCTTGACCATTGGGCCCAGGCTGGTCACCTTGGCCTGGAAGGAGAGAAGCACGGCGTCGATGCTCGTGGTGAAATTGCTGCCTGCGTTGAGACTGAGGAGCGGGGCGCTGGCCTCGAGGAGGGCGGTGTCCACCCTCAGGAACTGCTGGCCGCTGACCGTAGCTCCCGAAGTTTGGAGCAGCACGCCACCGTGCTGGAGCGGCTTGTCGGTTCCGAGCGTCAGCCCGGTCTTCGGATCCGTGGCGGTCGTGTTCCCTCCCAGACCGATCATCGAGACTCCGCTCACGTGTGTCCCTCCGACGAGAGAAACGAGGGGATCCGTCGAGCCGCTCACGACGAGCCGGCCGCCGTCAAAGATCTCCATCAGGCCCAGAGGAATGGCCAGGTCGCTGTTCTGGGCGCTCAGGAGTGTGCCGGCGATGTTAACCTGGCTCCCGGGATCGCTGAGGACGAGAAATTGGAGGAGGCTTGTGCCGACACGTGGCGACAACGGACTTTGGTTCAGCTGGACGAGGGCGCCGGTCCCCGTGCTGGTGAGCTGACCCCCGTTTATCACCTCGAGAAAGAAGTCGGAGACGCTCAGGTTGCTGTCCGTGGCGTTCACAAGAGGTCCCGCCAGCGAGACAGTGCCGGCGTCCGCGCGGAAAAAGTGAGTGTCAGAGACTCTGGCTGACCCGACGGTCACGGTTGCATTGCTGAACTGCATAAAAGGATTAGACGTGTTGCTTGTGAGCGTCGAGCCACCGTCGATGAAGAAGAAGTCACGCTCGCTCGTCACGGTGCTGGCCACACTCATGAGCGGACCGTTCATCGTAATGTTGGTCGGCGCAGAGGGTTCTGCTTCTACTTCCACAAAGGGTTTCGTAAAGGTGGACACTGTGGAGCCGGTGAGCTGGACGAGTGGATTGGTGGTGGTAGTGGTCAAGACACCTTCCATCTCGAGTAGCCCACCACCCTTGTTGGTTATGGTGCTATTCGTCGCGATCATGGCGAGTCCGGCAAAGGTCGATCCGAGGTCAATCTCTTCAAGCATTACTATAGCGTCGTCATTGCTCGTTCCAGTCGCGCTCAAAGTGCTGCTGTTGAGGCTGAACATGGGCACATTGGGGGCCAGGGAAAAGGCAACATTGTCCAGGTCGAGGCCGGTGGGTTCATCTATCATGATCCTCAAAGTGAGGCTAGCGTTGTTCAGCTCCAGTAGCGTGCCGGTCAGATCAAACGTATTCCCGCTCTCGTCCGTCCTGACCAAGGCATCCGCTGTCAGCGACCCGTCGCTGATTTTGATCCACGGCCCAGCCGTGTTTGCGACGGTGCTCCGGTTCAGGAACTCGACGACGGCCCCACTTAGATTGAGGTTGGTGTTTTTGAAATCCAGAAGAGAGCCCTGGCTGGTCAGCGTCGAGGAGGAGAGCTGAAGCAGGTTGCCGCCGCTGGTAATGGTGGTAGTGGTGCTGCTGTCTGCGGCCAGGAAGGGACTGTTCACGGTCAAATTCACCCCAGGGCCGGTCTGGATCAGGTTGCCAGCCCCGGACTGAGTGACGTCGGCGTTCTGCAAAAATACCGCGGCAGGCGTCCCGCTGAGGGTCGTGTCCGAGCCGAATGTCACCAGCGTGTCATCCTTGGTCAAATTGATGGTGCCTGAGAAGGTGAAGCTGCTCTGCGGCGGCTGTGTCCCAGTGGTCGTCGTCGAGATGACAGGGGCCTCAGTGGTCTTGGTAGTGGTGGTGGTTGTGTCTGTGTCGGGCGCTGGCGCCGGGGTGAGGGATGAGGCTCCGTCAGGCGTGGCAAGCACGTTGGCGAGGGCCGCAGCTTGCGCTAGCCCTGCATTGCTCACCGCTTCCTTGGTCTCTGCCGGGGAGTCAGTGTGCTGGGGCGGGGATTCGAGCCCTTGGACGACCTGCGCCAGGGGTGGGCTGGGGCGGACCTGGCCCAGGAGATTGCCGGTGATGCTCAGGCTGAGCCCGGCCCCAACCGTGAGGGGGGTTGCGCCGGGGATGCCACGGAGGAAGATCTCGATGACGCCCTTGAGGACGTGGAAGTTGGTGACGAGGGGCTGGGCGATGGGCCGGAGGGTCTCGACGATGACCACTGTCCCGCGCACCGCGGCGATGGCGTTGGGAGTCCGGATCTCCAGGGTCTCGCCGGGCCTGAGCCGGCGGCGCGCCACGGCCAGGGCAATCTTGCCGGTCTCCATGTCCACGGTGGCGCGGCCCACCTCCTCGGTGATGGTCACCACGGAGAGCTCGCGGATTGTGACGAGGGCTTTGCCGCCCAGGAGCGCCCGGACGATGGAATTCTCCTTGGTGCTGATCCGGTCTCTGAGGAAGAGGTCGTCCCGGAACCTGAGGGGGTGCCCTTCGGGAATCGCGGCCCGGGCCACGGTGGCCGTACCGTGGATGGTGGTCACCACCCCGGCCTTAGGCGGCTGGGCCAGAGATTCGGCAGGCCACAGGGAGAAGAAAACCGCAACGGTCAGTAGCGCATAGGCGAGGCCTCGATTCATCGCATTCCCTCCTGGTCTCGAAGAGCTGGTGTCTCCGCGCAGCTACCGCGCATGACTTGCACAAGGAGTGCCAGCAGCGACTCTCGAATCCACCCTAATCGCTCCCGGCTCCCCGGGGCCCCATCTCCCCGCGGGACACGAGCTCTTTGATGACCGCCCGGTCCTCAGGCTTGAGGTCGAGGAAGCGGAAGCCGGCCTTGTCCTCCGTGCTCCAGATCATCTTCCCCCCGACGTCGATTGGCCGGCTAACCACCGGCAGGTCGAAGCGGAGCTCAACGACCTGTCCGTCGGGGAATTGCTTGGGCAGGCTTCGTACAGAGATCCCGCTCACGCTCAGATCGCTCACCGTCGCGAGGATGGCGAGTTCGCCGTCGGAAACGGAGACGGGAAACTCACGCGAGGCGCGGGGATCTTCGCGCTGGTCCGCCTCGACCACGGCGTAGATCTTGACAGGAATCTCCTTGCCCTTGACAGTCACCTCCCCCAGGTAGCGGGTGAGGAATCGACCCCGAAGCTCCCGGCAGGTGGACTCGCTGATGAGCACAGAGACCTTGAAGTCCTTGGTGAGACTTTCCAGGCGGGAGCCGAGGTTGATGGTGTCGCCAATTGCCGTGTACTCGAGGCGCTGCTGGGATCCGATGGTCCCGACGACGGCCTCGCCGGTGTTGATCCCCACCCCACACCGCAAGTCGGTTCCGTACCTGGCCCGGAAGTCGGCCGCCAGGGGTTGCAGGCGCTTCTGGAACTCGAGCCCCGTCCGCACCGCCCGCTCCGCGTGGTCGGGCTGGTAGAACGGCACGTTGTATAGGGCCATGATGGCATCGCCGATGTACTTGTCCACGGTCCCGCCATGCGTGAACACCGCGTCGGTCATCACCGTGAGATACCTTCGGAGGAACGACACCACCTCCTCCGCTGGCATCTTCTCCGAGATGGTGGTGAACCCCCGGATGTCCGAGAAGAGGATCGTCATCCGCCGCCGGCTGCTTCCCAGATTCACATCGTCCTTGTGCCTGATGATCTCCTTGACCACGGCCGGAGAGAAGAAGCGGGAGAGCCGCCGCTTCTCCCGCTGCTCTCGGATGAAGTTCTCGACCACGGTGGCCACGTAGCCGAGGAGCAGGGTCGCCGGGATGGGAGTCACGTCGACCCACAGCCGGCCCCACGCGAACGTGGCGAAGCCGACGGCGGAGTATACGGCGCCCAGAGCCAGGACCGCCCCGAGGGCGTGGAGCGGGCGCAGCCGGTTTGTCACCCCCGTCGCCAACACGCCGAAGCCCAAGGCAAGGACCACCATGATTGGCCGCGGCAGCCGCCGGAGCGGGATCCCTTGAAAGAGGGTCTCCAGGACGTTGGCGTGGATTTCTACGCCGGGCATCTCCCCTTGCGTGGCGAAGGGCGTGGGGTAGACGTCGTGGAGCGCCAGGCTCGTTGCTCCCACCAGGACGATCTTCCCTTCGAAGATCTCAGGTCCCACCTCGCCGATCAGGATGCGGTAGTAGGGCACCGTGGGAAACGTCTTCGGCCCACCGCGGTAGTTGATGACGAAGTCCGACCCGGGGTAGGGCCGAGCGGGGATGCCCGCCTTGACCGCGGTCTGATAGAGGTGGAGATCGACATGCGGAAGTTCCTTTCCCTGGTATGTCTCACTCAGGTGCGCCCAACGAACGAACGCATCGTCGTCGGACACGAAGCCAACCGGGCCGAAGCCCGCTGCACCCTCTCGAATGGGATTGATGGGCGGGTTAAGGTCTAGCTTGGTGTACCAGGTCTCGCTCACGACGGTGAGAGCCGCCGCCAGGATGACGTTGCCAGCCTGCTCCACGGCCTCCGCCAATGCCAGGTCATCCTCGGGGCCATAGGGCGACGGTTCAGAGAACAGGATATCCAGCCCGATGGCCGCCGGGTTGCCCCGGCTCACGATACTGAGAAGCTCAGCGTGGAGGGATCGAGGCCAGGGCCAGGGCAGGTTCAGTTCATCGAAGGAATCCTCATCGATGGAGATGATGACGATGGGCGTCTGCGGGGCCTGAGGACCCCGGAGGTGGAACAGCGTGTTGAGGCCCCACCGCTCCATTCCCTCAAGGGACCCGAACAACGCGGCCAGCGCCACGGCAAGACCGACGAGCGTGCCACGTAGCCAGAGGCGGGCAGCACTCCCCTTGAACCAGAGGCGCGCGGTCTTCCTCACACGGGACGTGCGACGGCTCAGGAGGCCCCGGAATCCGCTTCGTCTGCTTGACAACCTGGACCGAAATCTACGGAAATCTAAAGCCTTCGGCATGGCCCCAGCCGCGGCCGGGTCGCTCAGCCCCGACTCTTCTCAACTTATCACACTCTTCCCATCGGGCTCAGCGCGATGAGCGGGTCGAACGGGCCGGCAGGTCTTGGGAGCCTCAGGACGCGTCAGCGTACACGTAGGATATCGATGAGATGGCGTGACTGGATGGCGCTGAACAGGTCGTAGTTGAGGTCTGGGCGGCGCTGGGGGCCCGGGATCGTCTCCCCAATCAGCTTCTCGACGCGCTGCCGCGTCTCAATCTCGCTGATGACTCGTGCGGCGTCCTCTCGGATCGTGTCGGGCCTCGGCTTCGCGAGAGCCTGCGCAGGCCGCCCCAGGGACGTCAGCTCCAAACGAATGGTTGCGGGCTTCTCGTCTCCGTGGACGGCAGGAGCCGTGCCCAGCACCAGCCCGGCGCAAATGATGAGACCTGAAATGCCTGCGAAGATGCCCATCTCCGAGGGCGCTGGCCTTTCCATTCCAGCATAGCATGGGGGCGCCGAATTCTCGCGGAGGGGCCGGGCCAGACGCTTGGGGTGTACCTACTTGGCGCTGTGGCGGGTGGGCTATCTCTAGAGCAGGCTAGGCAGCCAGAGGGCGGTCTGCGGGAAGAAGAGAACGACCGATGTAGGTCTCGATGAGCCTTACGGTGACAGCTAGCCACTTCGGAGGTGCTTCCATGTACGGTCTTCGCCCACCGTCATTGACAAGTGGGTTGCGCCCGTGACGCACTTGCCTGGGAGGGCACCACGGTATCGCCGGGCCCTCCCCGAATGTGCCAGTCCTGGACGTGTTTGGGGAGTGGGGCTAGCCACGCGGCTAGCCCCACCACAGTGGACAAGGTCTCTCGACTCGCTCTCTCTATTCCTTCAGGAAGATCTTGTCCTTCCAGTAGTAGTCGCTCAGGAAGTTATAGTCGGGCCACACCGACCGCCGATAGGGGACTACCTTTTCGGCATATTTTCTCTGGGACTCGATCACCTTGGCATAGAAGGGGTCCGCTGCCGCGTCCTTCTTTCGCAGCTTCTCCCAACCGTCGACGAACTTCACCAGGATGTCCTTGGGCGTCCGGTACACGTTGACCCCGTGCTTCTCCACCAGCGTCTTGTAGGCATCACCAGAGAGACTGTGCCACCACGTGAACCAGCGCCAGAACGTCTCTACGACGGCAGCTTCGACGATCGCCTGGAGATCCGGGGGCAGCTTGTTCCACACATCCTTGTTGATGACGAGGTCTCCGACGGTGACCGGCTCGTGCATCCCCGGGGTGAGGTGGACTTTCACGATATTGTGAAAGCCCTTCTTCAAGTCCTCGATGCCGCCCACCCACTCGGCTCCATCAATGGTCCCCCGCTCCAACGCTGGCAGGATCTCCGGCTCGGGTAACGTCACCACGGCCATCCCGGCGTCTTTGAACACCTCGTTCCCAAGCCCGTAGATGCGGTACTTGTGCCCCTTAAAGTCGTCCCAGTTTTTGACCCGCTTCTTGAACCACCCCAGGGCCTGGGGTCCGGCTGGCAGGATGGGGAAGGCCACCACATTGAACTTCAGGATATTCTGATACCACTCGTTCTTCAGTTCATTGCCCCCCCCATTGTAGTACCAGCCGAAAAAGTCAATGTAGTCCATCCCGAAGAGGGGGCCGTGGGAGAGGGGGATCGCGGCCCGGTGCTTGCCGACCAAGTAACGGGCCGCAGTATGAGCCCCGTCGAGGACCCCTTTGGAGGTGGCATCGACGACCTGGAAGGCCGGCACGATCGCCCCGGCCGGGAGGGTTTCAATCTTCAGTCTTCCGCCGGACATCTGGTCTACCCGTTTGGCGAACATCTTGAAGTTGTC
>JBHIAB010000156.1:0-8603 GCA_046758385.1 Methylomirabilia bacterium | reverse complement strand
GCATGCCTGGTATGGCCTGCTTGATCACTCCAAATCATGGGGCTCCATTTAGGGGGGCGACGGCAGCAGGTGATCGTACCAGGACCCGCCGGCGGAAGGGGTTAAGGGCGGGGGTGGTCCTCCAACTGGCGGCGGGCGTCGGCTCGGGCCTGGTCGAGCACCTCGCGGACGGAGAGCCCCTTCTCCCTCGCGAGCCGGCGCACCTCTTCGAACTCGGGCGTCACGGTGAGAAGCTGATCGCCGAGCCTGGAGACCTTGAAGGTGACAGCGCCATAGGCGGTCGGCAGGACCACCAGCTCCCGATCCAGACACGTCCGCTGGTACTCGGTCCACCGGACCCCGATGGTCGTGGACTCCTGGAAGAGGATCGTGGAAACGTCAGCGACCCGCGCAGGGTCACACAGCACGGTGATCACCGCGCCGGGGCGGCTCCGCTTCATGATGACCGGGGTGAGGAAGACATCGAGGGCCCCCGCCTCCAGCAGCCGGTCAAAGAGCGGCTCGTAGAGCTGGGGGGACATGTCATCGATGGTGGTCTCCATCTGAGCGATGCTCTCGCTGGGTATCGGACCGACCGCTTCTCCATCTCCGACAAAGCAGCGGAGAAGGTTGGGGATGGGCAGCTCCATCGTCCCGGCTCCGTATCCGACCGCCTGGACCGTCATTGGCGGCATGGCGCCAGCGGATCGGGCCAGCGTGGTGAGAATTGCAGCGCCGGTCGGGGTGAGCACTTCAGCCTTGATCCCGTTGTCAAACACCGGAAAGCCGTTGAGAAGCTCGGCCGTTCCAGGACCGGGGATCGGCATGGTGCCGTGAGGCCCCTCGGCAGTGCCACCCCCCAGGGGCAGCGCTGAGACGTGGACGGCCTCGATCGCGAGGAGGTGGAGGCCTGCCACGGCGCCCGTGACATCCACGAGCGCGTCAACGGCTCCGACGTCGTGGAAGTGGACCTGATCCACGGCGGTTCCGTGGGCCCGAGCCTCGGCTTGGGCCAGGCGCCCGAAAATCCGAGCGGCCTCCGCCTTCACCCGGTCGGTGAGTCTGCTCTGATCGAGCACGGCGAGGATTTCGGCAAGCGTGCGGGAGTGGCTGTGTGCAGCGGGGTCTATCTCCACGTCGACCTTCGTGGCCCGGAATGCTCCTTTCTTCACCTGTCTGGCGACGAGCCGATATCCGGAGAGCGGGAGTGTTGAGAGCTCTTCGCGTAGCGAATCGAGAGAGAGCCCAGAGTCCACCAAGGCGCCGAGAATCATGTCGCCGCTGGCTCCGGCCGGGCAGTCGAAGTATGCCAGCTTCATGGTCGAGGCGAGCTATCGGATCTTGGCAACCAGCTTGTTGATGAGGCTGGCCTGGTGGCCGGCGCCGTAGCCGTTGTCGATGTTGACCACGCTGACTCCGGGGGCACAAGAGTTGAGCATGGCCAGCAGTGCGGTGATTCCACCGAACGAGGCGCCGTACCCGACACTCGTGGGGACCGCGATGATGGGGCGGCCCACAAGTCCCCCGACGACGCTCGGCAACGCCCCCTCCATTCCCGCGACGGCGATGATGACGTTGGCTTCGCTCAGGAGATGGGAGTGGTCCAGCAGCCGGTGAAGTCCCGCCACGCCACAGTCATAGGCGCGCTCGACGCGGTTGCCGAGGGCTTCAGCGGTGACGGCAGCTTCCTCGGCGACGGGCAGGTCCGAGGTGCCCGCGCTGACCACGGCAATGAGCCCCACTCCCTCCACCGGGGTGGGATTCACCACGACGATCCGGGCCTCGGTGTGATAGCGCGAGCGAAGCCCCGAGGCCTCGACGGCCCGGGCCACCTCCGCTGACGCGCGAGTGGCCAGGACGTTGTCGTGATGCTGGGCCAAGCGCGAGAGGATAGCGACCGCCTGCTCCGGAGTCTTGCCCTCGGAGAAGACCGCTTCGGGAGTGCCGCCGCGCAGGGAGCGGTGAAGATCGACCTTGGCGAAGCGGAGGTCCTCGTAGGGCAGGCTCTTGAGCCGGACAAGGGCCTCCTCACTTGAGAGGCGCCCGGCCGCCACGTCTTCAAGCAGAACCCTGAGGCGTGCTGCATCCATCGTGATTCGGGCCGGAGGTCTGGATTACCCCCTCTGGTGGAGCTTGAGCGCCTCGTTCAGGCTCCCGCTTCTGAACCCCCTGAGGTCGACGGTCACATAGAGGTAGCCGAGCTCTCTGAAGCGCGCGGCGATCTGCTTGTCGAGCCCATCCTGCCAGAGTCTGGGGATCTCTTCCCGAGGGATCTCGAGGCGCGCCAGGCTGCCATGGTGGCGGACCCTGAGCTGGTGGAAGCCGAGGCCCCGGAGGAACGCCTCTGCGGCGTCGACCTGCCGGAGCTTCTCGGCGGTGATCTGCTCGTCATACGGAAAACGCGAGGAGAGACAGGCCAAGGAGGGCTTGTCCCAGGTGGAAAGCCCAAGGTCTCGCGAGAGCTCGCGGATCTCGGCCTTGCTCAATTCCGCCTCGATCAGCGGGGCGGCCACTCCCATCCGGCGCGCGGCCTCCATTCCGGGGCGGTGATCACCGAGGTCGTCGAGATTGGCGCCGTAGATCAGGTGTTCGATGCCTTCCTGGGCGGCGACCGGCTTGAGCTTGGTGAAGAGTTCCTCTTTGCAGAAGAAGCACCGGTTGGGCGGGTTCGTGGCGTAGTCAGGGTTGTCCAGCTCCCGCGTCCGGATCACGAGGTGACGCATCCCCATCGCCTCGGCGAGGCGCTTGGCCTCGGCCAGCTCGGCCTCCGGGTAGGTCTCGGAATCGGCAGTGACTAGGAGCGCATCCTCGCCCACCGCGTCCTTGGCCGCTCGGGCGAGGAACGTGGAGTCCACGCCTCCGGAAAACGCCACAAGTACCCTCTCGAGTTTCCGGATGCTCGCGACGAGCCTGTCGTACTTGGCCTGATGCGTCAGGTTCATAGTGACCAATTGAACCTTTTCACCGTAATCCGCCATGCGCCCCCCTCTTCCCATCCTCACCGCTAATGGCCAGCTGGTTCGTGAGGGCCAGGGTCTCAATCACGCTCACAACTATACTACGGAAGATTCTTCGTCGCTCCGCTCCTCAGAATGACAGCGCTTGTCACTCTGAACGAAGTGAAGGGTCTCAATGAGAGAGCTTCTGGCGGATCAGCAGAGGCGGAGGTCTGATCGGGATGAAGCCGCCTCGTTTTTGCTAGGCGGCTCCCTTCGGGGCGTGGAGCGTTTTGGCGCGGATGCTATGCGCGGGAGTGAGCCGCGGCCTCAGCGCGGTGGGCCGCGATCGGATGCCGGTGCAGGGCTAGAACCATTGGGGCAGGGGGCCTTCCCCTCTCCAGCCCAGGCAGCGCACCTCTACCCGAACACGGCTCGGAATGCCCACCGTCCAGAAGGCGACGGAGAACTCCTTGCATCCCTGGCTCATCAATTGCTCTTTCATCTTGGCGAGAGGCTGGGCGAGCTGGCCCCCGAGGTTTTCACCATGAACCGTGACCTCGCGCGAGATGGTCACCTCGGCTCCACCCGCTGGAGCCGCGAAGAGGGCGAGGGAGATCACAAGGCATCCGGCGGCGACCCACAGGGGCGAAGGCTGGCAGACTTTCGGGGCGAGGGCCTGGACCCTGAAGCAGCCTGACGCACCGACCGCTTGGTCGCCCCGTGCTCTGATTCCTTTAGCCATCGGGTGTCCTCCTTGCAGTTAGGCTGGCGTTCTGCGAGCGGACCCCTTTCCCCAGGTCTTGCCAACGTTTTGAGCAATGGTCGTGCCAACGCCCTTGGTAGACCGAAGTACCTGTTTTTCAATGAGTTACGAGGAGCCGTCGCCGCTCAGCCAGCCGAGGCGGTGCCAAAAATCGTCAGTCGTCGCCGAATCGCAAAGTGATCCTTGACAGCGCCAGGTGGGGATATGAGACTCAGAGACTCGGGGTCCAGAGCTGGTCAGAATCCTGAGGTCCCCGTAACAGGAGTGGGGGCACCATGAGAGTCTTCACGCTGATCATTGCGGTGGTCGCCTTGGTGATCGCCATCATTGCGTTGGTACGCACTGGCGGGATCGAGGACGTCCGAAAAAAGATGGAGGCCCTGAGCTCCCAGACCGAGGTCGCGAGGGAGAGGGCTGCCGAGGCCATTGACCGGCTAGAACGGCTCGTGCGCGGGGAAGGCCGATCGAAAGCGGAGTAGGTCGAGAGCTCCTGGCCCTGGCGCGAGTCCGGGCGCCGTCAGAGCCGGAGTGACATCAGCTCCTCGGCGAAGATGATCTCGCCCGGATAGACCCGGCGGACGTCGCCGATCCCCTTTTCCATCGGGCCGTGGGTGGCGAGATGGGGCCCCACGTGAACGAGGACGAGCTTTCTGACGCCCGCGTCGCGCGCCATCGCCGCAGCCCCGACGGTGCCGCACTGCCCTTTGGCCTCGTGGTTGGCCTCCATGCGCTCCTGGTCGTCCCAGCACATGCAGAGCATCATGTCTGCCCCCCGTGCGAGGTCCACCACGCTTCGGCACGGTTGCGTGTCTCCGGTGAACACGATGCTGCCTTCGGCACTGTCCAGCCGATAGGCCAGCGAGTCCAGCCAGGGCTGCACGTGCTCCCCAGGGGCCGCGGTGACCCGCCAGTCCGATCCTTGATGTACCAGCCCCGGGCCCACGTCTTTGGCCGCGACGGATGGGGGCGTTCGCGGCAGGGTACCCCCGCGGTTCACGTGGACCCGCTGGCTCAGGGGGTGGTTTACCCGCGCTTTCCAGTCATGCGCGAAGGCGCCATCTTCCCCCAGAATGCGCTCGGTAATGGTCTCCGTGAGCGTCGGGCCGTAGACCCGGAGAGGGTTCTCCTTCCCGATACTCTGGTCCCAGCGACAGAGCAGGAAGCAGGGGTAGTCCACATCGTGGTCGAAGTGGTGGTGGGTGAAGAAGAGATAGTCCACGCGGGTGGGGAAGATGCCTACCTTGAGCAGCTTGTAGGTGGTGGCCGGCCCGCAGTCGAACAGCAGATACTGCCCGCCCACGGCGAGCGCGTAGGCTGAGCCGAACCGGGTGGCTGTGGGCGTCGGCGTGCCTGCACCGAGGATGTAGATCTGGGCCATTTCCGCACCTCCGTTTTGTGGCTTCTGTGAAAGTTTGAGCGGCGCAGAGCTCGGCCTTGGGACAGCCGAGATTCTATCAAACCCGGGAGGCCGGACGGAGGGGGCGTTGTGGCGTGGGGAGCCGAGGAGGTCGCCCAGCGTAGTCCCGATTGCTCGGGCGGAGGGTTTTGAATACCATCGGGTCTTGGGGCCGAGGGCGCGCTCGACCGGGGGCATCGTGGGCACGATTGATCCGAAACTCGTGAGCCAGACCGCCAAGGAGCTCTATCTCCGGGCGCAGAAGGTCCTTCCGCCTGACGTCAAGGCCGCGCTGGCCCGGGCCCGGGCGCAGGAGTCCCACCCGCGCGCCCAGGGGATCCTGGATACGATGCTGAAGAACGTGGAGATCGCCGAGACGCGAGAGATGCTGGTCTGTCAGGACACTGGCATCCCGGTGTACAAACTCCGGATCGGGCGCGGCCTCCGGTACGACGGCCCGGCCCTCCTCGCGGCGATCTCCGATGGCGTACGTCGAGCGACGGTCGAGCACCCGCTCCGCTCTGCGGTCTGCCATCCGCTGGACCGGAGCAACCCGCAGACCAACACCGGCCGGCGCATCCCGCACATCGAGGTGGAGTTCCTCGAAGAGGAGGGCGTGCTCGAGCTTAGGATGATGCCCAAGGGCTCTGGCTCGGAAAACATGTCCTACCTCAAGATGCTGACCCCCGCCGATGGGATCAATGGCGTCAAGAGGTTTGTTCTCGAGTGCGTGGTGGCTGCCGGCGGGAATCCCTGCCCGCCCACGTTGATCGGGATCGGCCTCGGCGGGACCTCGGACCTGGCGATGAAGCTCGCCAAGGAGGCCATCTGGCGGCCCGTCGGGACGCCGCACGCGGACCCCGCCGTCGCGGCTCTGGAGGCGGAGCTCCTCGAAGCGGTCAACTCGCTGGGCCTCGGCCCCATGGGGCTCGGCGGCAACACGACGGCGCTTGGCGTCCAGATCGAGTACGCCCATACCCATATGAGCCAGAATCCGGTGGGCGTGACGCTCCAGTGCTGGCGCGGGGAGCGCGCGATGGCCCGCATCTTCCCCGACGGTCGGGTGGAGTATGGATTCTGACCGCCCCGCTCGTTCCGGCCGGTGAAGGCAGCTCGGATGATGGAGCATCGGCTCGAGACCCCGCTCAGCGAGGCCGAGGTTCGCGAGCTTCGCGTGGGCCAGACGGTGTTTCTGGACGGTGCCCTCATCGGGGTCCGGGACGCCACGCTGATCCGGATCTTCGACCATCGCCAGGCTCCACCCCTCGACCTCCGGGGGGCCGTGGTGCTGCACACTGCTCCGAACGTGAAGCGGGTCGGTGACCACTACGAGCCGGTCTCGGTGGGGACCACCACGAGTATGCGGATGGACCGCTTTACCGAGGGGCTCCTGGGCCAGTACGGGGCCCGGGGAATCATCGGCAAGGGCGGGCTTTCGCCGAAGAGCCTCGAGGCCATGCGGAGCTGCGGGGGATGCTACCTGGCCATCACGGGGGGCGCGGCCGCCATGGAGACCACGCAGATCGAGAGCATCGAGGGGGTCTGGTGGGAGGACCTGATGCCGGAGTGTCTCTGGCAGTTCCGGGTGCATGAGCTGGGGCCCTTGACCGTGGCCATGGACGCCCACGGTGGTAACCTCTACGCCGATGTTTCGGCCGAGGCCCAGCGCCGCCTGGGCGACATCTTGACCGGACTGGGATTCTAAGCTCTACCGGGGCGCGTAGCGCGACCCGCTGGCCTACAGCGTTGGACAGCCTTTCGACAGATATCCTGATCCTCGGCGCAGGGGGGGCGGGGCTGTGCGCTGCGCTCCACGCCGCCGACCGCGCGCCGGGGGTCCCCATCACCGTGGTTGTGAAGGGACTCCTGGGCCGTGCCGGGTGCACCCGCATGGTCCAGGGAGGGTATAACGCCGTCCTGACCCCTCCGGACTCGCTCGAGTCCCACTTCTTGGACACCCTGAGGGGTGGGGGCTGGATCAATGACCAGGAGCTGGTCTGGACGTTGGTGACAGAGGCTCCCAGCCGGATCCGCGAGCTTGAATCCCGCTACGGCTGTTTCTTCGATCGCACCGCCGAGGGCGCGATCCACCAGAAACCCTTTGCGGGCCAGTCCCACGACCGAACGATCCACAAGGGAGACCTCACGGGGATCGAGATCATGAACCGCTTGACGGAGCAGGTCCCGGTACGGCCCTCGATCACCGCGCTCGAAGAGCACCGGGCGGTGGAGCTGCTGCTGGACGACGCGGGGCGGGTGGGGGGTGCCCTCTGCCTGGACATGCAGCGTGGGGAATTCGTCTGCGTGCGGAGCCGAGCCACGATCCTGGCCATGGGGGGCGGACCCACTATGTACCAGCGGATGGCCTGTTCGGCGGACAAGGCCGCCGACGGCATCGCGCTGGCCTTCCGCGCGGGCGTGCCACTCAAGGACATGGAGATGATCCAGTTCCATCCGACTGGTCTGGTTATCCCCAACTCGTTGATGACCGGGGCACTCTTGGAGGAAGGGCTGCGCGGAGCCGGCGGTTACCTCAAGAATGCTCAGGGCGAGCGGTTCATGGCGCGCTACGACGGGGTGAGGATGGAGCGCTCGACGCGGGACCTCGTGGCGCGCGCTGGCTTCATCGAGGTGTCCGAGGGCCGGGGCACGGCGCACGGGGGCGTGTGGATTGATGTCTCCCATCTGGGCGCCGAGTTCATCGAGCGGAACTTTCGCGGCATGGTCAAGCGCTGCCGCGACTTCGGACGTGATCTGGCGCGGGAGCCGGTGGAGGTGGCGCCCACCGCCCACTTCATGATGGGGGGTGTGGTGATCGACCCGAGCTGCCGGACCTCGCTCGAAGGCCTCTTCGCCGCCGGGGAGGACGCCGGAGGGGTCCACGGCGCCAACCGCCTCGGTGGCAACGGAGTGGCCGACTCCACGGTCTTCGGCGGAATCGTAGGAGAGACGGCGACGGAGTGGGTGGTCGGCAAACCGCTGCCAAAGCTCTCCAGAGCCGTGGCGGAGGAAGCGGTGCGGCGCCTCACGGCGCCGTTGGCGCGCCCGGCCGGGGAGCCGCTCTACCCGTTGCTCGCCCGCCTGCGGGCGCTCATGTGGGAGCATGTGGGACTCATCCGCGATGGAGCCGGGCTTGGGCGCGCCGTCGCTGAGCTGGAAGAGATCGGCGAGCGTGCTGAGCGCGTGGGGGTCCCCGGCCCACCTCTGTACAACCTCGCCTGGCAGGACTGGCTGAATCTCCGGAACCAAGTGACAGCCTCGTCACTGATCGCGCGGAGCGCCCTGGAGCGCAGAGAGAGCCGTGGGTCACATTACCGGAGTGACTTTCCGGGGCCAACGCCGGGCGAGCTGGTGAGTGTCCTGGTCGCGATGAAGAAGGGTGGGGTTCAGGTCTGGACAGAGGCGGTGGAGTTCAGGCGCGCGAAGCCTGACCCTCCGGGCCCGGTGCCTGCCGCGGTCGAGACCGGCGACTAGCGCCGTGCCGATAACCGTCGCATCTCTGCGTCCTCGGTCGTCGCCCATCCTC
>JBHIAB010000155.1:0-8614 GCA_046758385.1 Methylomirabilia bacterium | reverse complement strand
GGTGAAGGACACCGGCCTCGGCATTCCGGAGGAGGTCCAGTCCCGGATCTTCGAGCCGTTCTTCACCACCAAAGGCCCGCAGTCAACCGGCCTCGGGCTGAGCGTCTGCTACGGGATCATGAGCCGCAATGAGGGGGAGATCACTGTCGACAGCCGGCCGGGGCAGGGCACGACGTTTACGATCAAGCTTCCGGCTCGGGGCGCGCCTGCTCCCCGGGTTGACCCAAGAGCCACCCCTCAGGGGGAACGGCTCCGCATCCTGATCATTGACGACGAGGCCGATGTGCGGGCGATATTCCGGGACATCGCCGAGGCGGGGGGGCATGAAGTGTGTGAGGCGGAGAGCGGAGCTGAGGGGCTCGAACTGCTGGAGCGCCAGCCGGTGGATCTGGTGTGCACCGATCTCGGGATGCCGGGCATGACGGGATGGCAGGTGGCCGACCGCGTCAAGGTCCGATGGCCTGAGTTGCCGGTGGCGCTCATCACTGGCTGGGGCGCCCGCGTGGCGCCCGAGGAGCTCGGGGCCCACGGCGTGGACCTGCTCATCACCAAACCGTTCCAGGCCAAGGCGCTCCTCCGTGCCCTCTCCGATTTCAGACCACTGGCAGATTCGAGGTGCACTCCTGAGCTTCTCTCCCGAGAACGTACCAATGCCTAACACATGGTCAGGACGGTGGCTTCGAGTGTTCCTCATCGCCAACCGATTCGTCGTCCTGAGCTTCCTGTGCATCCTTGCCTTGGCGGTCGGCATGGGCTTCACGCTTTCCCACCTCTTGACCGCGGCCGTCTCGGAGTGGGACTGGGAGAACACGGCGGCCTTCGCTCAGCGCCAGATAGAGCTGGTCGGCCTGGACGCCCTCTTCACCGCTCCGCAGACCCCGGAGACTCGCGCCCGCTGGGGAAAGGACATGTCCCGCCTGTTCAGGGGGCTGCCGGAGATCGTGCGCGTTAAGGTTTGGGACCGGGAGGCGACCATCCTCTGGTCAGACGAGCCGCGGTTGATCGGCCAACGGTTCCCCCACAATCAGGAGATCCGGGCCAGCCTCGCCGGCAAGGTCGCCGTGGAGATCAAGCGACTGACCAAGGCAGAGCACGCCTACGAGGAAGAACAGTTTGCGTCGTTAGCTGAGGTGTACGTCCCCATCTTCTCCAAGCAGAGCGGGGCGGTTGTTGGCGTCGTGGAGCTCTACAAGACCCCGAACCGGCTCTTTGCCACGATCCGATGGGGACGCATCGTCATCTGGACGATATCCCTCACTGGTGGCCTGTCGCTCTATCTCGTCCTCCTCCCGCTTGTCCGACAGGTCTACGGCCGAGAGGTGCGGGAGGAAACCCTCCGAACACACGCTGGAAGGATCGAGCAAGAGGCGGCGGAGCGGACCCGAGAACTTCAAAGCAGGACGGACCAGCTGGTCCTCTCTTACGAGCAGACCGAGCGGCGCCGGCGAGAAGCGGCAAGCCTGGCTGAGGTGGGGCGCCTCATCTCTGAATCGCTGAATCCCGCGCAGGTGGCGCGCCGGATCGTCGATAGCCTCAGCAGGCTGTTCACCGGCGGGCCCTCCGCGCTCCATCGGCTGGACCCGGAGTCAGGCGACCTCATCACCATGGGCGTCTCGAGAGATGTCGGGCCTGGCGTCAGCCCGAACATGGTCGTGCCGCGCGGCTCCGGCGCGGCGGGCCTTGCCGTGCGCGAGCGCCGCCCGGTGGTTACGCCCGACGTGCTGAGCGATCCCCGCATCACGTTCCCGCCGGAGGTGCGGTCCCGGGTCGAGCAGGCCCCGTATCGGTCCGTGCTCGCTGTTCCGTTGCTCGTCCACGACAGGGTGATCGGCACGCTCGCAGTTGGAAGCTGGGCGGGGCGGGTGTTCACCAATGAAGAAATCCAGCTGGCGGAGGCCTTCGCCGACCAGGCCGCGCTCGCACTGGAGAATGCTCGGCTCTACGCGGAAGCGGACCGGCGGCGGCGGGAAGCGGAGCTTCTGGCCGAGCTCGGGCGGTCGATCAACACCTCCCTGGACCTGGACATGGTCTTCCAGCGGGTCGTCGAAGGGGCCAAGGAGCTCTGCGGGAGCGATATCGCTCACATCACGCTTGAGGAGCCCGACTCGGCGGCGATGGTTCCGCGCTACCGCGTCGAGGCCCGCGCTGAGGGGGACGACACCTCCCACATTGTCGAGCACGGGAACGGAATGGGGGGGCAGGTGCCCGTCAGAGTGGAGGGGATCATCGCCCAGATGACGGTCCCGATTCGGAGCGAAGGCCGCGTAGAAGGATTGCTGTACGTGTCCAACCGATCCCCCCGTCCGTTCACGGACCGGGACGAGGCGATCCTGGCGCAGCTCGCGGATCATGCGGCCATTGCTGTCCAGAATGCGCGGCTCTTCGAGCAGAGCGAAGCGAGTCGCCGAGCGGCCGAGGCCCTCCTGAACATCGCCCAAGTCCTTGGCTCGACCCTGGAGCTGAGGCAGGTCCTGAAGATCATCGCGCTGCGAACGGCCGAAGCCGTCGGCGGCGAGCGCTGCTCGATCAACCTCTGGCGGGAAGGGCACGTGGTGCCGGTCATGTCCCAGTTCGCCGACGGTCGCGCAGACCCCGATCTCTGGGCGAAGTTCAAGGCCATGGGGCCGTACCGGCTGGAAGAGGTCCCGGCACACGCCGAGGCGATGCGGACGAAGCGGCCGATAGCGATCGAGGATGTGACCGGAAGCACTATGCTCCCCGCCTACTGGGCCGAAGCGTTTGATATCCGCTCGGTGCTGGTGGTCCCCTTGATCCACCAAGACGAGGCCATCGGCAGCTTGAACATCGATCGGACCAAGGCACCGCATGTATGGCGCCAGGAACAAATCGATCTGGCGATGACCATCGCCAGTCAGGCCGCGCTGGCCCTCGAGAAGGCCCGTCTCTACGAGGAGGCCGAGCGGCGGCGGCAGGAGGCGGAGGAGCTGGCGCTCGTAGCGCAGACGCTGACCGAGAGCCTGGACATCGCGGCGGTGGGAGAGCGCATCGTGAACAGCGTGCTGGCGCTTTTCGGCATGCAGGGCTCCTTCCTCTGGCGTCTCCAGCCCGACGGCTCCCTGGTGATCAGTGCCCTAGCTGGTCCTACTGAGGAGCACTTCGAGCTCGGGTACGTCTTGCCCCCCGGAATGGGTGTGGCGGGGCGCGCCGTGACCGAGGGTAGGCCGGCCCAGGTCCAGGATGTGCAGAGCGCGCCGGAGGTCTTTGTCAGCGAGGATCTGTACCGCCGCAACGTCAGTGCGGGGATTCGCGCCATCTTAGTCGTGCCGCTCCGCGTCAAGGGGGAGGTCATCGGCGGTCTCGCCGTCGTGAGCCAATCACAACGAGCCTTTTCGGAGACTGAGGTGCAACTGCTCCAGGCCTTCGCCGACCAGGCCGCGCTGGCCGTCGAGAACGCCCGGCTTTACGAGGAGATCAGGGGCGCCCGGGACTTCCTCCAGTCCATCGCGGAGAACTCGGCGGACGTCATCGCCACGTCGGACATCCACGGCCGGCTCACGTACTTGAGCCCGACGACCGAGGAGATCTTTGGCTACCCGCCCGAGGAGATGCTCGGCCGACCCATGGCGGACTTCTACCGCGGCGGCCTGGAGGAGGCCCGGGCCGTCATGCGGCGGCTCCGGGCCGAGGGACGGATCAGAAACTACGAGACCGCTTCCTGGGCCAAGGACGGCCGACGCGTGGAAGTCAGCATGTCGCTCTCCCTCCTCCGCGACCCGACGGGGACAGTCACCGGGTTGGTGGGGATCACCAGGGACATCACCGAGCGCAAGCAGATCGAGAAGGAGCTGATCCGATCCGAGCGGGTATGGGCCGTGGGCGAGATGGCCGCCGGCGTCGCCCACAACTTCAATAACCTCCTGGCCGTGGTCCTCGGGCGCGCCCAGTTTGTGCTCCTCCAGATGGAGGAGCAAAAGCTGCAGTTGGGGGACGTTCAGCGAAACCTCGCCGTCATCGAGCGGGCAGCCCTGAACGGGGCCGCCACGGTGCGTCGGCTCCTGGAGTTCACCCGGGACACCCCTCGAGCAGGGGTGGCCGTGACCGTGGACGTCGGGGAGCTTCTCACCCACACCCTGGAGCTGGCCCGCCACCGCTGGAAAGACGAGGCCGAGGCCCAGGGGCGGGAAATTCAAGTGGTGCTCGAGCCAGGGCCTGTCCCGCCCGCGGCGGGGAACCCCGCTGAGCTTCAGGAAGTGCTCCTCTGCCTGATCTTGAACGCCATCGACGCCATGCCCCAGGGGGGCACGCTGACCCTGTCGAGCTGGGCTGAGGACGGGAGCGTCTGTCTGGCGGTGAAGGACACCGGCATCGGCATTCCGGAGGAGGTCCAGTCCCGGATCTTCGAGCCGTTCTTCACCACCAAAGGCCCGCAGGCGACCGGGCTTGGGCTCAGCGCCTCCCACGGGATCATCCGCCGTCACGAGGGAGAGATCGTTGTGAACAGCCGGGAGGGACACGGGACGACCTTCACCATCAAGCTTCCGGCTGGGGCCGCGCCTGCGCCCCGGGTTGACCGTACGGCGGCCATCACCCCTCAGGGGGGACGGCTCCGCATCCTGATCATCGACGATGAGCCCGAGGTGCGGGCGATATTCCGGGACATCGCCGAGGCAGCGGGGCATGAGGTGCGTGAGGCGGAGAGCGGAGCTGAGGGGCTGGAGACCCTGGAGCGCCAGCCGGTGGATTTGGTGTGCACCGATCTCGGGATGCCGGGCATGGCGGGATGGCAGGTGGCCGACCGCGTCAAGGCCAGATGGCCTGAGTTGCCGGTGGCGCTCATCACTGGCTGGGGCGCTAGGGTGGCGCCCGAGGAGCTCGGGGCCCACGGCGTGGACCTGCTCATCACCAAACCGTTCCAGGCCAAGGCACTCCTCCACGCCCTCGCCGATTTCAGACCACTGGAAGATTCGACTGCGGCCTCATGAGTTTCTCCTTCTCTAGCTCAGCGAGACTGAAGAGCATCCGGAGCTGGAGCATCCGCGCAAGGCTCCTCCTGGTGTTCGTCTGGGTTCTGATGCCGTCTCTGGCCCTGGTCGGGGTCGGGGTGGTCGGGTTTTCGCTTCTGCGGCAGAGTTTCGAGGCCATCCACGCAGAAGGCCAGACAGGGCCCAGCACGGCCATGGATCTCCAGCTTGCCCTCCATCAGCAGATAGTGGTCGGCACCCTCGGCGCGATCGTGCTGAGCATCGCCGCGACCGCGGCCTTGGCCCTCATCTTCGCCAGATGGCTGAGCCGCCCCCTCCGGGCCATTGCGCGCACGAGTCGCCTGATGGCCGAGGGCGACCTCTCCCACCGGGTGGATGCCAGCGCTGGCGGTGAACTCGGGGAGACCGCCCAGGCCTTCAACGCGATGGCCGAGCGGCTCGAGGCCTCTCATACCACCCTGCGGCGGAGAAACGAGGAGCTGGCGGCTATCAACTCGACCGCCCGGGCCCTCGCCTCGACCCTCGAGCTGAAGCAGGTCCTGAAAATCCTCACCCAGCGCGCAGCCCGGCTCGTCGGCGGCGAGCGCTGCTCGATCAACCTCTGGCGGCAAGGACATATCGTGCCGGTCATGTCCCAGTTCGCCGACGGTCACACGGACCCCGATCTCTGGGCGAAGTTCAAGACCATGGGGCCGTACCGGCTGAAAGAGTTCCCGGCAGACGCCGAGGCAATCCGGACCAAGCGGCCGCTGGCGATCGAGGACGTGACGAGGAGCACCCTGGTTCCCGGCTTCTGGAGCGAAGCCTTTGGGGTCCGCTCGGTCTTGGTGGTCCCCCTGGTGCACCAGGATCAGGTCATCGGCACGCTGACCCTGGACCAGACCAAAGGACCGTATGTGTGGCGCCAGGAACAAATCGAGTTGGCGACGACCATCGCCAGCCAGGCTGCGCTGTCCGTCGAGAACGCCCGCCTCTTCGAAGACACGGGACGTCGCCGGCGAGAGGCGGAGGTTCTGGCTGAGCTCGGTCAGTCGATCAACGCCTCCCTGGAGCTCAACATCGTCCTCCCGCGGGTCGTCGAAGGAGCCAAGGACCTCTGCCGGAGCGACATCGCCTATATCATGCTTCGGGCCCCCCAGCAGGCGGCGGCGATGATTTCGCGCTACCGCGTGGGGACCCGCTATGAGGGGTACGACACCCTGTACATCGAGCCCGGGAAGGGACTGGGGGGGCAGGTGCTCCTCACCGGGCGCCCCTTCCGAACGGACAACTACGCCCAGGATCCCCGGATCTCCAAGGAATACCTGGAGGTCACCCGAGTGGAGGAGATCGTCGCCCAGATGGGGGTCCCCATCCGGAGTGGAGACCGCGTGGAAGGCGCGCTGTTCGTGGCCAACCGATCCCCCCGCCCGTTCACCGACCGCGACGAGGCGACCCTGCTGCGGCTCGCCGATCATGCGGCCATCGGCATCCAGAACGCCCGGCTGTACGAGGAGAGCCAAGCGGGGCGCCGAGCCGCCGAGGCTCTCTTGGACATCGCCCAAGCCCTTGGCTCGACTCTGGAGCTGAAGCGAATCCTGAAAATCGTTACGCAGCGAATGGCCCAAGCCGTGGGCGTCGAGCGTTGCTCCATCAACCTCTGGAAGGACGGGCATGTGGTTCCGGTCATGTCCCAGTTCGCCGACGGCCACGCCGACCCGGCGCTCTGGGAGAAGTTCAAAACCATGGGGCCCTTCCGGGTCGATGAGGTTCCTGCCCACGCCCTGGCGATGCGGCGGGGGAAGCCCGTGGTGGTGGAGGACGTAGCGGCCAGCGATCTCCTGCCCGCCTACTGGGGGGAGACCTTTGGGCTCAAGTCGGCCCTGGTGGTCCCACTTATCCGCCGCGATGAGGTGGTGGGCACCATGGATCTCGACCACTGCACAGCTATCCGTCCTTTCACGGACGAGCAGCTCCAGACTGCCATGATGATCGCCAGCCAGGTGACTCTCGCAGTGGACAACGCCCGCCTCTACGAAGAAACCGAGCGGCGGCTTCGGGAGACCGAAAGCCTTCTGGCCGTGGGGCAGGCGGTGGGCTCGACTCTGGAGCTGACGGAGATCCTCCGGCGGATGACCAGGGAGATGGTCCGAGCCCTGGCGGCGGATATGGGGGGGGCCTGGCTCTTCGCCCCACACCGTGACGGCCTGCTTCCCCTCGCGGGCTACCACGTCCCGAAGGAGCTGCTCGAAACCTTTGCTCGCACCGAGTTGCCCGTGGAGCACCTGCTCATCGAGGAACTAGCGCGGCTCAAGGGGCCCATCCACTCGAGCAACAGCCAGGCGGACCCGAGGTTCGAGCATCCGCTCGCCCGGCTCCTGCCGCACAAATCCCTCCTGATCGTCCCTGTATCGTCGAAGGGCGAGACCTTCGGAGGGGTCGCGGTCGCCTGGGTTCGGGAAGCCCACGGCTTCACCCCCGAAGACTTGCAGCTGGCGGAGGCAATCGCCGGCCAGGCCGCCGTGGCCATCGAAAACGCCCGCCTCTACCAGGAGGCCCAGCGCCGGCACCGGGAGAGCAGGGGGCTCCTGAGTGTGGCCCGGACCCTTGACCCCACCCTCGATTTCCATGAAATCGTCCGTCGAGCAGCACGGGAGATCACCCGTCTCTTCGGAGCGGATGCCTCGATCTTTTTCGAAGTCTGCGAGGCGGGCCAGTACTCGGCTCCGGTGGCCGGCTACCACGTGCCGGAAGCTCTGCTGGATCCGAGCTACCGGGTGACGATGACCGACGTGCCCCCCTTCGTCACGGAGGCCTGGGAAACCGTGCGGCCGGTGGCCAGCGCTGATGTTCCCACCGACCCTCTGTTTGACCACCCGGCCATCCGGGGAATGCCGATCCAGCCGCGCTCAGTCCTCTACACCCCCGTGCGGAGTAAAGGGGGCGTCCAGGGGGCCCTCCTCAGTTACTGGTGGACCGAGTCCCACCGCTTCAGCGAGGAGGAGCTCCAGCTGGCCGCCGGCATTGCGAGCCAGATGGGCCTCGTCCTCGACAACGCCCGGCACTACGAGAAGGCCCAGCGGGCCCTGGCCGATCTCAAGGCGGCCCAGCACCAGCTCGTCCAGTCCGAGAAGGGCCGCGCCCTTGGCGAGATGGCGGCCGGCGTCGCCCACAACTTCAATAACCTCCTGGCCGTGCTACTCGGGCGCGCCCAGTTCTTGCTCCTGCAACTGGAGGAGGGCAAGGCGCACTTAGGGGAGGTTCGGCGGAATCTCGTGGTCATCGAGCGGGCGGCTCTGAACGGGGCCGCGACGGTCCATCGGCTCCTGGAGTTCACCCGGGACACCCCTCGCCCAGGGGAAGCCGTGACGGTGGACGTCGAGGAGCTTCTCACCCACACCCTGGAGTTCTCCCGGCACCGCTGGAAAGACGAGGCCGAGGCCCAGGGGCGGGAAATTCAAGTGGTGCTCGAGCCAGGGCCTGTCCCGCCAGCGGCCGGGGACCCGGCTGAGCTTCAGGAAGTGCTCCTGAGCCTGATCTTAAACGCCATTGACGCCATGCCTCAAGGCGGCACGCTCACCCTGTCGAGCTGGGCTGAGGACGGGCGGGTCTGTCTGGCGGTGAAGGACACCGGCACCGGCATTCCGGAGGAGGTCCAGTCCCGGATCTTCGAGCCGTTCTTCACCACCAAA
>JBHIAB010000154.1:0-8652 GCA_046758385.1 Methylomirabilia bacterium | reverse complement strand
GCCAGCTCGCGCAATTCACCACCCCCAGCGGACATTTTGCTGGTAACTGAACGACGGCCAGGGGTGAGATGATGGCGACCGGCTCCCGCCGCTCCGTCACCACCAGGCGTTCTCCGGCCCTGACGCGTTTGAGATACTGACTCAGCAGGTTCTTCAGCGCCCGGATTCCCGCAGCAGCCATCGTCGTCCCCTCTGTGGCTCCATTCTTCCACCTTGTGGGCACAATCTCAATCCGCGGCGACCCGCGCTGTCACCAGGCAACTCCGCCTATCAGGTTACAGGCACGGCCTCGGTCCGTTCTGAAATATCTGCCAGGAGACGAACAATCTGCCCCATTCGCTCGCTATCCTTCACGACGCCCCAGGCCACGAACCTGACTTGACGTCGGTCGACGTACACCTTTCCGGCTCCAATGGAACCTGCGCCCGACCTGAAGCTCGCACGCAATGGTCCCCATGCCTCCTCTGCCTTCGATTGACGTGGCTGATCGAGTGGAACGTCAACCGCCAGCGGCACCTTCGCGACGAAGGCCCTCGTGTCTTTCCTCGCGGGTGTAAAAATATATTTCCCGCCCGGAGGGCTTTTGAAGAATGCGGGCAAGACGATAAGGGGGATTCCTCTATTGTCACACTCGACAGAAATCGAGGTCCGGAACGAAGAACTTCGCCTGGCGCTCACCGTGCTGCTGGAGCTCAAGAGCGCCTGGGCCGACGGCACCAGCCACCTCCTCTTCGAGCCCCTGGAACTTTTGGAAAAGCTTGCCGCTCTGATTCCGCGCCCTCGGATCAATCTCGTGGTCTACCATGGCGTTCTCGCCCCTCATGCCTGCTGGCGGCGCCGGGCCGTGGCCTACGAGGGCTCCGGAATCCCTGCGAGGACACCCAGGGCTGACTCCGCCGCGTTCGGCGCCCCCAAGCTCCAGGGCGAGGCTCCCGGCAAACCTCGGTACTGGGCGTGGGCGGACTTGATGCGGCGCGCCTTCGAGATAGACGTGCTCGCCTGCCCCCGCTGTGGTGGCCGCATGCGCCTGATCGCTCCTCTGCTGGAATGCAGCTCTCTCCGCCGCTCTCTGCCGCAGAGCCGGCGCGGGCCCCACCCCTCGTGCGGCCCGGAGGGGTGATTCCCCCTCGCAGCCGGGGCCCAACCCTACCCCACCCGTCGTCAGCGGCGTTCCCCTTGACCGGCGCTTCATCCGCGCTGTAGCATCACCCATGGGCATGTTCCGGATAGGGCTCCTGACGCCGGGAGGGCCAGGCCGGCAGCCGAGGGCGCGGGTTCGGGCCGGCCCGGGCCCAGCTGAGAAAGGCCCTTAATAGTGTCTATGCCCTCGAATCGGGGATCCCGCTGCAGATCAACACGCTGGTGACGGCCGGGACTTTCGGCGATCTCCCCGAGATCCACCGTCGCGTGTCGTCCGTGGGGGCGCAGGGCTGGAGTCTCTTCTTCCTGATCGCGGTGGGGGGGGCTGCTCGGCCAACTGACACCGATGGAGTGCGAGATGCTGTTCCACTGGGTGTGTGACCGCTCCGAGGGGGGGCTGGGCCGGTCATCACCACCACCGAGGCGCCGCACTACCGCCGGGTGGCGATCGAGCGCCTCAAGGCCGAGGGACGCTCGGGTGGAGCGGTGCGGGTGCGGCCGCTCTGGCGCGGCTTTGGGATCCGGGATGGCAACGGCGTCATGTGCGTCTCCCATAGGGGGGACGTCCATCCGTCGGGCTTCCTCCCGCTGGCGGCCGGCGACGTGAGGGTCACGAGCCCGGTGGAGATTTATCGGGATGTGTCCTTGTTCAGGATTCTGCGGGCGCCCGAATGTTTTGGCGGCAAAATGCGGGCGCTGCGAGTTCCGCGCCATCTGCGGCTGGTCGCGGGCGCGTGCCTACGCGACGACGGGGGACCCCCTGGGCTCCGACCCGCTCTGCGCCTACGAGCCGGTGAGTTGAGAGGGCCGCGCTTCGCCCTCTCCCTTGGCCCTGCCCCCGACGCTGATTAGCCTCAAGCACGGTACCCGGTCGGAGGTGGGCCTCGTCCTGAATCGCCAGCGGTCTGAGGGGCCCTCCGTCGTCGAATGCTGAACCGCCGCCCGTCCTCACCCGTGGTCCTTCTCTCGCATGTCAGCAAGTGGTACGACACCGGAACGGTTCGGTCCACGGTCCTCATCGATGCCTCGCTCGTCATCGAGCCAGGCCAGTTCGTGGTTGTCCTCGGGCCCTCGGGGAGCGGCAAGACCACCCTGCTGAATCTCATTGGCGCGATGGACACGCCCAGCAGTGGGCGCCTGATGGTGGCGGGGGTGGATTTGAGCGCCAGCTCACCGGAGACGAGCGTTGCGTTCCGCCGCGACAGGATCGGGTTCATCTTTCAGTTCTACAACCTTTTTCCCACGCTGACCGCAGCCGAGAATGTCGAGATCGGTCTGGAGATCCTCGATCTGGCCAGACAGGAAATCGGCCGTCGGACCCGGGTCTACCTGGAGGCGGTGGGACTCCTGGATCGGGCGGCCGCCTTCCCGGCGGAGCTCTCCGGCGGCGAGCAACAGCGCGTGGCCATCGCGCGGGCGTTGGCGAAGGAGCCGCCGCTGATCCTAGCCGACGAGCCCACCGGGAACCTCGACCGGGAGACAGGCGAGCGGGTCGTGCTCCTCATGAAGGAGCTGAACCGTCGAAGCGGGGCCGCCTTCGTCGTCGTGACCCACAACCCGCAGATCGCAGCTGTCGCAGGTCGGGTGGTGCACATCGCCGAGGGGAAGATCGTCGAGAAGTGAGCTGGCGCCGATGCGGACGCTGACACGCAAAATGATCCGGGATTTCTGGAAGATTCGCTGGCGGGCGCTGAGCATCGTATTGACCGTGGCGTGCGGCGTGGGGATCTTCGCGGGCATCGAGATGGCGATCGAGTCGTTGTTCAACACGCGCGACGTCCTCTTCGACCGCATGCGCTTTGCGGATCTCGAGGTTCAGTTCCTGCCCGAGGACGTGGCCAACCTGCCTGAGCTGACCCAAGTTCCGGGAGTTCAGACGGTGGAACGACGGCTGATTCTTCGTGGAGAGATCCTCCTGGGGGGCGGGCGGCGACTGGCGGGAGTGCTGGTCTTTCTGGAAACGCCGGAGCCCTCCATCAACTCTCTCGAGCGCCTGGCGGGACACGGCGTTCTGGCCGAGGACTTCGAGTCTTCGGTGATCGAGCGCTCGCTGGCGCGCTACCATGGTCTCGAGGTCGGCGACCGCATCCGTGTCCGGGTCGGCGCGAGGATCTACGACAGCCGCGTGGATGGGGTGGCGCGAAGTCCCGAGTACCTGGTGACCACGGCCAATCCCGACTACGTCATTCCCGAGAAGGGGGCTCTGGGCGTGGTCTTCGCCAACCTGGCCCGCGTCAGCGACTCCCTCGGCTTCACCATGGTCAATGACCTTCTCTTCCGCTTCGAGCCCGGGGCGGAGCCGGGGGCGGTCCAGCAGGCGGTGCTGGAACGGCTTGGTCGGCTGAATCTGGAGCGGGTAATTCCCAGGGAGGAGCATTTCATCTGGCGCTTCCTCCAGATCGACCTGGAGGCGTTTCGGATCTACACACCCTCCATCATCCTGATCCTCGGGGCGCTCGCCTTCATCCTCACGCTGATTACCGTGAACCGACTCGTGCAGGACCAGCGGAGGGAGATCGGCGGACTGCTCGCGCTGGGGTACCGAAGGGGGCGGGTCCTCCGGGCCTATCTCGGTGCCGGGGCACTCCTCGGAGGGGCGGGGGCGCTTCTCGGCATGCCGCTTGCCTTCGTCTTTCGGAACCTCTTCGCCGAGATCTACACGGGCGCCATGGGGGTCCCGGAGGTGGTGTACGTCGTGGAGCCCGATCTGCTGGCCATCGGCTTCGCGGCGGGACTCCTGATTACCGCGGTCGCGACCGCCCTCCCGGTCGCCCGGATGATCCGGCTCACGCCGCAGGCGATCATCCGGGAGCCCGTGCAGGGGGGTCTCCTCTCTCACGCGTGGATTCAGTCGGCGTTCACGTGGATGGGGGTCCTTCCAACCCCCGTGCGCTTCGGGATTCGGAACATGTTTCGTCGGCCGTGGCGCAGCCTGTCGACGGTCCTCGCCATCGCCTTCTCGCTCGGGGTCTCCATGGCCTATATGGTCGCCATGACGTCCATGTTCGAGACTGTCGGGATCGTCTTCGAGGGAGAGCGGTGGGATCTGGCGGTGGACTTTCTCTATCCGGTCTTCCTGGAGGATCTGGAGCCGATCCGCTCCCTCCCCGGTGTGGTGAGGGTGGAGCCGTACTTCCGGCGGTTTGCCGAAGCGGGGGCCAAGGGACGGTACGAAGGCGCCAGCATCCTCGGGATCCATCCGGAAACCGGGATGAAGCGCACCATGATCAAGGAGGGGCGGTTCCTCAGCGGCGCCCCGGACGAACTCCTGCTGAGCCAGGACCTGGCCCGGCGGCTCGAGGTGGGGGTGGGAGACCGGGTGACCATCAGGATCCGCCGCGGCGAGGAGTTCGCCTTTCGCCTGGTGGGCATCTCGGCGGAGATCATCCTCGGCCAGGTCATGATGCCCTTTCGGCGGACGCAGGTGATCACGAACTTCAAGGATGAGGGAACGGGCGCCTACATCGAGACCGCGGGTGCGGCCGCAGACCTGCCGGCTGCCCTCACCCGCCTGGACTACGTGGCCAAGGTCACCACCAAGGAGGGCCTGGTGGCCGCCTTCCAGCGGCTGATGACCGAGATGATGGGGATTGTGTACATGGCCACGGGGGTGAGCATATTCGTGGCGATGCTCTTCATCTTCACCAGCGTCAACCTCGTGATCACCGAGCGGCGGGCCGAGTACGCCACCTTCAAATCCCTCGGCTACGGCCGGCGGCGCCTGCGCGCCGTCATCTTGACCGAGACACTGGGCCAGGGGAGCCTGGCGGCCCTTCTCAGCATCCCGGTCGGGATTGGGCTCGCCGTGTTCCTCAACGCCCGGATGAGCCAGGCGTGGTATGAGGTGATCAACATTTTCCGGGCGACCGACTTCGTCCAGGTGCTGGCGATCGCCATGGCCCTCATGCCGGTCTCCGCGTATCCGGGGCTCCGAATGATCGATCGGCTCAACATCGCTCACGCGATCCGGACCAGGATCATCGAGTGAGGCCGAGCCTCTTCGGGGAGCGCCCGCAGTGATCATCGTTTCGGCTCGGGGCCGGGTGGTCCGGTGGGCGCTGGGATGCGTGGTGGTGGGCGGCCTCCTGCTTCGGCCAGGTATCGCCGCGGGCCAGGAGCGCGATCCGGCGGAGGTGATGCGTCGCGTCCAGCGGCAGGACACGGCCTCCGACGAGAGGGTGGATTTCACCATGCGGCTCATCGATGCCTCGGGGCGGATCCGCAAGCGCACCGGAACCGTGTACGAGCGGCAGGTGGCGCCTGGCTCCCTCGACGAGATGCGCCTGATCCGGTTTCACTCGCCGCCTGACTTCCGAAGGAGCGGCGTGCTCACGGTCGAGCATCCCGACCGGGACAACGACCAGTGGATGTACCTGCCGGCCTACCACACGACGCGCCGGGTTGCCGCCGCCAATCGCGGCAACCGCTACTTGGGCACGGACTTCTTCTACGAGGACATTATGCGGGCGAAGACGGAGGAATACCGGTACACCATCCGGGGGGAGGAGACCCTCCAGGGAGTCCGCTGCCTGGTGATCGAGGCTGTGCCAGTTGCCGAAAAGCTCCGGCGCGAGACGGCGTACTCGAAGACGGTCAACTGGGTTGATCCCAGGCGCAGCGTGATCCTGCGGGTGGACTACTACGACAGGGAGCAGGCCTTCTTCAAGCGACTCACCATGTCTGGGGTCGAGCGGCTCTCGGGCAAGTATCGCTGGCGCGAGATGCGCATGGAGGATTTCGCCCGGCGCCACGTGACCATCGTGACCTACCACGGCCGCAAGATTGGCGCTGGCGTGCCCAAGCGCCACTTCACGGAGCGATACCTGAAGCGCGGACGGTGAGCCGTGCGGCCGGCCCACTGGTCGCTTCTCCTGGTACTGGGTTTCGGCGGAGGCCTGTGGAATTCAGCCGTGGCCGAAGAGCGGGTGAAGGCACGCTTCCGGGTTCCGGTGGAGTACGAGCATTTCTCCTACCTGCACGGCCGCGGCGGGGTTCGGACAGATAGCCGGAATGCCCTCACCGCGATCCCGGAGGTCGAGTGGGCCCCGCACGAAACCGTCTTTTTTCGCCTCTCCCTGGCCCTCAGGCAGGACTTCTCCGAGGAGGAGCGATCGCGGGTCTACCCCTACGAGGGATTTTCCGATCTGGAGCGTGAGAGCTGGGCGGTGAGGATCGGGCGGCAATTCATCACCTGGGGCCGCGCGGACAGCCTCAGGCCCACGGATGTCTTCAAGCGCCACGACTACACCGACCTGATCGAGGACCGGGAAGAGGCTGTCGACGCGGTGAAGCTCGATCTCTTCCGGGACAGCTTGACGCTGGAGGGGGTGTGGGCGCCGGTTTTTGACCCGGACATTACCTCCTTCCGGGCGGAGAACCGCTGGACCGCGTTCCCGCGCACCGGAGTGGTGCCGGGTCTCGGCCAGGCCCGGCTGACCTTCCGCGAGGGTCGGAGAGAGGAGCCGTCTCGGGGGCCGGAGTCAGGGCAGGTCGGGCTCCGGCTGAGCGGCTTGTCGGGTGGATGGGACTTCGCCGGCATGTATTACTACGGCTACGATCGCGTGCCAACGATCATCCGGCAAGAGGTGAGCCGAATCGACCCGGTCGCCGGTGAGGCGACCATCACGCTTGTCCCCATCCACAAGCGGATCCACGTCATCGGGGGGGACTTCGCCACGGTCATTTCCGAGTGGGGCTTGCGCGGGGAGGCTTCGTACACGCTGACGACGGACCCCCAGTCCGACGACGGAGAGGTCGATGACCCCTATCTCCGCTTTACCGGAGGGGTGGACCGCACCCTCTCGGGGATTCCCGTGGGCCAAAGCCTCTTCCTGATTCTCGAATACGCCCTCGACACCGAGCTTCCGCCGCGGGGCCCGTCCAACCAGGAAGAGGTCGGCGGGCTCCTGCACTTCTTTCGCCACGCCTTGCTGCTCAACGGCAGCTGGAAGTACACCGAGTTCCTTCGCGTGAAGCTGAAGGGCTTCGTGAACCTCGAAGAGGGCGACTTCGTGCTCCAGCCGGAGGTCTCGTGGCAGCCGATGGACGCCATGACCATCGTGATCGGCGCGGATGTCCTCGGCGGGAGCCGCACCAGTTTCTTTGGGACATTCCGGGACAATGACCGGCTGCGGGCCCGGATCTCGTACGTGTTCTGATCCTGGCCTCGCGTAAGCTCCTCCCGGCGACCCCCCTTCCTGACTGACTTGCCGGAATTTCCTTCGGCCTGACCCTGATCGGCGTCATATCCGGCCGGTCTGCTCCTCGGTAAGCTGGCCGTCAGGACCGACCAACGCTCAAGGAGAAAGCAATGAAAGCCCACCCCTACAGTGCCGTTACCCCCACGGCCATCCTCCGGGAGGAGCGCGAGACCATCCTCAGGGCGCTGGCACTTCTGGAACGACTCGGCGAAAACCTCGAGGCCGGGAAGCCGGTAGACCGGGAGGCTCTCGGGTGGCTCATGCAGTTCTTCAGGACCTTCGCCGACCGCCGCCACCGCGGGAAGGAGGAGCAGCATCTCTTCCCGGCCCTGGAGCGGCGCGGCGTTCCCCGGGAGGGGGAGCCGCTGGGCGTCATGCGGGAGGAGCACGAGGAGGGACGGGCGCTTGTCCGGGCCATGGCGGCAGGGGACGACACTGTAGCATCAGCCATGTTCCGGATAGGGCTCCTGACGCCGGGAGGGGTAGGCCGGCAGCCGAGGGCGCGGGTTCGGCCCGGGGCGGGCCCCGCTGAGAAAGGCCCTCAATAGTCTCTATGCCCGGCAGCGTGGTCCAACCGACGGCTGGGAGGGCTACTCTGGATTGGACCGGAAAGGCTACGTCCATGAGGTCACGATCCTTCGCGGGCGGAAGGAGTCGGCCTCCGAGCTTTTGCCCCGCGTCCGTCGGGTAGTCTCGCTCCTCAAGCGGTGGCTGATGCGCACCCACCAGGGCGCGGTGAGTCATAAGCATTTGGATTACTGCCTTGGCGAATTCACGTTCCGGTTCAATCGTCGGACATCACGTCACCGGGGCAAGCTCTTCTACTGATCGTCAAGCACGCCCGAGGCCGCAACAAGTGACTCACACATCTTGGGGTCACCTGAGTCAATTGGATACCCCCTTTATGCATAATTCGGGCTAGAGGTGGAGCACGTCGTCCCCGCCGACACCCTTGGGGAACTGCTTGGCCAGCCGTGCCAGGGCGTCAGCAATGGCGCCGACCTCAAATCCGCGGATGCTTGGTGCGCAGAGGACGATCCCGGCGTGTGGTTCTTGCCGGCGGATGGTCTCTTGGGACACAATGTGTTCCATGTATTCTACATCAAATCGTCTTTACCCGAGGGTGGCTACCGGCGACCGACGGGGGGTGACGGTGCAAGACGCGGGTGGTGGTAGAATGGGCCGTCGACTGCTTGTCTGGAGGCTGAACACTGATGGCATCGCTGCTTGAGCCTCGGGGCCACCTCTTCCGAAAGTACGTGGTCCTCTTCGTGACCCTGGTTGGCGGGGCGCTGCTGGCGAGCGGTCTCAT
>JBHIAB010000153.1:0-8655 GCA_046758385.1 Methylomirabilia bacterium | reverse complement strand
CCACGGACCGGCCAGCCCGACTTCGCCACCATCAGAATCCGCTACGTCCCTGACCACCACCTGGTCGAGCTCAAGTCGCTGAAGCTCTACATCTGGTCGTACCGCAACGAAGGAGCCTTCCACGAAGACGTCACCAACCGGATCCTGGACGACCTCGTCGCGGCGGCGCACCCGCGCTGGATCGAGGTGGTGGGAGACTTCAACGCCCGCGGCGGCATCAAGACCGTCGTGACCGTGACCTACGGGAGGCGGCCGGAACAGCTATAGACAGCATCCACGCCAGCATCGCCATTGATCCACCCCCGAGTTATGGCTTGATGACGCCCTTGGTGCGGAGCGCCGCGATCTCGGCGTCGCTCAGGCCATGCTCGCGAAGAATCTGATCCGTGTGCTCCCCATAGACCGGCGCGGCCGTCCGCACTCCGGGCTCCATGGCGGAGGCCGTGAGCGGTGGGCCGATCACGCTGATCTCTCCAAGCCGCGAGTGCCTCACGGGTTCGGTCAGCTTGAGGTGCTCCACCTGCGGGTCGTGCATGAGGCGGTCGATGGTGTTCACCGGGGCTGCCGGCACGCCAGCCTGATCCAGGATTCCCAACAGGGGCTCTCGGTCGTATCGCTTGACGGCCTCGGCGACGAGCGTTTCGACCGCTGCCCGATTCGCCACACGGTCCAGGTTGGTCTTGAATCGTGGGTCCTCGATCACATGGTCGAGCCCGAGCCCCTTACACAGGCGCGCCCACAGGCGGTCGTTGGCCGCGGCGATGAACACGTACTGTCCATCCCGGCACGGGAAGTTCCGATAGGGGACGATCGACGGATGCGCCGAGCCCAGCCGCTGTCCCACGGTGCCGTCCAGAACGTAGGCCTGGGCGTGGTAGTTCAGCAGCGACACGGCGGTTTGGAGCAGGGAGCACTCGACGCGCTGCCCCCTGCCGGTCTTCTCGCGGAAGAGCAGGGCATTGACCACCGCATAGGCTGCGATGACTGCGGTGGTCAGGTCAAGGAACGAGAGCCCGCAGCGGACCGGGTCGCCGTCGGGTTCGCCGGTCAGCGCCATCACGCCGGTGAAGGCCTGCATGAGGGCCTCGTACCCAGCCCGATCTGCCAGCGGGCCTGTCCGCCCAAAGGCCGAGATTGCGCAGTAGATGAGCCGTGGGTTGAGCGCGATCAACACGTCGTATCCCAGTCCGAATTCTTCCATGGTGCCGGTGCGAAAGTTTTCGATCAGCACATCGGCATCGCGCGCGAGGCGCATGAGGACCTGACGCCCCTCGGGGGACTTGAGATCCAGCGTCATCCCACGCTTGTTACGATTGCAGACAACAAAGGCCGCCGATTCGTCATCTTTCCGGGGCGGCCAGGTTCGGGACTCGTCGCCGCCCGCCGTGTCCTCGATCTTGATGATGTCGGCCCCCATGTCGCCAAGCCAGGCCGCGCAGAACGGTCCCGCCAGCACCCGCGAGAGGTCGAGGACCCTGACACCATCGAGCGGCAACGGCATAAAAGGCACGGCGCCCTGGGATTCGATCGCTGGCATCATGTCTCCTTTAGTGGGATTAGCTCGCCAGGGTGAGGAGTACCATTCCAGCCAACATCACGACTGCCCCCGGCGTGATCTCCCTGATTTTCTCTGCCTCCCTGAACACTACGCCTCCAATCGCCAGCGCGAAGAGGATCTCCACTTGCTTGACCGCCTCCACGTAGCTGGAGAGCGTGAGCGTGTAGGCGATCCCTTGGCTGACAGTGGTGAGCGCCGCGAAGAGGCCGAGCCCCAGAAACGCCTTCCAATAACGTGGCACCTGGGCGAAGTGCTGGCGCGAGGTCACGAGGACCAGGGGCGTCACCCATAAGCTCGCGGCCACGTAGCCGCCGAGGGTGCCCGTGTACGGGTCTGAGAGGAGAATCGCCTGCTTGATGGTTAGCACCGAGGGCGCGTACAACAGCGCAGCCAGGAGCGTGTACCGGAGTCCACGGTCCCTGAACATCACTGTGAGCGGCGCCCAAGGGGAGAGACGGGCCTGGCGCACGTTGAGAAGGTACACGCCCGCAGCGGAGAGAAGCACACCCGCTACCCCCATCGCGCTCGGCGTCTCCTTGATGGTGAGATAGCCCATGATCACGAGAACCAGGAGGCTCACCTTCCACAGCGGGGTCACCAGGGAGATCGGCGAAAGGTTGAGCGCCTTGGAGAGTGAGAGGGTGGAGAGGCTCTGACACAGACCGAACAGGAGGCAGATCGCAAAAAACCCGGGCTTGATCGTCGGGAAGCCCCTCGCCAGGGCCATGGCCAGGGCAAAGGGGAGGAGAAAGGTGAACCGGCCCCAAACATTGATGTACTCGTCCAGCGAGTGGCCGAGCCGCTTCATGACGGCGTTGCGGAGGACCTGAAAGAGTGCGGCCGCGAGAGCGAGGAGCACCCACATGGGCAGGATCAGATGGACCGATACGCCCTACGGGAACACCGCGACTTTGATCGAGTCCGGCTTGCGGTGAGCGGTGAAGGCTTCATGAAGCGCCTCCAGCGGAAACCGGTGGGTCACCAAGGGCCCGACGCGCACGGCGCCCTCTCGGAGGAGACGCATCGCCTCGGGAAACTCATCCTGATAGATCATGGACCCGACCAGCGTGATCTCGTGGCGCACCACCCAGAAAAAGGAAACCTGAGACGGCTCATGGGGCAGACCGGTCAGGACAACGCGCCCTCCTGGGCGGACCAGCTCGATGGTCTCCGCCACTGCCTCAGGCGTTCCGGCAGTCTCGACCACCACATCGACGCCCTCCCGTCCGGAGAAGGCCCTGGCAGCCTCGCTGCCAGGCCCAGCCGCCAAGGCGTGCGTCCCTTCGGCACCAAACTCCGTTGCCAAGTCTAACCGGCGCGGCGTCCGCCCCACCACGAGGACACGCGCCCCCAGCGCGCGCAGCACCTGCAGTGCCAGAAGCCCGAGAGTCCCCGCGCCCAGGACCGCGGCTGTCGCTCCCGGCCTCACCGCCGCTCGCGCCGCGGCGCGGACGACAACGGCGAGCGGCTCTGTCAGGAGGAGTTGCTCGTCGCTCAGGTCGGCGGGCGCTGGCCAGCAGCAGCGGGCCGGGACCCGGGCAAGATGGGCGAAGCCGCCGGGGACATCGATCCCGACCGCCGTGCGCTGGAAGCAGAGGTTCCGATTTCCCTCCCGGCAGAGGACACAGGTGCCGCAGGAGTAGTTGGGCTCGACCGCGACACGATCTCCTGGCCCGACTCGATCCACACCCTGACCGACCGCGGCCACCTCGCCCACAAACTCGTGCCCCATGATGATCGGGTACTGGACAGGCCGGTCGCCGGACCAGATCCGGTAGTCGGTACCGCAAAGCCCGGCAGCCCGAACGCGGACCAGCACCTCGCCTGCGGCCGGAACCGGATCGGCAGCCGGTTCGATCCGGAGGTCACGTGGGCCGTAGAGGACAGCGGCGTTCATGGGCGCATCCCTACTGGAGGACTCGCTCCATCCTCAAGCGCTGGATCTCAGCCGAGGGCATCCCGAGGAGACCCATCAACACCTCCTCGGTGTGCTCGCCCAGGCATGGGGCCCGACGAAGCCGCCCGGGCTGGTCCACCAGACGGAACGCCCATGCCTCGCAGGGAGAGCGACCCATCTCCGGGTGCTCGAGCCAGACGAAGGCACCGCGCGCTTCGAGTTGCGGATCCCGGTGGAGGTCAGCGCAAGACTGAACCACGCCGGCGGGAATACCGGTGGCTTGAAGCCGTGCCATGAGTGCATAAGGCTCCTGAGGGGCCGTCCACTCGCCGAGCAGCCGATCCAGATCAGCCTCGTTCCGTTTCCGGGACGCGGCGGTGCCGAACTCGGCGCGACGGCACCAGCCAGGCTCCCCCATCACGCGGCAGAGGGCCTGCCACTGGACCTCGTCTTCGCAGACGATGGCACACCAGCGATCTTCGCCGGCACAAGGGTAGGCGTTGTGGGGGACGGCCTGCTCGTCGCCATTGCCCCGGCGCTCGGCCACCCGCCCGTTCAGCGTGTAGTCCAGGATCTCGGGGGCCAAGAAGTGCAGGCCCGCCTCGAGCTGGGAGAGGTCGATGTACTGGCCCTGACCGGTTCGCCTCCGATGATCGAGCGCTGCGAGCACCCCGGCCGAGGCGAAGTGAGGAGCCACAAAGTCAGTGTAGGCGCCGTAGATCACTGGAGGGTCCCGGTCGGGCCAGCCGGTGATGGCGTTGAAGCCGGCCAGCGCCGCGGCCAACGAGCCGTACCCGGCGAAGTGCGAGCGGGGGCCGGTCTGCCCTTGCTGGCAGGAGGAGAGATAGATGAGATCGGGCTTGACCGCGCGCACGGCCTGGTAGTCCAGTCCCCAACCCGCCATCGTCCCAGGGGTGAAGGACTCGAGCAGGACGTCTGCCTGCGCGATCAGCTTGCGGGCAAGTTCCTGGGCGTTGGGGTGGCTCAGGTTCAGGGCCACCGAGCGCTTGCCCAGGTTGTAGTTGGCAAAGAGCTGGCTCCGGTCGAGGCCCGACTTGCCCTCCGCCCATGGCGGGATGGTTCGCCCTGGATCGATCCTGAGCTGAGACTCTACGCGGATCACGTCAGCTCCGAACTCGGCAAAGAGCCGGCCGGTAATGGGCGTCGCCGCAAGCCAGGAGAAGTCGACGACGCGGAGCCCCTCGAAGGGCAGGCCGTGGGCATGCTGGGTCGGCGTACCCTGCTTCACGCCCGTCCACTCCGCAAGGACCTCGGCGGTGTGTTCGCCAAGGCGCGGGGCCGAGCGCATGATGCGGATCGGTGTGGCGGACAAGCGGGCGAACGGACCGGGGCGACTCACCTCGCGGCCCAGACACGGCTCGAAGAGCGGGACGAAAAACCTTCGAGCAGCGAGCTGGACATCATCCAGCAGGTCTGCTATCTCCGCCACCGGGGCCAGGAGGATTCCCCGAGCCAGGGCTCCGTCGTACAGCTCCGCCTTCGTCTCCCGTTCGACGAAGGCCGCCACCGCGTCGGTCACCAGGTCGATCTCGGCCTGCCCGCCAGCACCCGCGGCCGTGAGGTAGCTCGCATCCCAGCCCTTCCAGTCGCGCCCGCGCATGAATTCGGGCGCCATCCCCTCCTCCGCCATCCAGGCTTCCAGCGCCTGCATCATCCGCCCACCTACGGCTCCGCCGGTGACGATCAGGATCACGTAGCCGTCCCGGCACGGGAAGATCATCCGCCGCCGGAGGCCCGCGTAGCGGGTCGTGGGGCCGTCCCGGAAGGGGTCGTAGCCGTGGAGGACCGGAAAGCCGGTCTCGCTCATCATGGTCCACATCATCGCCGCCTGCGCGGAGACTTCCACCCACTGCCCGCGCCCGGTGCGCTCGCGCCAGAAGTGAGCGACCAGCGTCCCCACAAGAGCCTGGCCCGCCGCGTGGAGGGCGGCCTGAGGGCGGCCGATCCTGACGGGCGGGCGATCATGGTCCCCTGTCTGCCACATCATCCCGCTCATGGCCTGGAGCACGAGGTCCGGTCCCAGGAAGCTTCGGAACGGACCTTCCTGCCCGAAGGGGGTGATAGAGGTCAAGACCAGGCGGGGATTTTCGTGATGGAGGACGGCCCAACCCAGGCTGAGCCGGTCCAGATACCCCGGCAGAAAGGATTCGAGGAGGAAGTCCGCACCTCGGGCAAGATCCAGGAGTTGCCCCCGGCCGGCAGCAGTGGTCAGGTCCAGCAGGAGGCTCCGGCAATTGGCGGCATAGGCCCACCAGTGAAGGCTCTTGTCGGCATCCTGGAGATCCTCGGCAAAGGGCCCCACTCGACGGGCCGGGTTCCCTCCCGGCGGCTCGACCTTCACGACGTCGGCGCCCAGGTCGGCGAGAATCTTTCCGCAGAGTGAGCCATGATGGTCAGTGAGGTCGAGGACGCGGTACGGCGCCAGCGGGCCGGTGGAGTCCTGCATCGCCTGCGGGGGTTCAGCCGGCCGACTGGCCGCCGTCGAGGAAGATGGTCTGCCCCGTCACGAAATCCGAGACGGGGGAGGCCAAGTACACAGCGAGCGCTCCGATCTCGTCGAGCTTGCCGGTCCGCCGCATCGGCACATCCCGCAGCAGCCGCTCTCGAAGCTTGGGGTCACTGAAGGCTTCTTCGTTCATCGGCGTTATGAACCACCCCGGCGCCAGCCCGTTCACCTGGATGTTGTGCCGCGCCCACTCCACAGCCAAGGTGCGCGTCAGAGAGACGACGCCGCCCTTGGAGGCCGCATAGGCGACGTAGCCGGGAAGCCCGACCGCCGCGGTGACCGACGCCACGTTGATGACCTTTCCCGACTGCTGGGCGATCAGGTGCGGCGCTGCCGCACGGCAGCCGTGGAACACCCCGGTCAAGTTGACGTCGATGATCCGCTGCCAGTCCGCCGGATCCATCTCGGCCAGTGGAACCACGTGGGCCTGGCCGGAGTTGTTGACGACGATGTCCAGGCGACCGAGACTCTGAACGGTCTGGGTGACCAGCGCCTCCACGGCGCTGAAGACGCTGACATCGGTCGGAACCACGAAGGCACGGCGGCCGCGCGCCTCAACCTGGCGGGCCGTCTCCTCCAGCTCGGGCTTGGAGCGTGCCCCGAGGGCCACGTGGGCTCCCGCCTCTGCCAGTGCGAGGGCCAGGGCCCGCCCCAGGCCCCGGCTGGCTCCGGTCACGATGGCGACCTTTCCGTCAAGCCGGAAGGCGTCGATCATCGGCGGCCAGTGCCGTTCCCACTATTTGTGACGACTTTCGCACTGCGCGCAGTCGCGATGGTTGCCGTAAACGCAAGCAGATAACAGTCGGCGCAATAAGTTGGAACGGCGCTAGCGGTAGAGCGATTCCAGCACATCCTTGTACTTGTCGGCTACCACCCTGCGCTTGATCTTCAGCGTCGGCGTGAGCTCGCCGGTTTCCTGCGTGAAGTCGGCAGGCAGGACGGCAAGCTTCTTGACCTTGGCGTATGAGGCGAGCTCGGCGTTCTTCTCCTCTACCGTGCGCTGGACCCGCTCCACCACCTTCGGATGCTTGGTCAGCTCGCCATAGTCGGTGACGAGGATCCCCTCCTCCCGGGCAAGCTTGGCCACTTCCTCCGGATTCACCGTGATCAGTGCCACGGGGTACGGGCGCCGGTCGCCGTACACCATGGCCTGGCTGATGAAGGGATCCGTCTTGAGGAGGTTTTCGATGTTCTGGGGGGCGATGTTCATTCCGCCGGCAGTGACGATCAGGTCTTTCTTCCGGTCCGTGATGTGAAGGAATCCGTGCTCGTCAATCCGCCCGATGTCTCCCGTGTGGAACCAGCCCTCGGCGTCGAAGGCCTCCGCCGTGGCCTCCGGCTTCCTGAAGTAGCCCGCCATCGCGATGTTGGCGCCGCGGCCCAGGATCTCGCCGTCGGAGGCGATCTTGAGCTCGACGCCCGGGATCACGCGGCCGACCGAGCCAAACTTGAAGGCCTCGGGCTGGTTGGCGCTCAGGATCGGACAGGTCTCCGTCAGCCCGTAGCCCTCGAGGATCAGCATGCCGGCGGCGTGAAAGAACTCGGCGATGTCCTTGGAGAGCGGAGCGCCCCCTGAATAGGCGACGCGGAGCCGTCCGCCAAGCGCCTGATGGAGCTTGGAGAAGACGAGTTTCTCGGCGATCCTGTGCTTCAGCCGAAGGCCGGCCGGAATCGGTTTCTTGACCTGCTGGAGCTGGCTCACCCGCCGTCCGACCCCCAGGGCCCAGTGGAAGATCTTCCTCTTGGTCGGTGAGCCCGCCTGGACCCCGGCCAGAATTCTCGCGTACACCTTCTCGAAGACCCGCGGGACGCTGAAGATCATATGCGGACGCACTTCTCGGAGGTTTTCCCCCACCTTGTCCAGATTCTCGGCGAAGGCCGTGACGAGGCCGTGGTGGATCCCGATGAACGACTCGAATCGTCCGAAGGAGTGCGCCAAGGGGAGAAAGAGCAGGTGCACCTCACCCTCGATGACCTCCGTGACTTGGGCGGAAGAGTCAAGTGACGCGATGTGGTTCCCGTGGGTCTGGACCACTCCCTTGGGCGGTCCCGTGGTCCCTGAGGTGTAGACGATGGTCGCCGTATCGTCTGGACGGCCAGCGGCAACACGTTCAGCGAGCACGCTCTTGAGCGCCTCGGCCTGCTCGCGACCGAGCCGACGGAGCACCTCCCACGTCATGACCGAGGGCTCTTGCCCCGCGTACCCCTGGATCACCACGATCTCATCCAGGTTGCCCATTTTCCCGCGCACCTCGAGGACCTTGGCGAGCTGGGCTGGATCTTCCACGACGAGAGTTCGCGCCTCGGAGTCGTTGACGATGTAGGCAATCTGCTCCGGGGTGTAGGTGGGATAGATCGGGATGGTCACGCACCCCGCAGAGAAGATGGCGAAGTCCGCCTGGACCCACTCGGCCCGACTCGCCGAGAGGAGGGCTACGGCCTCGCCCTTCTTCCGACCCAGGGCGAGAAGCCCCAGGGCCAGCTCGCGAGCGATCTCCCCCAGCTCGGTCCAGGCGAGCGCCCGCCACTGACCGCCCACCTTGTGCATCTGGGCCGGACGGTTTCCGCTCTTCTCGACCCGGTTCCAGAACATGCGCGCGAGGGTGTCGTCAGCCATGGCGTTGTCCTCCTCCCTCTTCAGACCAGGCTTCGCAGCTCCTTGCGGAGAATCTT
>JBHIAB010000152.1:0-8659 GCA_046758385.1 Methylomirabilia bacterium | reverse complement strand
ACCCAAGTCCCCTGGTCCTGGCTGCCGGCCTCGCCCTGGCGGTGCGCGCGGCGCGGGCAGGTTCTTTGCCTGCAACCGGGGGTGTTCACCGCGATGTAACGGTCCCTCTCCGTCCGGCCGCCGATCTGCACCCGAATCGTGTCCCCGCTGATCATATGGACCCTCTGGGGAGCGAGGGCCTGCCTGGCGTGAGGGTGCCGAGGGCTCCCCACCGCTCAGGGCCCACAGGAGAAGGAACCCGCCCACCACGAAGAGAAAGGCCACCAAAGAGACAATGGGGGGGAACTCAAGGTCCCCAATTCCGTGGCCATCAAACACTCCCCAGTGAGCCCCAGCCTGAGCCGGAGCGAGCAGAGAGGCAAGGACGCACAGGAACGCCGAACGACCCATTTGAGTCCGAAGAGAGCTTCGATCGCAGTCTTCACCGACTGACACGCCAGCACCGGCTCCAATACGCGCTCCCAAGTGTCCCACCCGTAGTTGGCTACACCCGGCGTACTGTAATCTGAGTCGCACGATGCTTGCCGTCTTCACTGCGGATGGCGAGCAAGTCAGCCACAATGTTGATGCGCCCTCCACTCTTGGTCAAGCGTTGAGTCGCAAATCCTGCCACGCGGCCTTCGGTCACCGTCTTGGCCAGGACGTCGGCGGCGGCCTGGCGTTGGTCGTCGGGCACCAAGGCGAAGACGGGTCGACCGAGAATCTCGGCGGGCTCGTAGCCGAAGATGTCGGCCACCCCGGCCGTCCAGGCCACGATGGTCAACTCGGGGTCGAGGGTGAGGAAGGAGTTAGTGCGGCTCATGGGAACTCTCCGCCATTGGAGCGGGAGAGCCTCGGGACTGCCTCCTCTCGTCGTGCCAAGGATGAGCGGATAGTCAGGCCTCGCCTTCCTGCTCCCGGGCGTGTCCCCCTCAGGTGATCTTCCTATCCTTCTCGGTCACCTCTCCATCATAGACGTAGCCCGAGTCTTCGAGGCTTCCCACCTCGGTGTAGGTCCCCACAAGCTCGAGCTCTTCTGTGGGGCTCAAGTTTCTCGTCCAGTGGGTCACGCCCTGTCTCCGGCTCCGCCAGCCGCCCTTCCCCTGATGATGTAGTAGATCTCATCGGCATGCAGGTGGTGGTGCTTCTTGTGCGCACCTCCGGGCGGGAAGACGGTCCGAAACATGGTCGCGTTGTTTGAGCCTAGCCTGTCCTTTGTCGCCATGAAGTGGTGACGCAAGCATACCCCCACAGGGCGCGGCGAGGGAATGGTCTTCGCTTGGGCGGCGGAGAGCCTCCCGTGGCCCCTGCTGGGTACGCGAGAGGTGACCGTGGGTTGGCTATCTTCTCGTGAGTAAAGGGGAAATCATGAAACAGCAGGCCAACTTCCAGTCACTGGGTCACCCCGCCCCTGTTGGGGTTCGCCAAGAGATGAACAGCGTTCTCTCTATATATCCCCAGGTTTTCCACACATCCACAGTTATCCACAATCGCCGAATTGCACGGCTTGGAGCGATATCTCGAGCAGCCCCCCCGGCATCACGAGGCCTGTCCTTCACAAAAGAGCGAGTCGCTAAGAATGTCTCCTTGTTATGCGGGTCCGGCGGCCTGCCTGCGCTAGAACGCCGGATTCAAGCGCCTAAATGTGTTCTTGACAATCTCTTGAGTTGGGCGCGTTGTGGGTTTGTTCATCGGCGATCCTGTCCTGGACTTCTGTACGGTATGGGGATCACTCGAAAACCGCTGGCGAAGATCGAGGGCCGAAAGCGGATGCCGCTCAGCGGACTCACGATCGCATGGTGGGGAACCCCGAACCTCGATGATTGGGTGGCCTACATCCAAAAGGGCATCAAGTCCAAGAGGCTGATCCTGGCTGATCATGTCTCAGAACGGAAGGTCAAAGCGCTCCTGATCCGTCTCCAGGCCATGTCCAAGAGGGAGATCGAGAAGCTGGCGAAAGGGTAGTCTTCGTTCCAGGAGCGAGTAGCGAGGGGTTCGAGGGCTCGTGTCAGGGAGAACGGTGGTGGATAAGCCGGAGACGCCTCAGAAAATGCCGCTGGCCCGGATTGAGTCGGGCGCAACGCCCCAGGGGAACCTTTGGGCTATCGTGCTTGCCGGAGGGGAAGGCGTGCGCCTCCGGGCCCTGACCCGGCGCCTCTACGGAAAGGATCGCCCGAAGCAGTATGCTGCGCTGTGGGGTTCGCGATCGCTGCTCCGTCAGACTCTGGACCGCGTGGCCCTGGCAATCCCCCCAGAGCGGACCGTCTTGGTGACCCTTCGGAGTCACGCTGGCTACATCGCGTCGGAATTCGCCGGATCGCCCATGCCGCGGGTGCTGGTGCAGCCGGAGAGTCGGGGCACGGCTGCGGGCGTGCTCTTCCCCGCCCACTGGATCCAGTGGCAGGACCCTGAGGCCACCGTGGCGGTGTTCCCCTCCGATCACTTCATCCTGGAGGCGGCCGCCTTCATGGAGCATGTCTTGGAGGTGGAGGCACTCGTGCGGCGGCACCCGGACTGGCTCGTCTTGCTCGGCGCTCAGCCCAACGAGGCCGAGACGGAGTACGGATGGATCGAGCCGGGCGAGCTGTTGGACCGGACCCCGCTCGGCCCCCTCTGGCGGGTGCGCCAGTTCTGGGAGAAGCCCTCGGAGGCGACGGTGCGCACGTGCTTGGCGGGCGGGTGTCTCTGGAACACCTTCGTCTTTGTCGCAACGCTGACCACGCTGCTCGAGGCCGGCCAACAGCTTCTGCCGGATCTGAGTGACCGGCTGGCTCGCATCGCCCCCTTCACGGGCACCGACGACGAGCCCTGGGCCGTGCAGCAGGCCTACGCTCTAGCGCCAAAGGCCAATTTCTCCAGGGCGGTCCTCGAAGCCTGCCTACCCTTCCTCGTGGTCTCGCGGCTGCCGGCCATCGGGTGGAGCGATTGGGGAACCCCGGAGCGGGTCGTCGGAAGCCTTAGAAAGGCGGGGATCTTTCCTCTCTGGCTCACCGGGTTAGACCGTCCCGCCTGAAGACAATCTTGGCCGCGCTCAGGCGGCCTCTCCCGCTCCCCCACAGCTCTTGCTTCCGACCCGCCAGGGCCGTCATGGCCCGGTCGTATTCTTGGCGGGCAGCCGACAGAGTCATCATCGACGCCGCCGGTCCACCTTCGACAGGAACTCGAGCACGGCCTGGTTGAACGCCTTGGGCTGATCTCGGTTGGCGAAATGCCCGGCGGGAGAGAGGACCACCAGCCGGGAGGCCCTGATCTTGTTTTTGATCACCTTCATGGGGCCGAGGGAGGGGTCCTCGTCGCCGCAGACGAGCAGCGTGGGGACCCGGATTTTGGAAAGTTGGTCGGTGATGTAATCCATGGCAATCAGGGCGCGCAGGGCGTTGGCGTAGCCGATGGGCGTCAGCATCCGATACATGGCGAAGATCTCGTCCCGTGCCCTCGGGTCCAGCTTGACCCGACCCGCGACATTAGGGTTGGAGGCAATGGCGAGCTCTGCCATCGCCTCCATCCCTTCGTTGAGCGTGACCTCGATGCTGTGGGCGCGCATCACCAGGTTCTCGACCGACAGCGGGAGGCCGGCGGCCGAGGAGGAGTCGAAGATGAGGAGACTCCTGACCCGCGCCGGGTAGAGCAGGGTGAAGCGCGCGGCGATCCCGCCGCCGAGTGAGAGCCCGCCCACGTGCGCCTTGCGAATCCGGAGGTGGCGTAGGACATCCCGGAGGTCCAGGGCCCAGCGGCGGAAGCTATAGCGCGCCGGGTCCTCCGGGCTCTCCGAGCGGGCGTGGCCGCGCGGCTCCCAGAGGATCAAGCGATACCTGGCCGAGAGCGCCGCGATGTTCGGCTGCCACATCCCGGTGTTCCCGCCGATTCCGTAGGCCAGCACTAGCGGGAACCCCCGGCCGTGATCCTCGTAGTAGATCTTTACCCCGTCGTCGGTGCGCAGGTATGGCATGACGTGCTCTCCTTGCAGACGCCGGCGCCTAATGTAGCGCCAGAGCTGGGAGGGGTCAAGAGCGTGGGGATGCCGGGCATGACTGGATGGGAGGTGGCCGACCGCGTCAGGCTCCGATGGCCTGAGCTGCCGGTGGCGCTCGTCACAGGTTGGGGGGCGCGCGTCAGGCTTCACCCCTGCCTTTGCCAATTTGGCAATTCCTGGTGGCACCCTGACACTTGCACCCTTCGGAAGCAAATCGAAAACATTCCTGTTTTAAATACCTTAGCTTCCCTGAATCTCCTGGCACCCATCTTGCCACCGTCTGACCCGTCGGCTGGTCGTTCCATGCCTGGGTAAAGGGGGACACTCGATGAGGTCGAACAAGGGGGATGGCAGGCAGCTGGACGTGATCGAGGAAACACCGCTCTCAAGCGAGGAGCTGGACCTTCTCCTCCTCTGTGTCTCAGGGGAGCGCTATGGGATCGAGACGTCTCACGTCCTGGGGGTAATCCCCCTCGGAGGGCTACGCCTGGGCGCGGGAACGTCACCGTTCGTTCTCGGGGTGGTCACCCACGGAGGGGGGCTCTTCCGGTTGTGGACATCCAAAGGTTGCTTGCGCAGGAAGGGCGACGAGTCACGGACGGGAGCCAGATCGTGGTGGTGGAAGCCCAGGGGCTGATGTTCGGCATCCTAACGGACGCCGTGATCGGAACCCTCCTGGTAGGGACTCACGACCTGGCGCCTGCTCCGGCCGGCCTGTGCGGCGCCCGCCCGGCATTCATCCAGGGGGTGATAAAACAGATGGTCGCCGTGCTCGACCTGAGCGCCCTGGGCCGGATCCTGGCAACGAAACAAGTCGTCTCGATCGCTCGCAGGTCGGGAGACCGCGCTTGAGTTGCCGGCTTGGGGCTCAAGGTTGTGAACAGTCGACTCGTGCCGTTTCAAAGAGGCGTTCGGGGGTCGGAGACTCGCGCGTGGTTTTCGGGACAAGGCCCCATAGGAGCGCGCGGGTCAACGAATGGCCTGCCGAAATGGATCTGACATTTGACCGCCTCACGCCGCCCCGGCGAATTCTCGTGGTGGAGGACGACGAGGCGCTCCGCGAGCTCCTGTCCCAGGCTCTGAGGCGCTGGGGCTATCACGTCGTCGCGGCGGCCACGGGCCGCGAGGCCCTCGCCCCCTTGAAGAGCCAGCTCTTCGACGTCGCCCTCCTGGACATCCGCATGCCTGACATGGATGGGATGGAGCTGCTGCGCGAGATCAGGCGCCATGACTTTGGCGTCGACGTGGTAATGATGACCGGCTACCCCGCGGTGAGCACTGCGGTCGAGGCCCTCAAGCTGGGTGCTTATGACTACCTGACCAAACCGCTGATCCTGAAAGAGCTCAGGCACCTCATCGAGCGTGTGATGGAGCGCCGCGTTCTTCAGCGGGAGGTGCGCACCCTGCGGACCCGGCTCAGGGCGCACCGGCCGCCGGGCGAGCTGGTCGGAACCTCCCCTCAGATGGAGCGTGTAATGGAGCTGGTGACCAAGGTGGCCGCCACGGACTCCCCCGTCCTGATCCAGGGCGAGAGCGGGACCGGCAAGGAGCTCGCGGCGGAGGCGATCCATCGGCTCTCGGCCCGGAGCTTGGGGCCCTTCATGCGGGTCAACTGTTGTGCGATCCCCGCCGACCTCCTGGAGTCCGCGTTCTTTGGCCATGTGCGGGGGGCCTTCTCCGGCGCCGTGGCCGACGCCCCGGGGCTCTTCCGGTCGGCCCATCGGGGCACCCTCTTCCTCGACGAGATCGCCGAACTGCCTCCGGCGCTCCAGGTGAAGCTGGTGCGGGTCATTGAGGACAAGGAAGTCCGGCCGGTCGGATCGACCAAGACCTTCCCCGTGGACGTGCGGATCATCGCCGCCACCAACCGGCGGCTAGAGGAGACCGTCAGAAATGGGAGCCTCCGGGAGGATCTCTTCTACCGCCTCGACGTGGTCAGGATTGCGATGCCGCCGCTCCGCGAGCACAAGGCCGATCTCCCGGCACTGGTGGTCTACTTCATCCGCCAGCTCAACGAGCGTTTCGGCCGGGACGTGAAGGAGGTCACCCCGGAAGCGATGTCGGCGCTCATGGCCTATGAGTTCCCTGGCAACGTGCGGGAGCTGGCAAACCTCTTGGAGCGCGCCTACGCCTTTGGTGTGCGGGGACGGATCACGCTGGGAGATCTCCCCGCCCTGTTTCAGCGCCCCCGGGCCGTCCCGGGCTCCGCGGGGCAGGTCCCGACCCTCGCCCAAGTGCAGCGTGAGTTGATCCTCTGGGCCCTACGGTTCCACGACAACAACAAGGAGCGGGCTGCCCGCGCTCCTGGCCTTTCGCTTCGAACTCTCTACCGCCGCTTGAAGGAGTACGGCTCGTATGGCTTCTCGTAGCCCACTACCTCGGCTGCCCTGCTCGATCGCGCTTGTGCCAAGGTGAAGCACAGAAACGCGCTGGTCAAATGCAACCTCACCCGCGGCTCCTTGATGGTCGTGCTCGGGCTGCTGATCGTCGGACTCTTCTACCTCACCGACTTGTTCGTCATGTTTGGACTGCCCCGCCTCATCCCGAGACCGGCGGCCCTGGCAGCCATGGAGAACCTCCATCTCAACTACAGCTGGATCATCATGCTTGTCGGGACCGGTTGCATTTGTGCTGGCTTCGCTCTCACCAATCGACGGCTCTTCTCGCTGATTGACCGCCTGACACGATCGGAGGCGGGCCTTGGCCGTGAGCTGACAGACCGCAAGCGGGCGGAGGGGCAGGCCGAGCGGCGGCGGCGGCAGGCGGAGAGCCTGGCCGAGGTGGGGCGCCTCATCTCTGAATCGCTCGACCCTGAGCAAGTGGGCCAGCGCATCGTGGACAGCGTCCTGAGCCTGCTGGACGCCGGGGCTGCCTCCCTGTATCGCCTGGAGCCGGAATCGGGGGATTTGGTCATGCTTACCGCCTCCGGCGAGGCCTGGTCCAGCCTCGGGCGGAACCTGGTGGTTCCGAAGGGATATGGCATCGCAGGTCTCGGTGTGCTCGAGCGGCGGACAATAGTCACATCCGACTTGCTCGCCGACCCCCGAATCATGTTGACGCCCGACATGCGGGCTCGAGTCGAGCAGGTTCCATTCCGTGCGTGGGTGGTCGTCCCGCTACTGATCCAGGACAGGGTCACCGGCGCGCTCACCGTGGGCGACCAGCCAGGGCGGATGTTCGACGACGAAGACATCGAGCTGGCGCGGGCCTCCGCCGACCAGGCGGCGCTCACGCTGGAGAACGCCCGGCTGCAGGCGGCTCAGGTTGCGCGTGTCAGGGAGCTGGCGACGCTGGTCGTGGTCAACCGCGCCGTCACGAGCACCTTGGACTATCGCGGAGTGGCACGGGCAGTCCTCGAGGCAGCTCAGGCTCTGCTCCCGGGGTGCGTGGGCATCGTCCGGGAAGCGGTGCCCGGTACGGACGAGCTTCGCGTCGTCGAGACACTCGGGGTACTCGGAGGCCCGGCGCCGCCCTTCCACCTCGGAGAAGGCCTGGCGGGAATCGCGACGGCGACCCTGGCGCCTGTCGTGAGCCCGGACGTAAGGCAGGATCCCCGCCTCTTCAACAATGCCTGGGCGACGGCGGAGCAGATGGTCTCTGGCGTGGTCCTCCCTCTGGTCCATGCCGATACCTTCTACGGTACCGTGGCCCTCTTCACGCGGACGCCACACGAATTCACCACCGAGGAGGTCAGTCTCCTCGAATCCTTCGCTGCCCAGGCTGCCGTGGCCATTGCGAACGCCAGGCTCTACGCGGAGATCAAGGGTGCCCGGGACTTCCTCCAGTCCATTGCGGAGCACTCGGCGGACGTCATCGGCACGACGGACGTCCACAGCCGGTTCACGTACTTGAGCCCGGCGGTCGAGGAGATCTTCGGCTACCCGGCCGAGGAGCTGCTCGGTCGGCCCGTCGCCGACTTCTACCGCGGGGGCCTGGAGGAGGCCCGGGCCGTCATGCAGCGGCTCCGGGCCCAGGGATCGATCAGGAACTACGAGACGGCCTTGCGCGCCAAGGACGGCCGATGGGTGGAAGTGAGCTCTTCCATCTCCCTCCTGCGTGACGCAAGCGGCTCGATCATCGGGATGATGGGGATCACCAGGGACATCACCGAGCGGAAGCGCGCCGAGGAGGAGTTGATCCGATCCGAGCGCGTGTGGGCGCTAGGCGAGATGGCGGCCGGCGTGGCCCACAACTTCAATAACCTCTTGGCCGTGGTCCTCGGGCGGGCCCAGTTCTTGCTCCTTCAACTGGAGCAGGGAAAGCTCGGGTTGGAGGAGGTTGAGCGAAACCTCATCATCATCGACCGGGCGGCTCTGAACGGGGCCGCCACGGTGCGTCGGCTCCTGGAGTTCACCCGGGACACTGCTCGAGCAGGGGAGGTCGTGGCGGTGGACGTCGGGGAACTTCTCGCCCACACCCTGGAGCTGGTCCGCCACCGCTGGAAGGACGAGGCCGAGGCCCAGGGGCACCCGGTTGAGGTGGTCCTCGAGCCAGGGGCTGTCCCGCCAGCGGCGGGGAACCCGGCTGAGCTTGAGGAAGTGCTGCTCTGCCTGATCTTGAACGCCATTGACGCCATGCCCCAGGGGGGCACGCTCACCCTGTCGAGCTGGGCCGAGGACGGCAGGGTCTGCCTGGGGGTGAAGGACACGGGGATCGGCATTCCGGAGGAGGTCCAGTCCCGGATCTTCGAGCCGTTCTTCACCACCA
>JBHIAB010000151.1:0-8660 GCA_046758385.1 Methylomirabilia bacterium | reverse complement strand
CTGCCCGAGGGCGTGCTCTTCCGGGGAGACGCCTTCGCTCGGGTGAAGAAGGAGCTCTTAGAGAACTTCAACCTCCACACTGTGGTGAGCCTCCCCGCTGGCGTCTTCCTGCCGTACTCGGGTGTGAAGACCAATCTCCTCTTCTTCAATCGGACGGGGCCGACTCGCGAGGTCTGGTATTACGAGGTCCAGCCGCCGAACGGGGGACGGTTCACCAAAGGGAACCCCATTCAGGACGAGCATCTGGCCGATGCCCTCGACATGTGGAAGGAGCGGTCGGTCTCCGACGCGTCTTGGGTTGAACATGTCCAAGCGTTAGTGGGCCGAGGCTATGACGTGACCGCCAAAAACCCTCAGCGCCCCGAAGATGCAGAGCATCGGGCCCCGCAAGAAATCGTCGTAAGCCTCCTGGAAAAGGAGCGCCAGATCGCGTCCATCGTGGAAGAGATCGGGGAACTCCTGTCCAAGAACAGGGAGGAACACTCCTGACTGCTTCTCTGACGATGGAGTGGATTCGGGAACGTGTCGAGACCGACCAGTACCTTCTGACCATTCACGCGGATGAGGAGCGAAGGAACGATGGACTCGAGATGGCAGACCTTGAGACGGTGCTGACGGGGGGAGTGATTCTCGAAGGCTATCCTGAGGACCCCCGGGGACCGTCCTGTCTCGTTTCCGGCGAGAGCCGCCGAATACCTGTTCTTGTGGTATGTGGGAGGAACCGTTCGGGATGGTTGGTGGTCATCACGGTGTATAGGCCAGGTCGTCCGAAGTGGGAGTCTCCGACAAGAAGGAGAAGCGGATGAAGCCATACGACGATTGCCGCTACTGCGGCGGAGAGGTCGAGGAGCGATTGGATCGCCTGGACTATCGTTACCACGGACAGCTCTACCTCGTGGAGAACGTTACCGTGGGTATCTGTGCGCAATGCGGGGAGAAGTTTCTGACTGCCGGGGTCGCTAAACAGGTGGAGGCTGCCGTCTCGTCGATGAAGGCACCTCTCACTACCGTGGCGATCCCTGTGGTCAGGGTTTCGTAAGGACCAGGTTGAATGCAACACCCTGCCGGCAGGTCACAGAGGGACGTGGTGGAAGGCTCCAACAAGTTGCCTTGGGGCTGGCGCCTCGTCAAACTGGCCGAGATCTGCCTGATCAACCCGAGCAAGCGGCAGATCCCGGACCTCTCCCCTGAAACACCAGTCACCTTTGTGCCAATGGCTGCCGTGGACGAAGACACTGGCACCATGACTACGACGGAGACACGCACTCTTTCCCAGGTCCGCAAAGGCTACACCTACTTCGCAGACGGGGATGTAATTTGGGCCAAGATCACCCCATGCATGCAAAACGGCAAGGCGGCCGTCGCTCGCGATCTCACAAGCGGCTTGGGCTTTGGCTCGACCGAGTTTCATGTACTCCGTCCTCGAAATGAGATGATCCCTGAATGGGTCTTTTACTATGTCCGTCGCCCGTCCTTCCGCGAGCAGGCGACCCACCACTTCACGGGATCGGTTGGCCAACAGCGCGTACCTGCGTCCTTTCTCGAAAACTATGAGATTCCAGTGCCTCCGCTGGCTGAGCAGCAGCGAATCGTGCGGAGAATTGATGAAATCAAAGAGCGGCTGACGGAAGTGGAACGTCTTCGAGAAAGGGCACGGGATGAAGCCGCCGCCCTTGTCCCGACCGCGCTCCGAGAGGTATTTGGTGGTTCCCTAAGGAAACCTCAAGAGAGGCTCGGAGATTTGCTCAGCGAACCACTGATGAATGGTAGGTCACCTCGGTCCAGCCCGGAGGGCATTGCCGCGCTAACCCTGTCTGCAGTCCGCAACGGGGCCTTGGACTTCTCGCGGATCAAGCGTGTCTCGATGACACTCGAGGCCGCAACCCGGTGGTTTATCCGCCAGAACGATTTCCTTGTCGTCCGTGGAAACGGGAGCCGGGAACTTGTAGGACGCGGTGCACTCAACGAAGGGGGTGATCGGTCCGTCATTTTCCCTGATCTTTTGATCCGTGTCAGGATGACTGGTCGTATTCTGCCACAGTTTTTGCGGTGGCAGTGGGATAGCGAGCCCGTCCGGCTTCAACTGTTGCGGAGTGCTAGGACTGCTGCCGGAATCTGGAAGATAAATCAGGAGGCGTTGTTGAATGTAAAGTTATGGGTCCCGGAACCTGACCGGCAACACGAGCTCGTCGAGTATCTCGATAGCTTACAGAGCAAGGCCGAGAGCGTTCGGCGATTGCGAGAAGCCAGTCAGGTGGAGCTAGAGGTACTCCTGCCACGCATCCTGGCTATGGCGTTTGAGGGGGAATTGTAGCCATAACGCATTTCCATCTACTTCGTGTCTCTGGACGAACAGTCGAGAGGCTTGACAAACGATTGCATCTTTTGCAAGAAGAACTTCAAGGGTGCTCGCCAAGCCGTAAGATTTCGCACAGCTATCACTCCGGCCTTTGCTGGCTTTCGTTTTTTGGACGTCTTTCCGTCGGTCACAGACGCCGTTTGGACGACGGTTTTCGTAGACGTGGGTTCCGTCAGTCGAGATGCCTGAGCATGCTGACTGAGTTGGACCTTCTCCCTCTACCGCTACTTCTTTAGCGCTGAGGGGTGGCTGATCCACTTCCCTTTGGCGAGGCTTTAGCTTTTTTTCTCCGCTCTTGACAGGGAACATTCTCCGCATATTGGCTGCTCCCATTCTGGTCGCATAATTCACGTCTTCGGAGGTCGCGCCCGCCTTAAGCAACGAAAGGATGAAGAAGTTTTTGATCTGTCTCAGTTTCTTCAAGGGCCTGTCAACTCGCTGTTTTTGCGTTTTTTTCGAATCATCGGCTATCTCTCCTTTTCCACCTTGCGACGCGCTCCTCCCTTGTGCCGTTGCTTTGTCCGTCATTGACAGGGCTGTTTCAGCAGATGCCCGCTCAATAAAGAAGGGCAATCACGACGAGAGTCTGGGTAGCTTCGTGAAACGACGGCTCGGGCGTGAGGCCCTGGAGCGGGTGGCCCAACCCCTGGTAGGGGGCATCTATACCGCCGACCCTGACCACCTCTCTCTGACCGCCACGCTGCCACGCTTCCGAGAGATGGAGCGCCGACACCGGAGCCTCATTCTTGCCCTCTGGAGGGCTAGCCGGCGCGACCGCGGGCAGGCCAGCGGGGCGAGCGGCGCGCGGTGGAGCCTCTTCGTCACCTTCGCCGAGGGGATGGAAGAGGTGGTAAGGATCCTGGCCGAGCGGCTGCCCCAGGGGTCCATCCGGCTCAAGGAATCGGTGGTCGCGGTCGAGCCGCGGGGCCCGGGCTGGATCGTGAGGCTCTCTGACCGCAGCGCCATCGAGGCCGACAGTGTCATCCTGGGTACTCCGGCTTACCGGGCCGCCCGCCTCGTCCGGTCTCTGGATCCGACCCTCGCCCACTTCCTCGAGGCGATCATGTACGCGTCCTCCGTCACGGTAACCCTGGCCTACCGGCGCGGGGACATTGTCCATCCGCTGGACGGATTTGGCTTCGTGGTCCCGCGGGAGGAGGGCCGCTCGCTCCTGGCCTGCACCTTCTCCAGCGTGAAGTACCCGGGCCGGGCTCCGGAGGGCTACGCCCTGCTCCGCTGCTTCCTTGGGGGGACGCTGGGCGAAACGGTGATCGCGGAGGACGATGCCCGGCTGCTCTCCCTGGTCTCCTCCCACCTGGAAGCTCTCCTGGGCATCGCCGGCCGCCCGCTCCTGACGCGGGTTCACCGCCACCCGAGTGCCATGGCCCAGTACCAGGTGGGCCACCTGGACAGGGTGGCAGCGATAGAGCGGCGGCTGGCGGATCACCCCGGGCTCTACCTGGCGGGAAGCGCGTACCTGGGGGTGGGGATCGCGGACTGCGTGCGCTCGGGGGAGGAGGCCGCCATCCAGGCGTTATAGAGACCCGGGTTGACTCTCTAAAACAAAGCATGCAAGAATGAATTACCTACATCGACTTCATGGGCATCCCGAGACTCTACCCCATCTGCGCAGGCTTCCTCCTCCTGATCGGGTTCCTAGGCTCCCCAGGGACCGTCCGACCAGATCCTATTCCCCGTCACGTGCCCCCTGACGGGGGACTTCCTATCCACGCTCCGGGTGACGTTGCCCTGCCCGAGGAGGCTGTCCCGTCCGAGTTCCTCGGTTTCCCAGGGGCGTCGGTGGTCCCCTTCCTGGACTTGGATGTCTCGGAAGCTGCGCCCATCGCACCCCACGATGTGGAGGCTGTCCGCCTCCGGCCCTCCCCTCCGGCTGATCCCCCGATCCTTGCTCCCTACCCGGTAATTCTGAACGACCGGGTTCAGCACTTCATCGATCGCTTCCGGTCTCCCGAGCGGCGGGAGCGGGTGACCCTCTGGCTCTACCGTTCGGGGCGGTACCTCGACATGATCCGGAAGGTCTTCAGGGAAAGAGGGCTTCCCGAAGACCTCGCTTTCATGGCGATGGTGGAGAGCGGCTTCAACCCGCTGGCCGTCTCCCGAGCCAGGGCCAAGGGGCTCTGGCAGTTCATGAAGGGGACCGCCCGTCGCTACGGCCTCAGAGTGGATCGCTGGGTGGACGAGCGGCTGGATCCGTACAAAGCCACGGTGGCTGCCGCAGATTACTTGGAGGACCTCTACCTTCAGTTCGGGTCGTGGTTCCTGGCCCAGGCGGCCTACAACGCGGGCGAGAGGAAGGTGATCCGGGCGCTCAGGCGGAGCCGAGGCAACGACTTCTGGAAGCTCCTCCAGGGGCGCTTTCTCAAGCGGGAGACCAAGCACTTTGTCCCCGCGATTCTGGCGGCGACGTTGATCGGGCGGGATCCTGAGCGCTACGGGTTTTCGGCGGTGACCGCGACCCCGCTGGAGTACGACGTGGTGATGGCGCCCTCCCGTCTACCGCTCAAGCTCCTGGCAAGGCATTCCAGCGTCTCTCTCAGGGAGCTCCGGACGCACAACCTCGAGCTGCGCCGGGGACGGACTCCGCCCGGGGGTCCGTATCGGCTCAAGGTCCCCAAGGCCAGCGCCGGGCAGATCCAGGCGGCGCTCAAGAGGCTCAAGAGGACAATCGTGCATGTGGTGAGGCCCAGGGAAACCCTCTCCCACATCGCCGTGCGCTACGGGGTCACCGTCACCGAGCTAGTACGCTTGAACGGGATTCGGAACCGCTCGCTGATCTATCCCGGCGACCGGATCCGTGTGGTCGTGCGGTGACGCTCGGGGCCCGGACCTTCTAAGTTAAGTTTCACAGCCGGCCTGCCCACCGGCACCCCAGGGCGCCCCCTCCCGAGGCCTTCTTCAATTCCGGCTTGACCGAGGATACAATCTAGCCCGTGTCGTTTCCGTCCTTCTGCGTTTCGGTAGGGGTGGCCCTTGCCCTGTTCGTGGCGCGCTCCCCCGCGGGCGCGACGCCACCGCTCACGGTCCAGGAGGCGCTGCTCAGGGCGAAGCCTGCTGCGGGCCTCGTGGTCGCCGAGGTCAGGGCGGAAGTCACGGCCAACTGCGCAGGCAGGGAAATCCGAGCGACCCCGCCAGCCATCCGTGAGACTGGCACAGGGTGGCCATCGACCCGAACGGCCTCCTCATCACAAACGCTCACGTGGTCCAGCCCGCCCATAGCCCCGGCCCTTGGATGATCCAACGGTTTGCCAGCCGAGCCGCTCTATCGGCCTGTGTCCCGATCCTGCTCGAGCAGATTCCCCGCCGTGAACGGGCGAGGGCGGAAGAGCGGGTCAAGCGGCAAGTGCAGGATACCGTCGTCCCCGCGGCGAAAGTAGAGCTCCTCCCCCAGATCTTCGTCATGCTCTCCAACGGCGCCCGTCAGCCGGCCGAAGTGAAGAAGTACAGCCCGCCGCTCACCCTCGAACCCGGTCAGATCTCTGGGCGGGACTTGGCCCTCCTGAAGATCGCCGGAGAGGACTATCCGGTCCTGCCCCTCGCTGACTCCAAGGCCGTGAAGATCGGCGACCCCATCCACATCCTGGGCTTCCCCGGAGTGGTGCTGAGCCATGAGCTCCTGAGCCAGAGCACGCGGGTGGAGGCCTCGGTCACCAACGGCGCTGTCTCGGGGTTCAAGCAGGATCGAGCCAACCAGCCGGTGATTCAGACGGACGCACCGGCGGCCTGGGGAAACTCGGGGGGCCCCGCCGTCAACGCTCGCGGTGAGGTCGTCGGTGTCCTGACCTTTGTCTCGGTGGCGCCGGGACCCGAAGGTGGAATCGTCCAGGGCTTCAATTTCCTCATCCCCTCCAATACGGTGCGCCAGTTTGTCCAGGGGAGCGAGGTCAGGCCGGGCGCCGAGAGCCGCTTCAACGCTGTCTGGTGGGCGGGGCTCCGAGACTTCTTCGGCGGCCGCTTCACGAGTGCTGAGCGTCGGTTCGAGGAAGCCGACGCGCTTGTTGGCAACCTCCCTGACGTCAAACGGATGCTGGCCCAAGCTCAGGACAAGATCAAGAACCCGCCCCCCCGGCCGTTCCCGTGGGCATGGGTGGCGCTGGGCGTCACCCTGGTTAGCGGCGGGGGCTTTGGCGGGCTCTGGCTGCGTCGCTGGTGGCGAACCCGCTACCGGATTGCCCCGTCGGACGTCGTGCGCTTGATGGAAAAGGGGGAGGAGCCCCTGATTCTCGACGTCCGGAAACCTGAGGCTTACGAGGCCAGCCCGCTCCGGATTTCTCGGTCGACCTTCGTCTCGCGAGAGGAGCTCGAGTCCGGAGCCGTCAGGCTCCCGATCGAGCGCTCCCGGACGGTGGTGGCCTACTGTTCGTGACCCGATGAACCCACGAGCGCCCGGGCGGCGCGGCAAGTGAGACGGCTTGGATTTACTGACGTGAAGATCCTCAAGGGCGGACTCGGAGCTTGGGCCAACGCGGGGCTGCCCGTCGAGGCGAAGTCGCACCTGCCGTCGATCGGGGTCGAGATCTACAAGAACCTCAGCGTCGGCGAGCTTCAGCGACGTCAGTTCGCCGCGGGGCAGGTCATCTTCGATGAGGGCGCCGACGCCAAGGGCGAGGCGTTCGTGGTTCACTCCGGCACGGTGGAGATCCGCAAGCGCGCCGACGGCAGCAAGCGGGTGATCGGCACCCTCGGGGAGGGGGAGCTGCTCGGGGAGATGGCCCTGTTCCGCAAGGCGCCCCGTTCGGCAGACGCTGTCGCTCGGACCGATGTCCAGCTGCTCGTCATCCGGGCCGAGAAGCTGGAGTGGCTCATTCAGAACCGTCCCCAGCTCACCCTCGAGATCTTGAAGCGGCTGTCGGACTGGGCGGCTCAGGATTAGGCGATCGCCCGTCACTCCGATGCTCGGCCGTGAGCACCTGAGAGGAGCCAGACGCGCCCGGCTCACGGTGTGGACGGTGCGCCCTGATGTGGTACACTCAAAACGCTTTCGCCAAGCGTAGTTACAACTTCGGAAGCGCATAGGAACCCGGTGGGCCTCCCGGACTTCAAATCCGGTGTCCGGCTCTAGACAAGCTGGAGGTGGGTTCGACTCCCACGCGCTTCCGCCAGCTTATAAAGGCTCAAGGGATGCCGAAGGGAAAGAGAAAGCAGGCCAAGAAGTTCAGGCTCAGCCGCTGGGCGCGGCGCCGCCTGGCATGGAGCGTCGGGAGCGGCGCGCTGATCGTGGCCGCCGTGGTCGTCGGGTGGTTTGCCTACCAGGCGGCGGCCAATCTCCCGGGCGAGGCGATCCCGAGCCTCGGCAACGCCCACATTCAAACCCTCACCGATGCCCATCAACCCTACAACTCCGATCCGCCGACTTCGGGCCCTCACGTTGCCTGGATCGCTCCATGGGGGATCCACACCAGCCCGATCCCCAAGGAGCTTCAGGTTCACAACCTGGAGGACGGGGGCGTGCTGGTCCAGTACAATTGCGAGTGCCCCGAACTGGCGGAGCAGCTTCGGGCCATCGTCGTTGGCCACGAGAAGCATGTGATTTTGGCCCCCTACCCAGGAACGGATGCGCGGATCGCCCTCACCGCGTGGGGGCGGATCGACACGTTAGACGAGTTTGACGAGAAGCGAATCGTCCGGTTCATCTCCGCCTTCAAGGGGATTGATCACCACGCAAGGTGAGCGCAGGTAGGGCATGAGACGCGCTACGCTCCTCGTCGCGCTGGTGGCGGTGGGACTCGCCGCGTGTGGTCCGCCCTACGTGTCACCGATTCCGCCTCCACCCCACCGGTACCTGGTGGTGGCCCCGTACGACCGCACCTGGTACACGCTGATCCGGGCCTTCCGCAACGAGAACGTCCCGTTGAGGGTCGTGGCCAAAGACTCCGGGGTCATCGCATCGGACGACTTCGCGACTCCGATCGGGGTGTACGCAGACTGTGGACGTTATGGCGATGAGCGGGTCGAAGGTGAGGCGTTGACCAACTTCACTGTCTACGTCCGACCGGTCAATGCGACGGAAACCGAGGTCCAGGTCAACGCTAGGATGCGCACCCATCGGCACCGCAAAGGTGACTCGGGCAAACTCAAGGATCAGCCGGTGTTTGAGTGTGCCTCCACGGGGCGCTGGGAGGCCAACCTGCTCGACAGCGTGCGCCGCTTGACGGGGGAGTGAGGTGGCCTCCCTCCCTGAGTTGATCGAGCGTGCGCGGGCTCTCACGGCGGAGCGCGACCGCCTGGAGGAGGCCCTGGCCCGGCAGTGGGTGAGTGCCTTCAAGGATCAGCCCCTGTCGGC
>JBHIAB010000150.1:0-8837 GCA_046758385.1 Methylomirabilia bacterium | reverse complement strand
TCCCTGCGTCCTTGATCTGCTCGGTTCTCGGCACGGCGCCAGTGGCGGCCTGCCAAGAGAGATGTTGGGCGGCCAAGCGGTCTAGCCGAGTTCCAACTAAAACGACTCCCGGAAGCCTATCACGGGGGCGCCGAGTCGCCCCCTGATGGGGGAGAAGCCGGTCGTGACCGCCGGGCCGCCCGCCGCTTTGAGGAATCAGGCGTCGAGGGGCCTCGGCGGATCTTCTCGGCGCTCTTGGGACGGAGCGCCTTCGCACGAGCCTCGAGCGCTCCCGCTTCGGCTGCGCGGTTCGTTCGCCGCAGCAGGGCGGCATAGCTCTCCAGGCTCGAGACGATCCCAGGGTGGTCCGGCCCCAGCGCCTTCTCCTTGATCGCCAAAGCCCGCCGCAAGAGCGGCTCGGCCCCGGCGTACTGGCCCTGAGCGCAGGACACCAGCGCCAGGCTGCTCAGGCTTGCTGCGACGTCGGGATGCTCCGGCCCTAGCGCCTTTTCAGTCACCGCCAGGGAACGCCTGAAAAGCTCCTCCGCCCGGGCGTACTCGCCCTGGGCCTCGCACAGGAACGCCTGGGTGTTGAGGGTCGTGGCCACGTCGGGATGCTCCGGCCCCAGCGCCTGCTCCTGGATGGCCAGGGCTCGACCCAAGAGCGGCTCGGCCTCGGCGTACTGGCCCTGAGCAGAGTGGAGTAAGGCCAGATTGTTGAGGCTTGCCGCCACGTCGGGGTGCTCTGGCCCCACCGTTTTCTCCGAAATCCCGAGCGCCCGGCGGTAGAGCTTCTCGGCCCGGGCGTACCGGCGCCGGGCATAGTAGAGCAGCGCCAGGGCGTTGAGACTCCTGGCCACGTCGGGGTGCTCTCGCCCTACCGCCTTCTCCTGAATCGCCAGCACGCGCCGGAGGAGCGCCTCGGCCCTGGCGTACCTGCCCCGGCTTTCGTAGAGCGCCGCCAGGGAGCTGAGGCTCCTCGCCACGTCCGGGTGGCGCCAACCGAGAATCTTCTTCCGAATGGCCAGGGCGCGCCGGTAGAGCGGCTTGGCCTGCGCGTACTGACCCTGGATGCGATAAATCTCCGCCAGGTTGTTGAAGCTCGTGGCCACATCGGGGTGCTCCGGCCCCAGCGCCTGCTCCTGGATGGCCAGGGCGCGCTGCATGAGCGCCTCGGCTTGAGTGTACTGGCCCTGGCTGTGAGAGAGCCACGCAAGATTGCTCAAGCTGCTCGCGACGGCGGGGTGACTCGTCCCGAGCGCACGTTCGCGGATCGCCAGGGAGCGTCTGTACAGGGACTCAGCCTGGGTGTACTGGCCTTGGACTTGGGAGAGCCACGCGAGGTTGTTGAGGCTAGTCGCCACATCGGGATGCTCAGGCCCCAGCGCTTTCTCCTTGATGGCCAAGGCCCGCGCGTAGAGCCGCCTGGCCCGGGCGTACTGGCCCTGAGTCTCGTAGAGGGCCGCCAGGTTGTTGAGGCTCCTGGCGACGTCGGGGTGCTCTCGCCCCAGCACCTTCTCCGAGATCCGGAGCGCTCTCCGATAGAGCGGCTCGGCCTTGGCGTGCTGGCCCCGTGCCTTGTAGAGTGCGGCCAGGTTGTTCAGGCTCCCCCCGACGTCGGGGTGCTCTCGCCCCAGCACCTTCTCCGAGATCCGGAGCGCCCGCTGGTAGAGCGGCTCAGCCTGGGTGTACTGGCCCTGGACGTAGAGGAGTGAGGCCAGGTTGCTGAGGCTCCTGGCCACGTCGGGGTGCTCATGGCCGAGCCGCTTCTCATGGATCGCGAGCGCCCGCTGGATGAGGGGTCTGGCCCGCGCGTACTGGCCCTGAGCCTGGTATACAAGCGCCAGGGCGTTCAGGCTCGTGGCCACCGACGGGTGCTCCGGCCCCAGCTCCCTCTCCGAGATCGTCAACGCCCGGCGGATGATGGGCTCAGCCTGAGCGTGCTGGGCCTGAGCGTGGTAGAGCCGTGCCAGGTTGTTGAGGCTCGCCGCCAAGTCAGGATGGTCACGCCCCAGCGTCTTCTCCTTGATGACCAGCGCCCAGCGGTAGAGGGGCTCGGCCTGGGCGTACTGACCCTGGCTTTCGTAGAGGGCCGCCAGGTTGTTGAGGGTCGTGGCTACCGACGGGTGCTCAGGCCCGAGCCTCTTCTCCTTGATGGCCAGCGCCCGGCGGTAGAGCCGCTCAGCCTCGGCATGCTGGCCCCGGCTTTCGTGGAGCGAGGCCAAGTTGTTGAGCGTCCGGGCCACCTCAGGATGATCATGGCCGAGGGCGCGCTCGCGGATCGCCAGTGCCCGGCGATAGAGTGGCTCGGCCTGGGGGTACTGACCCTGGGCCTCGTACAGCAGCGCCAAGTTGTTGAGGCTCGCAGCCACGTCGGGGTGCTCTGGCCCCCGGCGCTCTGCGATCGTTAGCGCCCGGCGGATGAGTGTCTCAGCCTGGGTGTGCTTGCCCTGGGCATAGTAGAGCAGTGCCAGGTTGTTGAGGCGCGCGGGCAGGCGGGGGTCATGCGGCCCGATCTCCTCCGCTTCCCTGAGAGCAGCCAAGAGCAGCCTCTCAGCCTCCGCATACCGGCCCTGGGGGAAGAACCTCCCTCCTTCCGGCGGGTCCGTGTGTCTCACCATGAGGGCCTCAGCGAGGCGCTCCGGCAGATCGAGGGTCGAGCGGCTCCCTGGTAGGTGAGGGGCTGAATGAAGGGTTCCCGGGGCTTGATTCGGAGCAGCGGCGTGTCCGTCTGGCTCTTCCTCCTGGGCGTCTCAGCGAACCTGCTGGAATCAGACCACCAGAGGCGTTAATTTAGAGTTTACAACCCCTAGCGCGCACCGGAGGACTTCCCCACTGCCATGAGCCTCGTTGTTCAGAAGTACGGTGGCTCCTCGGTCGCCGACCCCGAGAAGGTCCGAAACGTGGCCCTCCGCGTGGTGGACACCGCCGCCCAGGGGCATCAGCTTGTCGTCGTGGTCTCGGCGATGGGCAAGACCACCGACACGCTCCTCACGCTGGCTCAGCAGATCAGCTGCTCCCCGGCGCCTCGCGAGCTGGACATGCTGCTGACCACCGGCGAGCAAACCAGCATCGCGCTCCTGACCATGGCCATCCAGTCCTTGGGCCGCGCCGCCCGCTCCTTCACCGGGGCTCAGGTACGAGTCTACACCGACGCGCGCCACGGCCAGGCACACATCCGGAAGATCGACAGCGCCCGCCTTCAGCGAGCGCTGAAGGCAGGGGAGGTGGCGGTGGTAGCGGGGTTCCAGGGTATCACCGATGAGGACGAGATCACGACGCTGGGCCGGGGGGGCTCCGATTTGACCGCCGTCGCGCTGGCGGCGGCGCTCAAGGCGGACGTCTGCGAGATCTTCACCGACGTGGACGGGGTGTACACCGCAGACCCCGCCATCGTTCGCGACGCGCGGAAGCTCGGACGGATCTCCCACGACGAGATGCTGGAGATGGCCAGCCTCGGGGCCAAGGTGCTCCAGTCGCGGTCCGTCGAGTTCGCCAAGAAGTACGGGGTTCCGATCCACGTCCGCTCGAGCTTCAAGCCGGACTCAGGCACCCTCGTCACCAGGGAGGAACACGGGATGGAAGATGTCCTCGTGACCGGCGTCACCCACGACCAGGATCAGGCCAAGGTCTCGATCCTGAAGGTTCCCGACCGGCCCGGCATCGCCGCCCAGGTCTTCGGCGCCCTGGCGGCCGAAAACGTCGTGGTGGACATGATCGTCCAGAACATCAGCCGGGACGGCTACACCGACATCTCCTTCACCCTTGCCCGGGAGGACCGCGCCAAGGCTGTGGCCGCGCTCCAGGCGGTGGCCCCGCGCATCGGGGCCCAGGGAGTGACCTCTGACGACCTGGTCGCCAAAGTCTCCATCGTGGGGCTGGGGATGCGGAGCCACTCAGGCATCGCCGCGCGCACCTTTTCCGCCCTCGCCAAGGAGGGGATCAACATCCAGATGATCTCCACCTCGGAGATCGCCGTGTCCTGCGTGATCGAGGACAAGTACACGGAGCTGGCCGTGCGGACGCTCCACGAGGCGTTCGAGCTGGGGAAGGAGCAAGGCACCGCCGAGTAGAGGCCTCGGCGAGCGCAGGGTGAGAGGTGTCATCCATGCCTGCCACTGGAAAAGCCGCTGTCTTTCACGGGCCGGGCAAGCCCTTCGAGGTGCGTGAGCTTCCGCTCCCCGACGTCGAGCCCGAAGGGATTCTGGTCAAGCTCACCCTCTCCAACATCTGCGGTTCTGATCTCCACTTCTGGCGAGGCGATGCGCCGCTCAAGCTCCCCGACGACGGATGGATTTACGGCCACGAGATGGCGGGGCGGGTGGCCAGGCTCGGTGCGAAGATCAAGACCGACTCCCTGGGCCACCCCCTCTCGGAGGGCGACCGGGTCGCCTACTGCTACTTCTACCCCTGCGGGCGGTGCTACGCCTGCCTCAACAAGCAGCCGGCAGCCTGCCCCAACAAGGTCAGCCGGCCCCTCGGCCCCTCTCGGTTCCCCCACTTCCATGGGGCCTTCGCCGAGTACTACTACGTGAACCCCGGAGGTTTCGTCTTCAAGGTTCCGGACGATCTCGCCGATGAGTTGGTCGCACCGGTGAACTGCGCGCTCTCGCAGGTGATCTATGGTCTCCACGCGGCAGGGCTTCGGTTTGGCGACAGCCTGGTCATCCAGGGTGCGGGGGGGCTCGGGATCCAGGCCACCGGCGTGGCCAAAGACATGGGCGCTCAGACCGTCATCGTCATCGACCAGCTCCCGGAGCGGCTCGAGCTGGCGAAGGCCTTCGGGGCCGACCACACGATCAACTTGAAGGAGATCGCTGACCGGAAAGAGCGGGTCAGGCGGGTGCGCGAGCTCACGAGCGGGCGCGGGGCTGATGTGGCCTGCGATTTCGTTGGCTTCCCACAGGTCATCCCCGAGGGGCTCGACATGCTCCGCTCTGGCGGGACCTACCTGGAGATCGGCACGATCAGTAGAGGCGTGAAAGTCGAGCTGGAGCCGGCCACGCTGATCTGGGGATCCAAGAGCATCGTGGGAGTCCTGATGTACGATCCCTGGGTGATCCCGCGCGCGCTGGACTTTCTCTCACGCATGAAGGCACGCTTACCTTTCTCCCGGCTCCTCTCTCACAAGTTTCCCCTGGAGAAGATCGACGAAGCCTTCCAGGCTTCCGAGTGGATGAACAGGGAGGGGGGCACCACCATCACCCGCGCAGCCCTCACCCCGTAGGTTCCTCGGAGGGGGGCTCTGCCCCCCTTCCGAGCCTCCCCCCCAATTCGGGTTGCGCGGGCAAAGCCCGCGCTCGAAGAGGCCCTGTCTCCTGACCGGCCAGAAATCCTGACGAGCCCCTGCCGTCCTACCGGGGGGGGTGTCACTGTTCCGATACAATTGACACCGCGTCCCGTCAGCCATAGCCTTCCGGTATCCCCAAGTCGCCCGGGATCTCGCTAGCAATGTAACCAGTTCCTGCATGTCGATGGGCTACCGTAGGCGCGAGCTCTGGCTTCTCCTTCTTCTCGGGCTTGCCTTCGGAATCGGCCTCGCCATCCGCGAGCTCAGGATCACCTTCCCTGAGGTGGCTGACCGGCTGGAGCATTTCGACGCCTCTGAGCCTCAGCTGAACAAGGAGCCCGCTCCACCCCGCCGCCCCTCCAAGCTCTCAAGCGTGACCGTTCGGAGAGACGGCCGGCTCGACCTCAACCGCGCGCCAGAGGAGGAGCTTCAGCGCCTGCCGGGGATCGGTCCCATCCTGGCTCGGCGGATCGTGGAAGGCCGGCAGCGCCACGGCCCTTTCCCTACTCCTGAAGACCTCCGCCGTGTTCCGGGGATCGGCGCGAAGAAGCTGGAAGCCATCCGAGATCTGGTGACCGTGGGGAACTGATGCGGCTCGAGACCATGCCGCTGGTCCCCGTGGCCCTGGCTTTCGCCGCCGGGGTAGCCGGAGCGGCGTGGATTCGCCCACCCGCCCTGATCATCTGGGGGCTCGCCCCGGCAGTCATCCTCGTCTCAGCATGGGCCCTATGGCGAAGGCATCAAGGGCTCGCGCGGCTCACCGTGCTCCTCTTCGTCGCTCTCCTCGGCCTCATTCATGCGCGGAGTCCTTCCCTCCCTCCGGCTCACCTGGCGCATCTGCCTCTTCCCTCATCGGTCCCCCTTGAAGGGCGACTGGCCGAGGAGCCTAGGCGCTACGCTTCCGACAGGACGCGCCTGTTGATCGACGCCCAGGGCATTCAGAACGGCACCGAGATGAGGCCGACTCGTGGACGGGTTCAAGCCACGATCTACGGTGAGCCGGTGGGACTAACGCAGGGGCAGAGAATCAGGGGAGAGTTCCATCTCTCCAGACCTCTGGGGTTTCGAAATCCCGGCGGTTTCGACTACCCCACCTTTCTGGCCCGTCGGGGCATCTATGTCGTCGCGAGCGGCCGCAGCGATTGGCTTGAGCTTCTGACGCCCGAGGAGCCTCCGTGGACGGTCAGGATCAGGCGTTGGACCCTGGCAACCCTCAAGCGCCACCTTCCCCCGCCCTCCGCTGGTCTCCTGGCCGGTCTCCTCCTCGGCGAGCGCATCGAGCTTCCTCCAGGCACAGTGGAAGCATTCAGGCGGGCTGGGGTGTATCACGTCTTGGCCGTGTCGGGGTTCCACGTGGCGCTCATCGCGTCGACGATCTTCCTGGGGCTCTCACTCCTTAGGATTCCTCGCCGGCTCGTAGCCTCCCTCGCCTGCCTCCTTGTCGTTGGCTATGCCCTGGTAATCGGAGGACGCCCCTCTGCCCTCCGCGCCACGGTCATGGGAGTGTTGCTCCTCGTGGGCCTCATCCTCGAGCGCGAGGTCAAGGTCCTCAACAGCCTGGCCCTGGCAGCCCTCGTCATCCTGGTCTGGCGACCAGGAGATCTCTGGGAGCCAGGATTTCAGCTCTCCTTTGCCGCGACCGTCGGGATCGTCTGCCTCGCGCCGCCCATCCTCTCCCGCCTGGAGGAGCGAGGATGGCCCAGGTGGCTCGCTGGGGCAATTGCGGTGAGCGCCGGCGCTCAGCTCGCAGTGACCCCGCTCATGCTGAGTCACTTCAATCAGCTCTCGCTGATCGGAATCGCCGCCAACCTCCTTGTGGTCCCCCTGGCAGCGCTTGCCATCACCCTGGGACTGACGGCGCTTCTGATAACCGCAACCTCCGAGGCCCTCGGGCACGTCCTCTTTCAGAGTGTCTGGCTGGTCCTCCTTGCCCTCAGGTCAGCCGTCTACAGCGCCAGCGCCATCCCGGGAGCCATGGTCCATCTGCCGGCGCCTCACTGGAGTGTAGTGGGCGCGTTTTACGGGCTCCTTTGGATCCTGGCGTGGCCGAGCATTGAATCTCTCTCCGCCCCCAGATCGTCTCGCCCCAACGGATTCGAAGTCGAACCTGAGCAACGGCCGTACCGATTCCGATGGGTAGTCGCGGGCCTTCTTGCGCTCTGGGTGGTTGCCGCCTCTCTTTGGCCGTGGATCAAGCCTAATGAGGGCCGGCTCCGCGTGACCTTTCTCGATGTGGGACAGGGCGATGCCGTCTTCGTGGAGCTCCCCGGCGGCGAGCGGCTCCTGATCGATGGAGGCCCAGGAGGCTCCAGACGCCTCGACGTGGGAGAGTTGGTTATCGCTCCGTTCCTGTGGAATCGCGCGGTCAGGCACCTGGACGTGGTCGCCGTGACCCATTCAGACCCAGACCACGCCGGCGGACTTCCCGCCGTGCTCAGGCGCTTCACGGTCGGAGAGTCCTGGGACAACGGGTACTGGGATCGTAGAACCTTCGGGCTCCGAGAGCTCGTGGAGAATTCCGGGGTGCGCCGGCGCTCCCTTCATCGCGGCGAGCGAATCTGGCTGGGACCGGTGATGATAACGGTGCTCAACCCTCCGGCGCGCTACCTCCAGGGCTCCCTCCGCCACCCCACCTCGGATGACAACAACAACTCCCTGGTCCTGCGCCTGGACTGGGGAGAAGCGTCCTTTCTCTTCGCCGGAGACCTGGAGCGAGAAGGAGAACGCGCCCTCCTCGACGCGCATCAGCCCCTCCGCCACCTGGTCCTGAAGGTGGCGCACCACGGCAGCCGGTTCTCAACCACCAGAGCATTCTTGGCTGCGGCCCGTCCGACCTTCGGCGTGATCACGGTGGGTGCCCGAAACCCGTTTGGCCACCCCACTCGCGAGACCCTCGAGCGCCTCACGGCCAGCGGCGTCCGCGTCTACCGGACCGACCGTGACGGAGCTATCATCTTCGACACCGACGGCCACGAGCTGCTTGTGACGCGCTGGGCGACACGCCAGACAGAGCGATGGCAACTCGACCCCCACACCGAGCCGCCGCCCCTTGGGACCCAACATGAGCCTTCTTGCTGCGTGCTGCTCTCCGCGAGATAGCTCTTCCAGCCCGCAGTCTTTACTTGTCTTTCTGGCTTAGGGCTGCTTCGAGGTTACTGCGCGCTTGACTGAAGTTGGGTCTGATTTGAAGGGCTTGCCGAAAGTGATTGATCGCCTCAGGGAGCTTGCCTTCGCTCATCAAGACGAGGCCCAAGTTGTTGTGAACTTCCGAAAAGCTCGGTTTGAGCGCAAGGGCTTGCTGGTATCGCTTAATGGCGGCCTCGAGCCTGCCCTGACGGGCTAGGGCGAAGCCTAAGTTGGCGTGAATTTCAGGTGAGTCGGGTTTGATTCGCACGGCCCGCTGAAGATGTTCAATGGAGTCGGTCAGCTTGCCCTGCTTGAGTAGCGCGAGTCCCAGGTTGTTGTGAGCGTTAACATGAGCCGGATCGAGTCCGAGCGCCTCCTGAAAGTGTTCGATAGCTTCGTCAACCTTCCCCTGTGAGGCGAGCGCATAGCCGAGGTTAGCGTG
>JBHIAB010000149.1:0-8874 GCA_046758385.1 Methylomirabilia bacterium | reverse complement strand
TGCCGACGGGTTCCCGTGTGGTTGGGCCACGCTAAGGCTTCCTCCCGTGACGGTCGGGTAGCCTAGAGAGAGGCGGCGAGGGATCCAACGCTTTTAATTGAGTCACCGGGGCGAGCGACTCAGGGAGGCCAGGGCGTTAACCACAGGGGCCCAATAGTGGACCGGGAGGGTCAGCCTTTGATTCCCGTGGGCAAACGAGGGGGCCGAGTTGCGCGCGGCCAGCGCCTGTGGCCCCGACGGGTAGCACTCCTCATCGGCACCTTCTTGTTCCTCGGCACGCTCGGGGCGGCAGCCACTGTTCTCTGGGCCTTTGCCGTCCTCCCCGGCTCGCTTCCGGCGGTCACTAACTTGGAGACCGTCAAGCCGATCGAAGGATCCAAGCTCTACGACGAGAATGACGAGCTCATCACCGAGTTCCGGGTGAAACGCCGGCTCTTCGTCAGCTTGGCCAAGATCCCCAAGCACCTCAAGGACGCCATCCTCGCAGTGGAGGACTCGCGCTTTTACTCCCATTTCGGCGTAGACCCCATCGGGATCGCCCGGGCCGTCTATCAGAACTTTCGCCGAGGGCGCATCGTGGAGGGGGGGAGTACGATCACCCAGCAGCTTGCCAAGGTGCTCTTCCTGACCCCGGACAAGAGCCTGGAGCGGAAGCTCAAGGAGGTCTTCCTGGCCTTGGAACTGGAGCGCCGCTACTCCAAGGACCGCGTGCTCGAGATGTACCTCAACCAGATCTACTTCGGCCACGGGGCCTATGGCGTGGAAGCGGCCGCCCAGACATACTTTGGCAAGCCGGTGACAGAGCTCACCCTAGGTGAGGCCGCGCTCCTGGCAGGCCTTCCCCAAGCGCCTGCACGCTACTCGCCCTTCGAGCATCCCGAAACGGCCAGGCGACGCCGCGCCCACGTCCTGAGCAGGATGGTAGAGGTTGGGACGGTCACGCGGGCCGAGGCCGAACGGGCCAAGGTCGCCGACCCCGCGTTGGTCCCCACCGAGAAGCGCCGCACCCCAGCCCCGTACTTCGTCGAGTATGTCCGTGGGTTCCTCGCCGACAGGTACGGGGAAGACATGGTCTTCAAGGCCGAGCTCAGGGTCTACACCTCGCTCTCTCCTCGGATGCAGGCCCTGGCCGAGCGGTCCTTGCGGGAGGGGCTCCGCGCACTGGATTCCCGCACGAGAGAGCCGTTGGGCAAAAGAAAGTCGCGTCAGGACCGGGAACGCCCCGAGGGCGCACTGATCACCATCGAGCCCCAGACCGGCTACATCAAGGCCATGCTTGGCGGCTCTGACTTCTCGAGGAGCCAGTTCAATCGGGCCGTGCAGGCCAAACGCCAGCCCGGCTCGGCCTTCAAGCCGTTCGTGTATATCGCCGCCCTGGAGCTGGGGTTCACCGCCGCTACCCTGATCGAGGACAGCCCCGTCACCTACCCTATCGGCCGGAACGGAAAACCGTGGGAGCCGGAGAACTACGGCCAGAAGTTCCGTGGCTTCATCACCCTCCAGGAAAGCCTTGAGCATTCAGTCAACGTGGCAACGGTCAAGCTCCAAGAGCAGATCGGCATCGACCGGACGGTCGCGGTCGCGCGCCGCCTCGGGGTAGCGGGTCCGCTCAACCAAGACTTGACCATTGCGCTGGGGAGCTCGGAGCTCTCGCTCCTGGAGCTGACCTCAGCCTATGGCGCGCTCGCCAACCAGGGTGTCCGGATGTCCCCCACGCCGATCCGCTATGTCACCGATGCCAAAGGGAAGCTTCTGGACGAATACATTCCCCAGGGCAAGGTAGCGCTCTCTCCGGAGGTCGCTTCTGTGGCCACCCATATGCTCAAGGGAGTGATCCAGCGGGGCACCGGGGTCAGGGCCAGGGTCCTGGGGCGGCCCATCGCCGGAAAGACGGGAACGACGAACGACTACTCCAACGCCTGGTTCATCGGCTTCACGCCCACGCTGGTAACCGGAGTCTGGGTGGGATACGACCTGCCCCGGAGCTTAGGCCCGAAGGAGACCGGCTCGCGTGCGGCGCTGCCGATCTGGCTGAGCTACATGAAAAAGATCCTGGCCGATACCGAGCCGGAGCAGTTCCCGATGCCCGAGGGCGTGGTCATCCTCCCGATAGACCCGGACCCGACAGGCGGCTGCCGCCGCCCTGTGAGGATGGCCTTCATCCGGGGCACCGAGCCCCTGATGGCCTGCGGTGGCCCCCGGAAAGCACCGAAATGGGACATGCCCGTCTGGTCGCCGGCCCTGCGGTCTACTGCCAGATCGTTCGAAGGTCCAGGAGCAGCACGTGCGTCAGGAGTTGCCTTGGGCGGGGTAGCGCGAGGCGACCTCGGACCAGAGCTGTCCCGCGAGCAGCTCTTGGAAGATGAGGCCGAGCTCAGAGCCCGGGACGCGGATCTGACTCATTGAATCCCGTTCCCGGATCGTCACCGGGTCATCTCCGGGCTCCCCGCTTCGCGGATCTCCCGTTTTCAGCGGGACCTCGTATGCGGCGTCACGCACCGCTTGAACCAGGACGACCGGATTGGTCCCCTTGGGCTCGTACCTCACCATGGCCCGCTCTGTCGCGAACTTGACTGCCCCCGGAGTAGCCCCGGCAGAGTTTCCTCGATGTGCGCCACACACGAGGCGCAGCTCAGGCCCCGAGTGTGAAGCTCAACCGTTTTGACAGGCGTCAGGACGCCGCTTCCCGCCGTTGCCGTCGTGCCGCAATTTGCTTGGCCATCTCAACGTGTGAATGGCGATATGAGAATGAAGTAGCGTCGGGGGCATCCCACAGGTCAGAGCTCCTGGCACGGAGCCCCAGCAGATCCCGGCGATAACCATAGACTCCAAGAAGCGCCGCGCTCCCGACCGTCTTGAAACCCAGCCAGGGTACAAGCAGCAAGGCGATGAACGGAAAAGTGCAGATCCACGCGCCCCCAGCGCCACCACGATGGGCGCCCACCGAGAATGGAACGGCACCCCCTCGGCCTGTTATCGATGGCCGAGGCCGTGGCGTGAACCGCTCCTATATCGGATCCCCATACCTGCGTTCTCAGTCTGCACGCTCGGGCAGCACCGCACTATCCTCACGACCGAAAGCCCCAAGCTAGCCTCGCCGACCTCGCATCACGGTGCCTAGCCAGCGGTGAAGGTTCCCTGGCTGCTTGTCCTGCAGCAGGGACCGGATGACAGGCACGGCTTCACGGGCCGCCCGCGCCCCCGCCTCGACGCACTGACCACTCTTGGAGAAGTCCAGGGTCCTGATCGGTCCGCCGAACTCGGGCCGGATGACGACGTCCGCCTCGCGGAGAAGGCACTCCTTGTGGTGCTGCCAGCAGATGTCCAGGACCCGGAGGAATGCCTCCAACCCGTCGCGGATCTCCGGAACGGAGTGTGGGGGATCCGCGTCCACCGCGATCACGAGGCCGGCTCCCATCTCCCGGACAACTCCGGTGGGGACCATGCCCACGAGTCCTCCATCCGCAAGGAGCTGGCCGTTGTGCGAGACCGGCGGGAAAAACCCGGGCAACGCGGTGCTGGCCCGGAGCGCCAGCCTCGCCGGGCCGGTCCGGAAGACCACCGGAGTTCCCGAAATCAAGTCGCACGCCACGACCGCGAGCGGGATCCGGCCCTCCTCCAGACGCTTACCCGCCGTCAGCTCCAACAGCAGGGCGTCTGCCTTCGCCTCGTGGGCGACCCCCCACCAGAGCAGGTTGTCGAGCATGAATCGTTGCAGGTCGACCAGGCGACGCAGGCGTCCCCACCAGCCGTTGCTATCGGGGCCTTGAGCCAAGGACGGCAGTGGGCTGAGTCCCAGACCCCCCAGGCCTCCGATCAGGCTTTGGTCGGGCAAGCCTTCCATCAGCGAGAACCTGGCCGCCACGATCGCACCCATGCTGATGCCAGCGATGAGGTCCACCGGGATGCGCTCTTCCGTCATGGCGCGAAGGACGCCAACGTGGGCGAGCCCTCTCACGCCGCCGCCTCCGAGGGCCACGCCAACCCGGACAGCGCGATGCCGGTCGCACCCCCATCTCATCGGGTCCATCGCGGATGCCGGGCCGACGGTGCCACGGCAACCCCCGCCTCCTGCATCCGTTGCGCCAGAGACGGTGGGAGACCACAGCACCGGACTCTGGTGTCCGCGCGCCCAGCCCCCCCCAGGTGTCGGAGCAGCACTTCGACACCGAACGCTTCAAACGCTTCGACCTCCGAAAACTCCAGTACAATCTCCCCGTTGGCGTGATCACGAAGGTGATTCACCAGTTCCATCGCTCGCGAGCCATCGAGAATCCCGGACACGCGGATCCGACTTTCGCTGGAGACGAGACGCTTTGACATGAAACTTCCCTCGATTTGCCGAAGCCGACAGGGGAGCCCTGACACGAGCCCCCCCGGCGGCTCCCGCGACTCTGGACTGCGATGCGCTAATGATGCGCCGCCATGTGGGGCATCTCGCCTTGTCCGCGGGAGAGCGCCCGCCACAAGCCGAGGATAAGCACCACCAGGCCCACGATCACGTCGTTGTAGACCGCCGCTGTCGTGTTGCTGTAGCCGAGCAGAAACGGCGCGACCAGAACCCAGAGGCCCCCGGTCGCCACGATCCAGCTCGCGCTAGCCATCAGGGGTGTCTGCGCGCCCACGGCCTGCCAGAGCGCGAGGGCGGCGATCACGATCCCGAGGATTACGTCCTCGTAAACCGCTGTGGTGACGCCCGAGTAGGCGAGCGCGAACGGAGCCACGATGAGCCAGAGCCCCAGAACGACGTTCGTCCAGCTTGCCCATTTCATTGCTTGTCACCTCCTTCCTTCTTGCGGCCCTTCGGAGCCGTCTCGATCGCGCATCTTCACCGCGCCGCTCCAGCGCTGAAGGGGGGGCCCTCAGAACCTCCCTCGGGGCAGAGGCTGGGGCCCCTCGCCGCCTGACAGGGCAACGGAGAAACCAGGGGGGCGTTATGACTGTGCGGCGACCAAAGAGTAGGTCTCATGCAGAAAGGTGTCCGCCGGTGTCGAAGCCAGCCAAATGCCGCTGAGTCCTCATGCTCTGCTCCCCAAGTTCTCACCCTCAGGCGCCAGAACGGGAGCTCGCGCCCCTATGAAGGTGCCTCTCACCCCCTCCTGGCGGACCGGCCACACCGGCAGACGCCGCCCGAAGTCCTTTCCGGGGTCAGCCGCCCGCGCGGTCGACGCCAGCAGCGAGCCCCCTGAGCACACCTGTGAAGTCGTCCCGAACGCGGTGAAGCCCCTCAGGCAGCCACGGCCACGTAGAGGTTGCCACCGTTGCGGTGGACCAGGAACAGGATCGGGATGCCCTTGCGGTGCCTGTCCACGGTCTGTTTGAGCTCGCGCACCGTCGTGACCGGGTAATGATCGACCTCGACGATGATATCGCCCGGTTGGATCCCCGCGCTGGCCGCCGGACTGTCCTGTTCAACTCCTCGCACGAGCACGCCGTGCTCATTGGCCAGACCGAGCTGACGTCCCAGCGCCGGCGTGAGCGACTGAACGGCGAGCCCGAGCGATGCCTCGGCCTTGGTCATGGCCTGATGATCTGGCTCCCGGCGCTGCCCGATCTTGGCGGTCAGCGTGAGCCTCTTGCCCTTGCGCACGACCGTCAGCGGGACCTCCTGACCCACCGGGGTCTCGGCCACCGCGCGCGGGAGATCTTCCGACCGAGAGAGCTTGCGTCCGTTGTACGCGGTAATGACATCTCCGGGTTTCACGCGCGCGTCCATCGCCGGCGAGCCGTCCACGACAGACGAGACCAGAGCCCCGCTAGGGTCGGGCAGATTAAAGCTGTTGGCGAGTGCCGGCGTGAGGGGCTGGATGGTCACCCCGAGCCAGCCCCGCACAACGCGACCCCTACCAGCGAGCTGGACGAGGACCGACTTCGCGAGGTCGATGGGAATCGAGAAGCCGATGCCAACCGATCCGCCGCTCTGGCTGAAGATCGCGGTGTTGATGCCAATGGCTTGGCCGCGCGTGTTGATGAGCGGTCCGCCGCTGTTGCCCGGGTTGATCGAAGCGTCAGTCTGAATAAAATCGTCGTACGGCCCCTCGCCGATGACCCGGCCCGTGGCGCTTACGATGCCTGTCGTGACGGTCTGCTCCAGACCGAACGGATTGCCGATTGCCATGACCGGCTCACCGACCTGAAGCTCGGAGGAGTCCCCGAGCGGGATGACCGGAAGGTTGCTTGCCTCGATCTTCAGCAGTGCGAGATCCGTCTTGGAGTCCCGACCGACCACCTTGGCGGGGAGTTCCCGCCCATCCGAGAGCTTCACGTGGATCTCCGTGGCGCCGTCCACCACATGGTTGTTGGTGACGATGTAGCCTTTGGGGTTGATGGTGAACCCCGATCCGAGGCTGCGGACCATGCGGCGCGGCTGGTCACCGAAGAACTGCTGGAAGAATTGCTCGAACGGGTCGTCCGGACCAAAGGGGCTCTGCACTTGCGGCATGCCTTCCTGCACCCGTTTCGTGCTGATGTTGACCACGGCGGGTTTGAGCCCCTTGGCAAGCTCCACCCAGCTTCGTGCGGGCCCCGAGGTCGTCGGTGTCGTGAAGATCGGGTGCTCGGTCCACAGCGGGCCGCGAGCGGGTTTCGTGAACCCGAGCTGTGGAGCCAGCCCGGCGAGTGCGAGCACTGCCGCAAGCGTGACCACCCGCCACACCCACCTTCGATGACGAAAACGTAGGTTCATCCTTGCTCTCCTCTCTCCTCGTGGTGGTTGAATTTCTTCATTTGCACTGTTAAGCATTCCCTGTGCCAGTCCGGCGCACCTTTTAAACGCTCTGGGCCCGCTCGAGGAAGGGTCCCGAGCCCTCCAGACCGTCGGATCAGCTCACCGCAAATTTTGCAGTTCATCCAAGGGAGCGGCAGTTGAACGACACGGGCAGCGGGAGTCGTTAATGGATGCGCGCGGAGCGTCACTGCTTCGAAAGCTCTCCACCATTAGGTTCAAATCGGGCAAGCGAGCTTGCAATTCACGGAGCTAGACATCTCGAGCACGGCTATGTTCCCCATCTGCAATTTTTGCCGCCGGCATGCCTGGGAAGTGCTGTCGACGGCGTGTTCGTCGAACTATGGTCGGGAATAGCCCTCTGGCACCTTCACTGTGCCGAGCTACGCAATTCAGAGTCTCTGGGAGTTCCCCGTGTACGTTCGCCTTGGGATCCTGTGTCTCCCACCGATCGACTGGCCGGACGACTGTTAAGGTCTTTGTCTAGTCTTGGGAGCGAGGCTCCGGGCCCAGTTCAGCATCCGGTAGCGATAGTAGAAGAGAGGCACCGCGACGGCCACCACCAGGGCCGCGAGCAGCGCGACCTCCGTGTACTCCCCCGCAGCCGTCTTGGATCCCTCGGCAGAGAGGACCCACGTGCCCGGCACCCGGCCGAGGGCGGAGGCCACGACGAAGCGCCACGCCGGGATGGGGCTGACCCCGAGGAGGTAAGAGACAATGTCCTTGGGGAACCCCGGAATCAGGTAGATGACGAAGACCAGGATCGTGCCCTCCGCCTCCACGATGCGCCCCCTCCGCGCCCAGAGCGGCAAGCTGATGTAGCGACGGAGGACCGAGGCGCCGAGCGCGCGCCCGATCAGGAACGCCAGCGCGGTCCCGGCCGTGAGCCCGATCGTAGAGTAGGTGAAGCCGAGGGAGAGCCCGAAGAGGTAGCCGCCCAGGATTCCGCTAGCCTCCCCAGGAATGGGAGAGAGGATCACCTGGAAGGCCTGGACAGAGATGAAAATCAGCGGGGCGCCCCATCCCCAGGCCCCGAGAGTCTCTTGGAGGAAGCCCTGCTCGGTGGCCAGACGCTGGACGAAGCGATAAATGGCCGCTTCCGTGCTGATCTCATAGATGCCGAAGGCCACGAGAAGCCCCAGGATGGCGAGGCTAACGCCCCACCGCTGCTTGGTGCTCAGCTGACCCATGCTCGGAGAAAGTCGCGGGCGCATGGAGTTCATCGATCCGCCCTCTCCTCTATTAGGACGGGCTCGACAATTGCATCGCGTGTGCCAGCGGGAGAAGCCTCGAACACTAAACCCATAAGAGCGTGGGAGGCTCTCAAACGTTTGCAGATCCTGGAGCTTATTAGAATGGGGCTGGTGAACCCTATGGGCCGCCCAAGCCATCAGCGGATCTACCGGGATATACCTCGCAAGGATGGAGCAGCTTTCGAAGAATCGCCCCCGGCGACCTCAGGATCGCAAGTGCGAGTTCCCGATTTTGCCGACGGGTTCCCGTGTGGTTGGGCCACGCTAAGGCTTCCTCCCGTGACGGTCGGGTAGCCTAGAGAGAGGCGGCGAGGGATCCAACGCTTTTAATTGAGTCACCGGGGCGAGCGACTCAGGGAGGCCAGGGCGTTAACCACAGGGGCCCAATAGTGGACCGGGAGGGTCAGCCTTTGATTCCCGTGGGCAAACGAGGGGGCCGAGTTGCGCGCGGCCAGCGCCTGTGGCCCCGACGGGTAGCACTCCTCATCGGCACCTTCTTGTTCCTCGGCACGCTCGGGGCGGCAGCCACTGTTCTCTGGGCCTTTGCCGTCCTCCCCGGCTCGCTTCCGGCGGTCACTAACTTGGAGACCGTCAAGCCGATCGAAGGATCCAAGCTCTACGACGAGAATGACGAGCTCATCACCGAGTTCCGGGTGAAACGCCGGCTCTTCGTCAGCTTGGCCAAGATCCCCAAGCACCTCAAGGACGCCATCCTCGCAGTGGAGGACTCGCGCTTTTACTCCCATTTCGGCGTAGACCCCATCGGGATCGCCCGGGCCGTCTATCAGAACTTTCGCCGAGGGCGCATCGTGGAGGGGGGGAGTACGATCACCCAGCAGCTTGCCAAGGTGCTCTTCCTGACCCCGGACAAGAGCCTGGAGCGGAAGCTCAAGGAGG
>JBHIAB010000148.1:0-8942 GCA_046758385.1 Methylomirabilia bacterium | reverse complement strand
GTCGACACGAAGGACGTGATCTACTATCTGAACTTTACGGTCCTCGCCCTTTTCCTGACGCTTCGCTCGCTGGAGTCCAAGCGATGGCGAGGATGAAAACGCTGGGAGGGTGGGCCACCATTGTGGGCCTGGCCGTGTTGGTTTCCGCGGCCGGCCTGGCGATCGGCAAGCCCGAGTGGGAAGCGGCTCGGGCGGCTACCGCGCTGATCGGGGCCGCCTGCCTGCTGTTCGCGCTCTACGCCAACTTCGCCGATGTCCGCGCCTTCTTCGCCCGGCGGTCCGCCCGCTACGGTGCCAACGCCCTGATCATGGTGCTTCTGGTTTTGGGGATCATTGCCCTGGTGGAAGCGGTCTCGTACCGCCACAGCTACCGCCTGGACCTCACAGAGAACCGGCGCCACAGCCTCTCTCCCCAGACTGTCAAGGTCCTCCAGAACCTGCCCGTCAACGTGGAGGCCACGGGGTTTTTCCGCGCCGACCAGCCGGCGAGGCGGGTGGCCGAGGATCTCTTCGAACAGTACGCCTCTTACTCTCGCGGCGAGTTCAGCTGGCAGATCGTGGACCCAGACCGGTACCCAGGCCTGGCCCGGCGCTACGGGATCGAGATGTACGGGACCGTGGTGCTGGACACCAAGGCCAAATCCGAGAAGGTGCTCGAGACCCAGGAGGAGAAGCTCACCAATGCTCTGGTGAAGGTCACGCGCGAGGGCAAGCGGGTGGTGTACGTAGTCAAGGGGCACGGCGAGCATGAGCTCGAGGACACCGACCGACCTGGCTTCAGCAATGCGAAGGCGGCCATGGAGCAGGCCAACTACGAGGTGAAGGATCTGGTGCTGGTCCGGGAGGCCAAGGTCCCCGATGATGCGGCGCTGGTGATCGTGCCAGGACCCCGCAACGACCTCCTCTCCGCCGAGCTCAGCGCCCTGGATGCCTACATTGCAACCGGGGGGAATGTCTTCTTCATGGTCAACGCGTTCGAGGCCGACGGGCTCGCCGAGTATCTCGTCAAGTACGGCGTCAGCCTTGGCAAGGACATCGTCATCGACCGGCTCTCGAGGGCCTTCGGAGGAGACTTCGTGATGCCGGCGATCTTCCAGTACGAGCGCCACCCGATCACGGAGGACTTCGGCAGCACGCTGACCTTCTTCCCCCTCGCCCGAACCGTCGATGTGCAGCCGAGTCCCCCCAAGGGCGTGAGCGCCCAGGTCCTGGCCCGGTCGGGCCCTGGCAGCTGGGCTGAGACCACGCGCGAGGAGGTGGACAGCGGCCAGGTCACTCAGGACGAGAAAGACCGCGTCGGGCCGGTGCCCGTGGCGGCGGTGGCCGCGGTGGACGCCACCACGCCACCGGAAGGAGCCAAGGACCTCAAGGCACGAATCGTGGTCTTCGGCACCTCCGACCTCGCCTCCAACCAATTCCTGAACGTCCAGGGTAACAGGGACCTCTTCCTCAACACAGTGAGCTGGCTCGCCGAGGAGGAAGACCTGATTGCCATCCGCCCCAAGGACACCCGCGTGACGCCCGTCTTCCTCACGGCGACCCAGGGTCGGCTCATTTTCTTTCTGCCTGTTGTGGCGCTCCCCGGTGCCATCGTGATCTTGGGGATCTTCGTGATGATGCGGCGCAGGTACGCCAACTAGAGGTTCGGAAGGGGGGCGCAGCCCCCCTCCGAGTGAGAGTATGCGTTGGAAGAGCACCGCCGCACTCGCCCTGATCTTCGCTGCCCTGGCCATCTTCTACTACGTCTACGAGGTCCGCCTGGGGCCGGAGCGGGAGAAGGCCCGGGAGGCCAAGGACCGACTCTGGATGGTCGAGGCCAAGGATGTGGAGGAAGTGATCCTCAAGCGACAGGAGGACAGCGTCCGCATCAAGCGGGAGGCGGACGGCTGGATGCTGGTGGAGCCCGTCAAGGGCAGCGGCGACAAGGGTCGGATCGACGACCTCGTGACCAACCTGGTGACGGCCAAGGTGGGTCGAGAGATCGAATCGGATCCGTCCAAGCTGGCTGACTTCGGCCTGGACTCACCGGCTGCCGAAGTCACCATTCGGATCAAGGACACTGCCGAACCGCTCACGCTGCTCTTGGGGGAGCGGAACCCGACGCAGAGCTGGGTCTATGCCAAGGAAGGCGAGAAACCTGCTGTCTTCTTGCTCCCGGAGTTCATCCTCGGACATGCCGAGAAGCCGCTGATCGATTTTCGGGACAAGACCATCCTCGCCTTCGACCGGCAGGACGTGAGGCAGGTCGAGATCACCTACCGAGGTCAGGTCCTCTCGGCAGAGCGGGAAGAAGAGGCGACGCGATGGAAGATGGTCAAGCCACATCCCTACCGAGCCGACCGGGAGCGTCTCGTAGACTTCCTGGACAAGGTCCGCTTCGAGAAGGTGAAAGCGTTCGTGGCTGAGGCCCCCGAATCCCTCTCCCCTTACGGGCTCGATCGCCCAACCCGGGTGACACTCTGGACCGGCACGGGGGAGGAGCGGGCCGCTAGGCACCTGCTCCTGGGCAGGCTCGACCCGGACACAGACGGGGTTTACGCCATGCGCCCGGGCGAGGAAAACGTCTTCCTGGTCGCGAAAGAGATCTGGACCAAGCTCCCGAAGACCGTGGCTGACCTGCGTGACAAGACGCTTCTCGATTGGGACTGGAACCGCGTGGTCAAGCTCGAGCTGGAGAGCCCCAAGGGGGAAGTGGTCCTGGTCAAGGACGACGAGACCTGGCAGATCTCCGAGCCCGAGGAGCTCGAGGCTGATGAGAGCGAGGTGAGCGGGGTGCTCTGGGAACTCCGTGACCTCAAGGCTCTCCAGTTCCTGGCCGACGAGGCTCAGGCCGTGGGGCGCTACCTGCCCAAGCCTCAGGTCAGAGTTTCCGTTTGGGAGAAGGAAGCCTCCTCGCCCAAGACCGTGCTCCTGGCTCCTGCCGCCGAGAAGCGTGACGGCAAGGCCATGGCCTATGCGGCCGTGGCCCGGCAAGGGCCGGTGGTCCTGGTGCAAGCCCAGGCGCTCAAGAAGCTCGCCCGCTCCACCACCGAGCTCCGGGACCGCACGCTCCTGGGATCCTTCGACCCCAGGGACGTCACGCGCCTTCAGATCAAAGACGACGAGCGAGTGATGCTGTTCGAGCGCAAGGGCGAGAAGGACTGGCGCGTGGTGGAGCCCGAGAAGGGCAAGGCCCGGGGGGACAAGATCGCGGATCTCCTCTTCACGCTCACCACGCTCAAGTGGACCGACTTTGTCTCACCCGGGGGGGGGGAGGCCTCACGGTACGGGCTCGACCAGCCCACCTACGAGGTGACCCTCTGGAAGGCGGACGGCAGCGAGATCGGTGGGCTCGCCGTGGGCAAGCAGGAGGGGGACAAGACCTACCTCAGGACCAACGCGTCTCCTACCCTCTATGCGGTGGAGACCGGCCACCTCGGCGACCTTCCCAAGGTCCCCGAAGATCTTTCCTTGTAAGCCATAAGCTCCGTCGCAGCGGCTTCGGTTGCCGGCCCGGCCCGAGTCCGTCCCCGCCCGCCGCCCGGTGCGGGACCCCGCTTCGGAGAGGGCGGGGTCTTCGCGGGTGCCAGCCGCAGCGCGTTGCCCAGGGGGGAGCGGCACTGTAAGATGAGGGTTATGCCAGAGCAGCTCTATTTGAAGCAGATGGAACTTGGACCCATGCAGAATTTCGTCTACTTGGTCGGGGACCCGGTGACGAAGCAGTGCGTGGTCGTGGACCCAGCCTGGGAGATCGACACCGTCCTAGACACGATCCAGCGCGACGACATGACACTCGTCGGTGCCCTCATCACCCACACCCATCAGGACCACGTGGGCGGGCACCTCTTCGGGATGGACATCCCGGGTGTGGAGGATCTCCTGGAGAAAACCAAGGCCAAGATCTACGTCCACAAAGCCGAGCGGGAGTTCCTCAAGGGGTTCGGCTCTGACCTCGTCAAGGTGGACGCCAACGACACCCTCCAGGTGGGCAGGCTGACGATCACCTTCCTCCACACGCCCGGGCATACGTCCGGCTCCCAGTGCTTCCTTGTGGAGGATCGGCTGATCTCGGGCGACACCCTCTTCATCGGCTCCTGCGGCCGCACGGACCTCCCGGGGAGCGATCCCACGGAGATGTACTACTCCTTGACGCAGCGCCTGGCCAAGCTGCCCGATCAGACTGTCCTTTTCCCCGGTCACAACTACGGGGGATCGACTTCCACCATCGGTGAGGAGAAGGACTCGAATCCCCTCATGCGCTTCAGTTCGCTTGGAGATTTTCTGCGCGTCATGGGCGGCGGCCGGATCATCATCCCCTGATCGCATCCCGCCTCAACTCACCCCGATCCGAATCGTGGGGTCCTATCCCACGCTCGCGGCCTTCCGAGGCCTCTCCCCAAGATCGTGGTTGGCATCATCGGGTTCGGATCAGGGCTCACTTCGCCGTCACCCCGCCGTCCACGAACAGCGCCTGCCCGGTGATGTATGCCGGACAGGCGGCGAAGAAGACGGCTGCCGAGGCGACGTCTTCGGGTGTGCCCTCCCCCCCCATCGGGACCTCTCGTCTGAGCCGCGCTCGCATCGCGGGACGAGCGCCTTCCGGGAGGAGGACGGTTCCGGGGGCCACGCAGTTGACCTGGATGCGAGGGGCCAGGGCGAGGGCTAAGCCCCTGGTCAACATCAGAAGACCGGCCTTCGAGACGCAGTAGGGGACGTAGGACGGCCACGGGCGCACCCCGCCCACGTCCGCGATATTGATGATCCGCCCCCGTCCGGCGCGGAGCATCACCCGGGATGCGGCCTGCGAGCAGAGGAAGGGGCCTTTCAGGTTCACATCCAGCAGCCGATCCCACTGAGCCGGCGTGGTTTGCGCCAGCGGCGTCCTGAGGAAGATCGCCGCGTTGTTGACCAGCAGGTCGAGCCGGCCGAAATGCTTGAGGGTCTCTCGAACGAGACCGCGGGCGGCGGCCGGAACCGACACATCGCCGCCAAGCGCCAGCGCGTCCACGCCCAGTGCGCGGAGGTCCGCTACCGTGGCACGGGCCGCGCTGGCCGACCTGTGATAGCCGATGGCCACATGACACCCTTCCCGTGCTAGGGCCTCCGCGATCGCGCGCCCCAGGCGCAGCGCTCCTCCGGTGACCAGCGCGACCTGACCGGCGAGCCGGGCACCGCCCCCGGGCGGGCCGCGACGGGGCGTGCTTCTAGCGGTCCGTTCCTTGACACGTCTTCGCCCTTGTGGTCTCATCAGAGCGCCATGCCAGGAAAGGTCAGGAATTGGTTCAAAGTCCGCCTCATCGCCGGCTTCTTCGTCACGGTCCCCGCCATCGCCACTGCCTGGCTGCTCTACGTCTTCTCGGCAACGGTCGACGACTTTTTCTCCCCAGTGTACCAGCAGCTGTTTGGCCGTCGGCTCCCCGGGGTTGGCGTCCTGACCGCCTTGGTGCTGATGTTCGTCATGGGCGTGGTCGCGACCAACGTGGTGGGTCGCCGGATCCTCCGCTGGGCAGAGGGCCTCCTACGATGGGTCCCGGTCTTCCGGAGGGTGTATCCCTCCGTCAAACAGCTCTTCGAATCGTTCTCCCCCGAGCGACGAAGCGCCTTTCGCGAGGTCGTGCTGGCGGAGCACCCACGCAAGGGCGAATATGCCTTCGGCTTTGTCACCGGCGAGGTGCTGGTAGAGGGTGAGGACGGCAAGCGCGAGATGGTCATAGTCTTTGTTCCCACCAACCACCTCTACCTGGGCGACGTGATCCTGCTCCCCAGGGAGGAAGTGATCTCTACGGGGCTCCCGGTCGAGGAGGGGGTCCGGATTATCCTGTCGGCCGGGTCCGCTACGCCAGCCCGTCTCCCCCGGACCACCGACTGAGTCGTCGCCTTCGCCAAGATCTCGCCCCGTGGGGCGCAGCTGGAGTGTGTCCTCGGAGGGGGGCGCAGTCAAGCCAGGCAGCCGTCGGATATCGCTTGGGAGGGCATCCCCGGCGCGTGGCCGTGGAGCGACGCTCCGCATTGCTCTGTTGGCAGACTCCTCCAACTCGTGGAGGGCCATTGGGGGGCGTACCGAGCCCTGACGCTACTCGGTTCGTCGCGGCGCAGTGGTTGAGTTTCCGAGGGTTGCGAGCCGTTCCCGAGCCAGTGGAGCCTCGACCGACTGAGGGAAGTGATCCACGATGTACTGTAGACGGGCCCGGGCCAGCTTCTGCCGTTTGAGGTCCAGGAGGGCCAGCGCCTCCTTGTAAATAGCCGTGGGGGCCTTGTCTCCCAGCGGATAGTTGACGATCACCTTCCGGAATTCCACCGCCGCCCGTTCCAACTGCGCGCGGGCCTCGTCAGGCTGCCCGCGGCTGGAGTCGGTCCTGGCCAGGCTGAAGTAAGACTCGCCGATCCAATACTGGGCGTTGTCAGCCAAGTCCGAGTCTGGAAACTGGCGAAGGAATTCCTGAAACGCGGCGATGGCCAATGCGTAACTGCCCTTGCTGAAGTCGGTGTAGGCTGCCTGGTACAGCTCGGTGGGCTCGGAGCTGGTCTCGGGTGAGCCGGCTTCCCCCGGTCGCTGGCGCTTGGCGCCGGCGGTCTGGGGAGTCGGCTTGGTCTTCGCCTGGCGGCTCAGCAGGTCCACGCGCTGGGAAATCTCCTCCAGTTCCGTGGCCAGTTCGCTGAGTTCGATCTTCAAGCTCTCGGTCCGCGCCGAGAGGGCGACCAACTGCTTCTGGGTCTCGGCGTCACGCGTCTGGGCACGCTCCTCGAGCCGGCGTACTAGCTTCTGCACATCCTCCCCGGAGCGTCTGATGGAGACCGCCTGTGCGTTCAGCTCGCTGCGGAGCTGGAGCAACTCCTGGTCAAGGCTAGCCTGCCTTGCAACGTCGGCGCACCCCGCCGTCAGCACCAGGAAGGAGAGTGCGACGAGCCAGCGCTTGTTTTCCGCCCTCTGAGGGGGACCGCCGGGGAAGGGCCGCACGGAGGCCGGGACTGCTTCCGGGATGGCCAGTGCGGTTCCAACTATTTGTGACGACTTTCGCACTGCACGCAGTCGCGATGGTTGTCGTAAACGCAAGCAGGTAACAGTTGGCGCAACAAGTTGGAACGGCACTAGCGCAGCTTCACCAGGAAGTGCGCCCGGCGGTTCTTTTCCCAGCACGCTTCGGTCTTCTCGGTGCAGACTGGTCGCTCCTCTCCATAGCTGATGGTGGTAATCCGGTGGGCTTCCACGCCCCGGGAGACCAAATACTTCATGGCTGCGTTGGCTCGCTGCTCGCCGAGGGCCAGGTTGTACTCGTTGGTCCCGCGCTCATCGGCGTGCCCCTCGATCAGAAGAAAGCCGTCTCCGTTGACTTTCATCCATCTCACGGCCTCATTCAGGTGCTTCTCGTCACGCGGATGAATGTCGTACTTGTCGAATTCGAAGTGGATGTCCGTGAGCTCGGGGGTTGGGCTGAATTCCTTGGGTAACGGCTTCCGGGCCATGACTTTCGGCACGGCAGCGCGCACGATGGGAGTCGACACCTCCGCCTTGACGGCCTCTTCGGGCTTTGGCACCGCGGCGGTCCCTGGCGTGGACGCCGACGGAGCAGGTGCCGCCGCCTTTTGCACGGGTTGCTTGGCGCAACCCACTGCTGCAAGTCCCGCCAGAGCGACGGAGACAAGCAGGGGCATCACGCGGATTACCATGGCTGGCAAGGTCTCCTTTCCAAGGCTTCGGCTCTCCGTTTCCTTAGTTGCTATCCTACCATTCGGCTTGCTCTGGGAAAGCTTTTCCCCGGCCCCGGTGAGATCCGTCCTGGCGGGTATCCAGCCCTATGGCCTCGCACCTCCGGGGATGCTCACTCCTTCCTCGGCTCATCATTGCCAGGACGCGTCTTCCGCGGTGCGGGGGAGGACCGGTCTTTGAGAGCATTGAGCCGTTCCGCTGCCCACTCTTTCAGAGCTTCATCGGTTCCCGTTGCGACGAGTCGGTAGGACTCGATGGCCTCCGTCCACTGTCGAAGGTGCTCATGGGTGAGGCCGAGCCCTGCCAGCGTGCGATAGCGGAAGGGATGGTCGGTCGGAGTTTCGTCTAACGCGCGCTGAAACGCCTCAAGCGCGGCGGTGTACTGCTCGCGCCGGAGTTGGCTTTCGCCGATGAGGAGCTGGGCTTCCAGGCGGACCTCTGACTCGGGACTGGCGGTGGCGGCTTGGGCGGCGGCGAGGGCGTCGGCATAGCGTTGCTCGGCGAAGGCGACTCTGGCCAGCTCGAGGCTGGCCTGGGCGGCGAGGGGGGAGGCGGGGAACTCGCGGGTGAGGCGCTGCCAGGCTTGCTGGGCCTGGGTGGGGGCTGTGAAGCGTTGGGCGAGGAGGCTGATGTTCCAGAGGCGCTCGGCGGTAGTGGCGGAGGCGCCGAGCAGGGTATCGAGTGCTTGGAGGCCTTCGGGTTGTTTGCCCTGGCGGAGGAGGGCGTCGGCGAGTTGGAGTCGGGCCTGAGGGGCGAGGGCATGGGCGGGGGCGAGGGCGAGGAAGCGCTCGAAGCTTTGGGCGGCGGCCTGGGGCTGATCGGTGGTCAGCTCACTCCAGCCGCGCAGGTAGAGGGCATCGGCGAGCAGGGGGCTTTGGGGGTAGGCGGAGTCGTAGGTAGCGAGGAGGGCGCGCACTTCGGGGGCGCGGTCGAGGTCGGCGAGGGTATGGGCGAGGTAGTAGGTTGCGGAGGAGAGCAGGGAGTGGGTGGGGAAGTCATCGAGGAGACGGCGGAAGGCGCGGGCGGCGGCCTCGGGCTGTTGTTGCCGGAGGTGGACCCAGCCCAGGCCGTAGAGGGCGTCGGGGGTGAGGGGGGAGGTCGGTGCTTGGAGCACGGCCTCATAGGCGGCTTGGGCTTCGGGGTAGCGTTTGAGTTGGAGTTGGCTTTCGCCGATGAGGAGCTGGGCGTCGAGGTGGATGGCTGACTCGGGACTGGCGGTGGCGGCTTGGGCGGCGGCGAGGGCGTCGGCATAGCG
>JBHIAB010000147.1:0-9062 GCA_046758385.1 Methylomirabilia bacterium | reverse complement strand
AGGGACACCCCGAGCTCGTGGGCGAGCTGCTCGGTACGATCCACATACGTGGGGATCCGCAAGCCCGTGAACGTCGAGCATCCGGCGTCGGGCCGGCGGGCTGCTGTTGCTATGGGCGCGTGGCGGGGCCGGCGCAGCGAAATCCAATGAGGATGTGGCGGCTCTCTCTCGGGCGCCCATGCCGGAACGCCGGCCGGCAGAGCCCCGCCTCGTCATCCCACGCGCACCCCTTGAGCACCTGCCTTCCGTCGGCGAAGGCAGAGGCCGTCCATTGGAAGACGTTTCCGACGGCATCGAAGAGGCCGTAGGAGCTCGCACCGGATGCATAGCGGCTCACCGGCGTCGTGCTGCCGGGTCCCCGCTCCGCACTGTTGAGCCGCGTGCCATCCCACTCGTCCCCCCAGGGAAAGTGCCTTCCGTCGTCTCCACGAGCGGCCTTTTCCCACTCAGCCTCGGTAGCGAGGCGAAGATCCGGGTGCCGCCACCGGCAGTAGGCCTCGGCGTCGGCCACGCTCACCAGAACCACCGGGTGATCGGTCAGGCGTCGGGGTGGGTGCCGCTCTTGCCAGAGGTACCGGATGACCTCACGATCGTAGTCGTGAACGAGGAATCCCTGGCGCAGATATTCATTCTTGGTGATGCCCGGAGGCCGATGCCCGGTCGCGGCGACAAACGCCGCGTACTCACCCTGGGTCACCAGGAAGCGGTCAATGCAGAAACCCGCGAGCGTCACCCGCCGTCGCGGAAGCTCGGCTTCATACCAGCGAGCCCGCTTCACCGCCGGGCTCGAAAGCGAGTAGGCGAAGCCGCGTTCTCCCCGATCGCTTCCCATCCAGAAGGGGCCGTCCGGGACCCGCACCATCCGCTGCGGATCTGTGCAGGGAGATGCCGCGAGAAGCGACGCTGCCAGGAGAAGGACCCCAGGGATCACTGGACAGCCAGCGCCTCCGTCACGATCTTCTCGAAGATGGGGTCAAGCTCAGCGCCCACCTTGGCCACCTCCGGGTCGTCATAGGGCCTGAAGAGCTGCGAGGGCTTGACGTAGCTGAGGGTGGCGGTGCCATCCGGGTTCTCGTAGAGGTAGATCCTGATCGGCGCTTCATACGCAGACCGCGGATCGGCATTGATCAGGCGCACCGCGAAGTCGTTCCGAAAAACCAGGAAAACCTGGTTCCCCGGAATCTTCACTCCTCGATAGGCCGCTCCTTGCTGGGCGTTGGCGTGGCACACGAGCCCCATTCCCTGGTTCCGGACAGCCTTCACCATGGCAGCGGCGACGTTCGGAAACGGGGCCTTGGAGGTAAGGACGACCGTGCCGTCCTGGGCAAACGCGACCGGCGCGCCGAGCGCGGCTAGTGCCGTTCCAACTTGTTGCAACCAATGACCGAATGCATCTTGCCAGGGAACCGCCCGTCGCGCCTGTTGGGCAGCACGGAGTTGTAATTCATCGATTGCGCCGTGTTTCGGGGCGAATAGTTGGAACGGCACTAGCAGCAGGGCCAGGATGAGGCATTGCTGAAACAGAACGCGCATGATGCTCTCCAGGTTTCAGGTGAAAAAAAGGAGGCGACGGTTCAAAACCGCCGCCTCCTATCTCCCTACGTGCTCGCTACTTCGCCGCGCATGGGTTCTTAGCGGCACACGGGTTCTTCGCCGCGCATGGGTTCTTGGCGGCGCACGGGTTGGCCGCACACGGGTTCGCTGCGCCTGCGAGAGCGATGTAGACAAACGCGGCCCGCCGCTTGCCGGCCTTCTCGACGTACGAAACGGTCACCTTGTCCCCGACCGTGAGGGCACCCACGCTCTTCCGTTCAGGACCTTGACGGACCTGCGTCCGGCGATCCAGGCTGAGGGTCAGCGGGCCCCACACCGTCTTGATCTCGAGAGACCCTGGCTTGACGGCCGTCACCTCGGCCTTCGCCATCCGGGCCTTGGCGGGTACCCACTTCCCTCCTCCGGCGCATGGGTTGGCCGCCGCACAGGGATTCTTCGCCGCGCATGGGTTCTTCGCCGCACATGGGTTCGCCGAGCCTGCCTGCGCCGGAGCCCAGCCGCCGAAGACTACCAGCACCAGCACCATCACAGAGGTCAGCACGATACATCGACGGATCATCTCCTTCACCTCCTTTTCGTCCCCCCGATGGGAGGAGTCTCAGCTCGGTCGTACCGAGCTGGTTTTGAAAGCCCCTTGCGGCTCACCTTGAGCAACGCCTCAATGGCAGCGTGGGCCTTCGACCCATTCCAGTTTTTGCCGCCAGAGCCCGCCGCCTGAACGACACCCGACCGATCGATCAGGAAGTGTGTGGGCGTGGAACGCACGCCATACTCCCGGGCTACGTTGCCGGTCCGGTCGAGCACGATCGGAAACGTCAGCTTCATCTCGCCGACGTAGGCCTTCACCTTCCCGCTGGGCTCCATGAGATTGATCCCGATCACTCGGAGCCCCTCTTTGCGCTTGGCTCGCCACAGTGTCTCCACGGAGGGAAACTCCCTCCGGCAGTACGGTCACCAGGTGCCCCAGAAGACCAGGAGCGTGGCCGATCCCGGCGGGGACGCCAGGCTCACCGAGTTGCCGTTCAGGTCCGGGAGAGTGAAGTGCGGGGCTTTGATCCCGCTGTCGAAGCGAATCAGCCCCAGCGTTTCAAATGGGCCGGGCGAGCCCGACACGGCAGGGGCCGTGAACCCGACCAGGTGAACCACCGTCAGCAGGAGCACGACTGCCCCTCTCATCGCTTGTTGCCGTTGATGAAGGTCTCCCGAACGTAACGGACCACGCCCCAGACCTCCTCGTCCGACAGGATGTGTCCATAAGGCTTCATCGTGTCAAAGCCCAGTCCCTCTGTGGCTGCGATCCGCCCCTTCTTGACCACCGAGAAGATGAATTCGTCGGAGAAGCGACCCATGAAACGCCCATCATGATAATCGGCCGGGGCCGGCTGAATCTCGCTCACGAATCCCGGGGGAGCCGGCTGGACCTTGCTCGCGCGGGTTCCATCGCCTCGGCCTTCCGCCCCATGGCAGACCGCGCACGCATCCTCGAAGATCTCCCGGGTCTCCTCCGACATCTGTGGAGCGCCGCCCCGGACCGACCGCTCGAACGCGATCAGGTCTCTGATCTGGGAATCTTCCAAGACGTCCTCAAATTCGGGCATGGCCACGGCCTTCAGCGGGGAGTCGGGAATCTCCCGCTGGAGCACGGCCAGCTTGCCGTACTTGACCACCTCGAACAGATAGCGGTCGGTCAGCCTCGACATGTAGTTGGTATCGATGAAGACCTGGGGGCGAGGCATGGTGTTGAGCCACGAGGGACCTCTACCGTCTCCAGCTAACCCGTGGCAGGAGAAGCAGATCTCTTTGTAAACACTTTCGCCCAGGGCCAGGTCCCCCTGGGATGAGTCCTGGGCCCAACTGTTCGTCGTCAGCAACGTCACCAGTCCCCATACCACACTCACCCACGCCCACGCGCTCATTCGCCTCCTCGAATTGGGTCGTCGCGTTAACCGGGGTGGGACGGCGGCCTGCCGCCCCACCCCACTCCGCCGAATTACCGCATGCCAACCTTCTTCTCCAGCTCGATCCGCTTCTGCTCCCACGCCTTCATGGCCTTGTACACCTGGGGAGTCAGCGAAGCCGCGTAGGCTTCCAGATCAACGTACTCCTGGGAATTCGGATCCATCGGCTCACGGCCGAGGAATATCGTGTTTCACATGTCGTTGAGGATGCCGATGCTCGCGATGTATCCGGTGCCCGCGATCCGCGGGTAGTGCAGCGCTGCCCCGCGGAGGCTGGGAATGGGGATCGGCATCCGGTTGCCGTCAGCCATCACGGCCGTCCCGCCAATCGTTCCCCCGCGCGGATGACAGCCCGCGCACCCAAGCCGGTTAAAGATCTTCTTCCCTCGGGCGATGGCCGCGTCGATGCTATCCCTCGGCTGGAGCGTCTCCATGTACGGTCCCGGCGTGAGTTGCTTCCTTTGCTGAGCCAGGGCCGGGGTCAGGGCACCGCCCACCAGCCCGACCGCCAGACCGAAGACCACCCACTTCCTCATGCGCGCCTCACCTCCTTTCTTCTCGAGAGTGCGTGACGGCGGGATTCCCGACCCCTGCCGGGACCCCTCGGCCGCCGGCAGAAGTTCGGACTGACACGGCCAGCTCCCGCCACTGCCGGCCACGATCCTCACTGACGAACACGAGCCCGCCGGTGCCGGCATAGACCGTGCCGGACCGATGCGGGTTGCTCTGAACGAACGTGACCGTGAGCGCGAGGGGACCCTCCCCTACCAGCTCCCACGCCGATCCGTCAAGCTCCAGACGGTACACGCCACCCACGGTCGCCGCGAAGAGCTCCCTGGCGGGCGTCACCACCAGGGAGAGCACTCTCAAATTTCCCAGTCCCTCATTGAGGGGTCGCCACTGGCCTCCGCCATCCGCCGTCACGAACACCCCTCCGCCTGACGTCGCGGCATAGAGCACGTCGGGACGAGTCGGGTCGAGGGCCAGGTCTCTGACCTGGCGATTGGCCAGCCCCCGGGTAATGGCTGTCCAGCGACGTCCTCCGTCCTCACTCCTGAAGACGCCCCCAAACCCGGCCGCAAAGAGCCGATCCGGATGGGACGGGTCCAGGCGGAGGACACGGATATCGCGAATCCCGAGCCCGGTGTTGCGCAGGGCCCAGGTCATCCCCTGATCCCAGCTCCAGAGGACTCCCAGATCCGTCGCGGCGTAGAGGACGGTTGGGCGGGTTGGCACGACGAGGAGGCTTCGGATGTTTCGCTCGGCAATCCCGGACCCGCCGCGGCTCCACTCCGCTCCTCCGTTCCGGGAGATGAAGAGTCCAGAATCAGTCCCCGCGTACAGCACCCGTGGAGAGATCGGATCCATGGCGAGAGTCATGACCGTGAGATCTTCCAGACCGCGGGACACTGTCTCCCACCGCTGCCCCCGATCCACACTCTTGAATACGCCACCCCCGAAGGACGCCAGGTAGAGGATGTCGGCCTCTTCGGGGTCGGGAAGGAGCTGGAGCACCACGCCGCCGAACGGCCCACCGTGCATGAACACATGGTTGCCCGAGGATGGACTGGGGACCTCGACACTGAGAGCTGCCACCAGGAGGACGCCAAGCCAGGACCGCTTCACGGGCGTGCGCTCGTTCCTAGTTGCTCCGGAACTCTACCGCGACCCTGGCCTCTCCACCCGTTGCGACATTGACCTCGCGTGTTTGCCGGCCCAGCACCTCGTGCCAGAAGGTGAGCGTGTAGCGCCCCGGGGGGACGCCTGAGAGCGTGAACGCGCCGTTCTCGTCGGTGACGGCGTAATACGGATGGCCCATGACCACGATGACCGCGTGCATCCACTCGTGAATGTCACAGTTGACCGGGATGATGTCAGGGTTCTTGATGGTGATCCGGAGGCGCCGCTTGAACTTGGGCTGGGCCTTGTTCAGGGCGCGGTTCGCCTCGGTACGGGGCGTACGGAAGTTGTGGAGAGCCTTGTCGCTATTCACCAGCGTGAAGGCCTTCCCGGCCCTGACCAGCTGCACGTGGGGGACAAACCAACACCCCCGCTGGTCCAGCTCGATGGGAGCGTCGGAGAAGGCCTTGCCCTTCTCGATCCCATCCAGGAATACGACCACATTCCTCAGCCCCCCGGCGGAGGAGACCAGCAACGCCTCGGAGGTCTTTGGCTCCGTCCCACAGACCTCGGTGTCGCGGGCGACCTCGAGCTTCTTCGGGGCCGGCACGGAACCCGAGAATCTGACCGTGCCGCTCACCGCCCCGCCGCTGGCAACCTTGACCACTTCGTAGGCCGACGCCGCCTCACCTGCGAGGAGAATGCTCGCCGCGAGCACAGTCGTGGCGAAGGCCCACCGGGGCCACACCGTGCCGAGTCCGATCACTGCGCGAGCTCCAGAGACTCCAGCTCCTCCGCCCGGCGAATGACGATGGAACGCCCGTGAAGCTCGATTACCCCTTCGCGCTTCCAATTCGAGAGCGCGTGGTTCACCATCTCGCGGCTGGCCCCGATGAAATTCGCCAGATCTTGCTGCGTCACCCGAAGCCCCACGGCCACCCCGCCAGTCGGTTCCTCGCTGCCGTACGCCGCAGCCAGACGCAGGAGGGCACTGGCAAGGCGTCCCGGGATGTCTTTGAACACCATCTCCTCGATGCGTTCTTCCAGGGAGCGCGCCCGGCCGGCGAGCTGCTGAATCACGGTGAACGCCACGGCGGGGCGGGACCCCAGGAACGCCTCAAAGTCCTGCCGCTTCACCACCAGGACGAGGCCATCCTGCAGGGCTTCCACCACAGACTCCACGCCTCGGAAGGCATGAACACTGGGCGGCACCAGGACGTCGCCAGGCTCGAGCAGAAAGAGGATCACCTCTCTGCCCTCCGGAGAGAGCCGCGACAGCTTGAGCTGCCCAGTTTTGACCAGGAGAATGGGTTCTTCCAACTCTCCGGTCAAGAACAGGGACTGGCCTTTGCGAAGCGCGCGGGGCAGCCCCACCCGGGAGAGCTCACCGAGATCCGGTTCGGCGAGCCGCGCTAGTTCGTGGCCGTTGGTCTCGACACGCATAGTCTCCTCCCTCCCAACGGAAAACACCCAACGGGGCGCCCTTATTCCCCAGATCGCGGCTTTTCCGACCCGCGTCCTGTGGTAGGATGGCAGGGAGCGAGAGGGGACATGGCAGGGCAGCCATCAGAGATGCGGTGCAGCGCGATTGCGGATCTGCTGGCGGATTACCTGGAGGGGAGTCTCCCAGCCGAAACCGCCCGGAGCCTGGAGGCACACCTGGAGGGTTGCCAGCCCTGTATAGCGTTCGTGAACACCTACAAGGGAACCGTTCAAGCCGTCCGCAAGCTCCGCGACAGCGAGATCCCGAAGGAGCTCAGGGATCGCCTCTGCTCGTTCCTCAGGCGGCGCTCGGGCTGAGAAGCCTCAGACCAGCCGTCGCCTGAGATACCCGCTCAGCACATCCACCACCGTCACCATCAGGTAAATAGCGAAGATCAGCGTCAGAAGCTGGTTCTCCAGGAACAGGCTGATGGCGATGTGGATCCGCTGCCCGAGCCCGCCGGCTCCCACGAAGCCGAGGATGGCGGCGGCCCGGATGTTGACCTCCCAGCGATAGAGTGCGTAGGCGAGAAACTGCGGCAGGGCCTGGGGGAGCACGCCGTAGAGGACGATGCGAAGCCGGCTGGCCCCGGTCGACTGAAGCGCTTCCACCGGGCGCGGGTCAACATCCTCCAGCACTTCGCCGAAGAGCTTGCCCAGCACGCCCCCCGTGTGGATCCCCAGGGCCAGGACGCCGGGAAACGGCCCGAGTCCCACCAGAAAGACAAACAAGAGCGCCCAGACGATCTCGGGGATCGTGCGAAGGAGATTGAGCAGGCCTTTGGCCAGCGCATACACTGCAATCCGAACAGCGCGGGCCCCCCGCCCGAGCTGCCCCCCCTCGTAAAGGATTCCCCGATAGAGGATGGTGCGGGTCGTCAGGATCGCGAGCGGCAGCGCAATGGCCACGGCGAGGAGGCTCCCGACCAAGGAGATGGCAAAGGTCTCGACGGCCCCGACTGCCGCCTCGCGAAGCATGGGAGCGGAGAGGTCGGGGGGAAAGAGCTTGACGGCGTAAGCCAGCATCTGCCTGAGCCCTTCGCCGCCGAGGAGGCTCCCCAGATCCACCTGGGTTCCGTGGGCGCTCCACAGGATCAGCGCCGCAAAGCCGGCGCTCGTGAGCCATGGCAGCGCGGATCGCCGAGCTCGTTCCACCGCTACCTCACCACGGCCGCGCGCAGCCTTCCGCTCACCAAATCCACCGCCGCGACCATGAGGAAGAGAATCCCCAGGAGCGTGACCACCTCGTTGAACTGGAACATCCGCATCGACAGCATGATCTGCTGCCCGAGCCCGCCGGCTCCCACGAAACCGAGGATCGCCGAGGCGCGGATGGCGCACTCCCACCGGTAGAGCGTGTAAGAGATGACGGTCGGAAGAGCCTGAGGGAGCAGCCCATAGAGAACGATCCCGAGCTTCCCCGATCCGCCCGAATGGAGGGCCTCGAGTGGCCGTGGGTCGGCCCCCTCGAGAATCTCCGAATAGACCTTCCCCAAAATGCCGCCGTAGGCAACCCCTAGGGCGAGCACCCCTGCAAACGGTCCCAATCCCACGGCGTGGACAAACACCAGCGCCCAGACCAACTCGGGGACCGAGCGGAACACCGACAGGCCAGCTCGAGCCAGCGCATAGGGGACGAATCCGAGCAGCCACCGGCGCCCGCCGTGCCCCCGCTCGTGAAGAATCCCGCCCCAGGTCAGGGAACTGGTCGCGAGAAGTCCGAGGGGAACAGCCAGGGTGCAGGCGAACGCCGTTCCCATCACCGAGATCTGGACGGTCTCGACGAGCGGTCTCCCCATCAGAGAGAGGAAGGACCAGGAGAGCTCCGGCGGGAACATCCCGCGGACAAAGCTGGCCAGATTCGCCAAGGACTCCGAGTCCACGAGCAGCGCAGGGTTCACCTGAGCCACGTGCAGGGAGAAGCCAAGCGAGGCGAGGAAAACGGCGCTGAAGAGGTAGGGGAAGACCGACTTACTTCCGAAGTGGGCGGCAGGCCCCCCGGATCGCACTGATCTCCCTGATGGAGCTGATTTCATCGAAGCCCTCTAGCTGGTCGCCATTGCTCGCCTCTCCCGCGTAAAGCTCCCCGAGCAACTCTCCCGTGACTTTATCGGGAGCCAGGTCGAAGAGCACCCGGCCATCCCGCACCCCCACGATGCGCGGGAAGTAACTCAACGCCAGATCCACGCTGTGGAGGTTCATCAAGAGCGTCTTCCGAGACTCGGCCGAGAGGTCACGCAGGAGAGTGACGATACTGACGGCCAGCGACGGGTCCACAGAGGAGACCGGCTCGTCAGCCAAAATGATGTCCGGATCCTGAACCAGGACGCGGGCGATGGCCACGCGCTGCTGCTGTCCGCCGGAGAGTTCATCGGTCCGAGCGTGGAGCTTCTCCGAGATCCCGACCTGGCCCAGGGCGCGGCCGGCGACCTCCACCCGGATCACCAT
>JBHIAB010000146.1:0-9165 GCA_046758385.1 Methylomirabilia bacterium | reverse complement strand
TGCCGGGGATCGCGGCCGAAGCGGAGCAACGTCGAGCTCGCTGCCTGAAACAGCAGGCGATAGACCAGTCGGGGATGACTCTGCGCGAGCGGGTTACCCGCGCACCCGCGCCGCGGGGCGGGCCCAGCCCCGGTCAGGTGGAGCCATGGCCATTGAGAGTGAGCGAACCAGTGCCCTCTCCCCCGATGGGGGCGAGGGAAAGTTAAAACGGCGGCTTCTTGAGACCTCTCTGGTAGAAGTCAGCCGTGTAAGCAAAGGGGATGGGGTTGTAGGGCTCGATATTGATGTCGATCTCCGCGTCCACCACAAAGGGCTTCCCCGCCTCGAGTGCCCTCTTGAGGGTCGGCTTGATCTCTTGGGGCTTCTCTAGCTTCACGGCCTCAGCACCGAGGGCCTCCGCCATCTTCACGAAATCGGGGTTCCAGAGCTCCCCCGTCCGCTCGATCCGGTAGTCGCAGAAGATCTCCTTCCCGTAAATATCCTTCATCCTCCGCTCGAACTGCACGGACCGGTTGTTGAGGATGACCCACACGGCCGGGATGTCATATTCCACCGCGGTCGCCACCGCCGTTCCCGTCATCATGAAGGAGCCATCGCCCACGAAGGCAATGGCCGGGTGAGACGGGTTAGCCAGACGCGCGCCGATGAGCCCGGGGATGCTCCAGCCCATGCGGATGAAATGGTCGTTGTTGGTGCTGATGAACCGGGAGGGAGCCGTGAGGAAGGAGGGGGCAAAACAGAGGCTACTGCCCGTGTCTATGAGGATCGAGGTCTCCGGGTCCACCTGCTGGATCGCCTCTCCCGCCTCGTGGTAGAGCCTCGCGTAATGGAGGGGAGAGGCGTCAGAGTCCCGCATGTGCCTCACCTTCTCGCGCCATTCAGCGCGCCAGGCGTTGATCTGGCGTGGCCAGGAGCCGTCGGCTGCGCCCTTGAAGCCCCTGGCCTTGAGCTCATCGATGAGCGCCCTCAACGCAAGGCGGGGGTCAGAGACGATGGCGACTTCGGTGGGATAAACGCGCGCGATCTCCTCGGGATCCAGGTCAATGTGGATGAGCTTGGTCGTCTCTGGAATGTTATAGATGGTCCACGCCGCGGTGGTGAGGTCCGTGAAGCGGTTTCCAATAGAAAGCAGCACATCGCAGCTCTGGGCCGTCTTGACCCCGTGCTCATCGCCAAATCGCCCGGGGATGCCCACATAGAGGGGGTGATCCTCCGGGAAGGCGCCCTTGCCCACAAAGGTCGTCCCCACCGGGATCTGAAAGCTCTCGGAGAACTCCAGAAGCTCACTCCAGGCTCGCGCGTTTAGAAGCCCGGTGCTCACCAGCGCAAAGGGGCGCTTGGTCTTCGCGATGAGGTCTGCCGCACGCCTGATCCCCTCCCGGTCAGGGCCCGGAGGATGGAAGATCGCCCAGTGCCGAGGGTCCGGAATCTCCAGGACGTCGGTGTCGGTATTCTGGATATCGAAGGGCACCTGGACGACCACGGGCCCGGGCCTTCCTGTGCAGGCAGTCTTGTACGCCCGCACGAGCATCTCGAGCGTGGTATCGGGACGATTGACCATCAAGGCCTTCTTCGAGATGGGCTTCACGATCTGCACCCACTCCTCGGGCCCGTAGCGGTAGCTCTCCTGGATTCCCCCACGGTCGAACCACTGTGAGGGGCCGGCCCCCACCAGGACCACCATGGCCGAATCCTCATAGAAGGCCTCTGCCAGAGGACCCACGATATTGGTTGCCCCCGGCCCGCCCGTGGTGCACACCACGGGGATGGGTCCCCCACGCCGCATGCGGTAGAAGCAATCGGCCATGTGCACGGCGTGATCCTCACACCGGGCCCGTATCCCTTTGATCTTCGTCTCGGAGGCCAGCGCATCCAGAAGGGCCCAGTTGCCGTGGCCCACATAGCCGAAGAAACACTCTGTTCCAGCCCGCTCCAGGAATTTTGCGATGGCGGTCGAGGTGCGCATCTTGACCATTGGCTCTTCCTCCGGTCGATGGGAATCGGAACGATTTCTCCTAATTCAGTGTCATCCTGGACCCGGGGGCTGCTGACCCACCGGCAAGCCGTCAGCCGAGGACGCTGCGGACTGCGGCGACTACCCGCTCCTCGCCTGGAATGACGTGCTGCTCGAGCACCGGGGAAAACGGAATCGGCGAGGGCAGCGCCGCCACCCGCATGATCGGGGCGTCGAGGTAATCGAACGCCAACTCCGTCATCACCGCCGCGATCTCGGAGGCGACGCTGCAGCGAGGAGCCGCCTCCTGTGCGACGATGAGCCGGTTCGTCTTCTGCACCGAAGCGAGGATCGTCTTCTCGTCAAGCGGAGCCAGCGTGCGAGGGTCCACGACCTCGACGTCAATGCCCTCGGCGGCCAAGCGATCTGCGGCTCCCAGCGCGATGTGGACCATCCGGGACGTGGCGACGATCGTGGCATCTTTCCCCGGTCGCTTCACGTCTGCCACCCCCAACGGAACGACATGGTCACCGTCCGGCACTTCGCCCTGCGCCGCGTACAGAAGCTTGTGTTCGATGAAGATCACGGGGTTGTCGTCGCGGATGGCACACTTGAGGAGTCCCTTGGCGTCAGACGGGGTCGACGGCATCACCACCTTCAACCCCGGCACGTGCAGAAACCACGCCTCCAGGCTCTGCGCGTGTTGTGCCCCGGAGGAACGCCCTCCACCGCCCTGCGTGCGAATCACCAGCGGCACCCTGGCCTTGCCGCCGAACATGTACTTCACCTTCGCGGCCTGGTTCACGATCTGGTCCATCGCGATGCCCATGAAGTCCATGTACATGATCTCCGCGACGGGCCGCATGCCCATCAGCGCAGCGCCCAGCGCCGCGCCAACGATCGCCGCCTCGGAGATCGGCGTGTTGCGCACGCGCTCACGACCGAACTCCGCCAGGAGACCCTCAGTGACCTTGTAGCTGCCGCCGAACTCCGCCAGGTCCTCGCCGAGGAGGAAGACCTGCGGGTCGCGCACCATCTCCTCCCGCAGCGCATCCCGCACCGCCTCTCGATACGTAATCTTTTGCATGGTCTGTTGTGGTCAGGAGTACACGTCGTCCAGCGCTGACTGTGGTGCCGGGAGGGGACTCTCGCGCCCGAACCGGATCGCCTCCTGAAGTTCCCGAGCCACCTCCCGCTCAATGGCTCCCACCTCTTCTGTGGTGACCACCCCTTCTGCGATGACCCTGCTCCTAAGGAGGCTGAGCGGGTCGCGCCGGCGATAGTGCTCCACCTCCTCCCTGGTTCGGTAGGTCGTTCCCGGATCACCCAGGTGATGGCCGCTGAAGCGGTAGGTTTTCGCCTCCACGAGCACCGGGCCTCTGCCCTCCCGGACCATTTGAACCGCCTCGCCGACCACCTGGTACACCGAAAAGAAGTCCATCCCGTCGGCGATCATCCCCGGCACGTCGTAAGCCTCGGCGCGCAGGGCGACGTCTTTGATGCGTTGATGAGCCCGACGAGGCGTCGATTCCGCGTACTCGTTGTTCTCGCAAACGAACATGCACGGCAGCTGCCACACGGCGGCCAGATTGAGGCCCTCATGAAACGCGCCGGTGTTGGTGGCGCCGTCCCCGAAGAAGGCCACGGCGATCTGCCCTTGCCCGCGCAGCTTGAGCGCCAGGCCAGCCCCGGCAGCAATGGGGACGCCGGCTCCCACAATGCCGTTGGCGCCGAGGATGCCAAGATCCATGTCCGCGATGTGCATGCTGCCGCCCTTGCCGCGGCAGTATCCGGTCTCCTTGCCGTAGAGCTCCGCCATCATTCGGTCGAGCCGGGCGCCCTTCGCGATCACGTGACCGTGACCACGGTGCGTGCTCAGGATCACGTCGCTAGGGTCCAGATGGACGCAGACCCCGACCGCGACCGCTTCCTGCCCGATCGATGAGTGGAGGAAACCGGGGAGCTCGCCGCTCCGGTAGAGCTCAGCCGCAGACTCCTCGAACATGCGGATCTTGAGCATCCGACGATAGACGTCCGCACAAAAGTCCTTGCTTGCAGCACTCATCTAGTTTATTCAGCCGGAGCCGCTGACCGAGGGGTCAAGCTCCCGCGTGCCGGGCAGCGGCCCTGTGGCCGTCCAGTACCGGGTGCCGGCCACGAGCAGCGTTTCAGCAGGAAACCGCGTCAGGACCTCGTGGCCGGTCTCGGTGACGAGCACCTCCTCTTCGATGCGCGCCGCCGACCAGCCGTCTCTGGCCGGCCAGAAGTTCTCGAGCGCGAACACCATGCCGGGCTCGAGCGCGACCGGGTGATCCAGCGACACCAGTCGGCTCATCACCGGTTGCTCCCAAACCGAGAGCCCGACGCCGTGCCCGTACTGGAGCCCGAAGCACGCCTCTTCGTCGGGGAACCCGAACTCCTGGGCGCGGGGCCAGGTGGCCGCGATATCGGCCGTCGTGACCCCCGGCTTCACCATGGCAATGGCCTGGTCCAGAAGGTCGCGGCAGCGCTTGTAGGCATCCGCCATGGCATGGGAGGCACTTCCCACCGCGAAGGAGCGGTAGTAACAGGTCCGGTACCCCATGTAGGAGTGAATGATGTCGAAGTACGCGGGGTCGCCCGGCCTGAGGGCGCGGTCGGAGAAGACGTGCGGGTGGGGGTTGCACCGCTCGCCGGCGATGGCGTTCACCGCCTCCATATCCTCCGAGCCGAGGTCGTAGAGCGTCTTCGCCGCGATCCCCACTAACTCGTTCTCTCGGATGCCCGGCCGGAGCGCCCGGTACAGATCCTCGTAGGCGGCATCGACCATCATGGCGGCCGTGTTCAGGAGGATGATCTCGTCGTGGGTCTTGATGCGGCGCGCCGCCTGCATGAGCTGCTGGCCGTCGACCACCGTCAGCCCCTCAGCCTGGAGCGCTGAGAGAATCGGCAGCTCGATGACATCGACACCGAGGGGCGCCCGGTGCAGGTTGCGCGCCTCCAGCTCCCGCTTGATCTTGCGCGCGAGATCCTCCGCCCGGCCCATCTCCGGCGTCATCGCCCCCCGCAAGAGCCCGATCCCGGCCCGCGAGCGCTCGCCCAGCCACGGACAGTAGAGCTTGTGGTGCTTGGCCGCCGAGCCGAAGTCCCACATGATCGGCAGATCACCGCGGGGGAGGAGCGCGAAGCGGGAGAGCTTGTCCCGCGCCCACTCCCCGATAGTCGTGTTCGTGATGTAGCGGATGTTGTACATGTCAAAGCAGAGCAGGCCAGCCAGCTCGGACCGATCCAACTCGGCCCTCACGCGCGTCAGCCGCTCCTGCCGGAGCCGGTCAAAGTTCACCCGCTCTTCCCAGTCGACGCCCATCGTCCCGTACGTCGGTAGCCCCATCACGCACCTCCGTTTGGCTTCGGGCTCCCGCCGAGCCCGCTCATCCAAGCCAGGATGTCGAACACCACCGCAAAGTCGTGCTCTGCCAGGCCGCGCCCCCGCGCTGCGGTCAGCATCTCCTGCGCCATGGCCGTGCTCGGCAGCACTACCCCGGCAGCCTGGCCCAGATCGAGGGCCAGCTGCAGGTCCTTCTGCATCATGGGAACGTTGAACAAGACCTCCTCGGGCATCTGGAGCACGAAAGGGCCCCGGTACTTCAGCATCGGCGAGGCGGCGACGGTCTTGAGCAACGCCTCTACCGCCCGCTCCCGCGCGATCCCTCCCTTCTCTGCCAGCAGCACGGCCTCGCTGAAGGCCAGCATCTGGACCGCCAGGCCCAGGTTGGTGGCGATCTTCATCGTCACCGCGGCCCCGAGTGGCCCCACGTGGGTGATCGTCGGCCCGATCGCAAGCAGACAGGAACGCACGCGCTCGAGGACATGAGCCTCGCCGCCGATGAGGATCGAGAGTTGACCCTGCTCCAGCGTGACGGGGCTTCCGGACACCGGCCCATCCAGCATGGCCGCGCCCCGGGCTCCCACCTGCTCGCCCAGCATGCGCGTGACCGCCGGGCTCACTGTGCTCATCTCGACCCACGTCGCGCCGAAGCGAAGGCCCGCGAGGATCCCCTCGGGGCCCAGGGCCACGGCGCGGAGTGCCTCGTTATCGGACACCATGCTCAGCACGACATCGGAGGCTTCCGCAGCGGCGCGCGGCGACTCCGCCACGCGCATCCCAGCCGCGATCAGGAGCTCAGCCTTAGCGCGCGTGCGGTTGTAGCCGATGACGTGGTGCCCGGCCCCGAGTAGCCGCGGCACCATGCGGCTGCCCATGGCTCCCAGACCGACAAACCCGACGGTCGCCATCAGCCCTCGTCGACAACCGCGGCGCCGCTGATCTCCAGCTTACGGCGCGCGTGGGTCGCCAGGGGCGAGACCTCGACGGTCGCCGGGGCGTATGGCATCACGACGTCCGTCCATCGCTCGGCGTGGTGGACGACCGAGAGCTCCTTGGCCATAGGCGGTCCTCCTCTGGGCGAGAGCAAGCCCCGGGGAGGGTGAGGACCATTTCCAGGTCCGCGAGGCTCGCCGGCTCGACGGGCGTCATTTTACACCATGAGGAAAGGCCGTGGAGGGGCCGAATACTCACCGTATAGCCGGGGTGGGGGAGTCTATCCCCCCGCCTGCTTGACGCTGCAAGACCATAATTTAATTGGCAGTCCCAAGGAGGGGAACCATGGTAGCAGGGACAGTCAGGTGGTGCAACGACGCGAAGGGATACGGGTTCATCCGGGCGGAAGGTGGCGAGGACGTCTTCGTCTACTACACCGCTGTCGACCCCGCGGGGTCCCGGAGCCTGAACGAAGGCGACCGGGTGGAATTCGAGCTCGCCAGGGGTCCCAGGGGTCTCCACGCTTCCAACGTCCGCCGTGTCTAATCCGATCGCGGACCAGAGGGCGGGAGCCCGAGGAAGGTCAGCAATCGGCCTGAGCATGATTCGTCTGACCGCACCCCCGAGCGTACCGCCGGCAAGCTTCCTGAACGCCACGTGCCTCTCGTGCGGCGAGGAGATCTACCGAGACCCCGATGCCCTCGCGCTCGGCGAGAGCGCGATCTGTGCCTCCTGCCTCGAGGTTGAGAGCCTGGAGCGCGACAAACCTCTGAAGCCCTAGGGCCGCTGCTTTGCCGCCTGGAGCCAGTCGAAGATCCGTGCACCGGTAAGCGGGATCCGATCAACTTCCACCCCGTAGTCGGCCAGGGCGTCTTCGACCGCGTTGGCGATGGCGGCCCCCGGGGCGATGACGCCGCTCTCGCCCACCCCTTTGATCCCCAGCTCGTTCATCGCGGACGGGTAGTCCAACGGGGCCACCTCCAGCGGCGGGACCTGGTCAGCCTTCGGCAGCCCGTACTCCATGAAGCTCCCCGTCAGGAGTTGCCCCTGCGCATCGTACACCAGCTCCTCCGTGAGCGCGCTGCCGATCCCCTGAGCGATCCCACCGTGGAGCTGGCCCTCCACCACCATGGGGTTGATCGATTGCCCGCAGTCATGGACAGCCACGTAGTTGAGGAGCCGGACCTCGCCAGTCTCCACGTCCACCTCGGCGACGCAGGCGTGGGCTCCGAACGCCCAGGTCACCGTGCCCGGGTAGAAGAAGCCGCACGCATTCAGCCCCGGGCCACCCGCCTCTGCCAGTGACTTGCTCCTGAGCGCGGCCTGGGCCACCTCGGCCAGGGGCAGCCCGCGGTCAGGCACGCCTTTGACAGCGACTCTCCCGTCAGCCAGCACCACATCTTCCGGGGCGCACTCCAGCAGATCGGCGGCCACGAGCCGCGCCTTCTCGGCTACCTCGCGCGCGGTCCGGGCGATCGCCGGGCCTGAGACCGCGGCCACTCGGCTGCCGATGGTCCCCATCCCGTACCCCACCAGGTGGGTGTCCCCGCCGAGGACGACCACGTCTTCGATCGGCACGCCGAGCTGGTCAGCACAAACCTGGGCCAGCGTCGTCTCGTGCCCCTGCCCCTGGGCCGAGACCCCGACCATCACGTAGACCGTACCCGAAGGATCCACGCGGACTTGTGCACCTTCATAGGGGCCGAGGCCGGTTCCCTCGAGGTAGGCCGAGAGCCCGATGCCGATGGGCGTCCCGCTCCCCGATCGTCTCTTCTGCTCCTCCCGCCAAGGGCCGTAATCCAGCAGGGCCAGCGCCTTCTGGAATGCCGCGGGGTAGTCGGCCGGGTCGTAGGTCATGCGCACCCCGTCACGGTAGATGAGCCCCGGGCTGAACGGCATCTCCTCAGGGCGGATCATGTTCCTCAGGCGCAGCTCGGCCGGGTCGATCGCGAGGCGCCGCGCCAGCCGATCCAGGAGCCGGTCCAAGACGAGCGCGGCCTCAGGGCGCCCCGCCCCCCGGTACGCCGCGGCAAAGCCTTTGTGGGTGACGACGTTCTCCCCGCTGCCCCTATAGTGGGGGACGCGGTACGGCCCCGGCAGATGGTTGATGGTGTTGAGCGTGATCGCATCGCCAAGCGTCGGGTAACTGCCGTGGTCCCTGGTGAAGCTGGTCTCGAGCGCCACGAGGGTCCCGTCGCGCCTGGCGCCGATGCGCGCCCTGTGCGTCTGGTCCCGATCGGGGGAGGCGGTGAGAAAATGCTCGCGCCGAGTCTCCACCCACTTCACCGGCAGACCGAGGCGCTCGGCGACTGCCGGCACGAGGACATCCTCAGGGTACACGTGCCCTTTCGCGCCGAATCCCCCACCGACGTCGGGGACGAGCACGCGGACCTGCTCTTCCGTGAGCCCGAGCACCCTGGCGATGGCGCTCCTGACGGCAAACGGCACCTGGGTCGAGGCCCACACGGTCAAGATCCCGGTGCCCGGGTCCCGGGCCGCGACGATTCCCCGCGGCTCGATCGGGAAGCCGCTCACCCGCGGGTAGTGGAGCCGCGCCTCGACTATGACCTCTGCCTGGCGGAAGCCAGTGTCCACATCGCCCACCCGGCCCACCGAGAGCCCGGCCATGTTGTCGGGCCACTCCTCGTGCACCCGTGCCGCGCCGGGGGCGAGGGCGGCCTCCACGGTCGTGACCGCAGGGAGCGGCTCGTACCGGATGGCCACGGCCTCGACGGCGTCCGCCAGACCGTACGAGCTGTCGGCGACCACGATGGCAATGGCTTCCCCTACGTGGCGCACCTTCTCCCGCGAGAGGATCCGGTGGGCATACGAGCGGAGCGAAGGGGCCGCGAACAGCGGAGGAATCGATCCGGCAAGCTCGGGGAGATCATCAGCCGTGAGCACGGCGCTG
>JBHIAB010000145.1:0-9233 GCA_046758385.1 Methylomirabilia bacterium | reverse complement strand
TCCGAAGCCTCCCCCAGAGGGTTGCGGCGGCAAAGCCGCCGCTCGGAGCGGACCAGGCACAAGGTGGAGCTAAGGGACACGTCAAGCGCGGGTTTTTCACCATGCTGCTAGTCCAGCGGACGCCCTTGTTTCGCCGCGTTCGAGCGCGCACTCACGCCTCCGGCGCAGGTACCCGGCCCGCGCAACCCTCCGGGGGGAGGTTCGGAAGGGGGGCGGAGCCCCCCTCCGAGTGAAGCGATGCCGGCGCCGGACTTCGTGGTTGTCGGGCATGTGACCTTGGATGAGACGCCGGCCGGGGTCCGGCCTGGAGGCGCTGCCCTCTACGCAGCGCTCACGGCTCAGCGCCTCGGCTGCTCGACCGGCCTGCTCACCAGCTTCGGTCCCGATTTCCCCCGCGAGGTGCTCCCTCCCGATCTTGAGGTGGTCCGCGTCCCGGCCCGGCGGACGACGATGTTCCGCCATGACAGTCGCTCCCGGCGTCGCCACCTCACCTTGTTGGGCCGGGCGAGCGACCTGAATGTAGATGATCTCCCTGCCTCGTGGGGGGATGCTGGTCTGGCCTTGCTCTGCCCCGTCGCCAACGAGGTGGACCCATATCTGGTAGCCCAGTTCACGGGCGGGGCGGTTGCCGCCACCGTCCAGGGGTGGATGCGGGAGCGGGGAGCGGGCGGCGTCATTACCCCGGCGCGGTGGGAGGATGCCTCTCTCGTCGTCCGGCACCTGCAGGCCATCTTTCTGAGCAGGGAGGACATGGGAGAGTTTGAGAAAGACGCGCTCGAGTGGTTTCAGGAGGTCCCGATCGGGGTCGTGACGCTGGGTGAGGACGGCGCGTTGCTGTTCGTCAACGGCGAGCGCCACGCGATCCAGGCCGACTCCGCCGAAGAGACTGACTCGACGGGGGCCGGGGATGTCTTCGCCGCCGCCTTTCTGCTCCACTACGATCGAGAGGGAGACCCTTGGGAGGCCGCCGCCTTCGCCACCTGTGCCGCCGCCAGCTCGGTAGAGGTGGAGGGGATTGCGGGAATCCCGGATCGGCCAACGATCGAGGCTCGTCTCTCACGCTATCGGAGCCGCTTCGGGGAGTGATTTGTTGACACAGGCCGAGTACTGGCTCTGGAGGGCGGGCACCGTCCGCAATCAGTGATGCGACACCAGCTCTTTCCCACCTTGGTGGTGGGCAGCCTGCCGCGACCCCGATGGGTGCGAGAGGTCATCGAAGAACGCAAGGCGGGACGCCTCCACCCCGTCGAGGCGGACCACCTGCTGGACAGTGCCATACCCTTCGCCATCCGCCTCCAGGAGCGGGCGGGGGTGGACTATGTCTCCGACGGCGAGTGGCGGCGGGAGAGTTACGTCAAAGTCTTCGCCGAGCGCATCGGCGGGTTCCAGCCAGACCTCATCCACGTGGGTGGCTCGCCCTTGAAATACCCGGCGGTGGTCTCCCCGCTCCCCGGCTGGCATCCCATCGCCTGGGATGAGGTGCGCTTCCTGCGAGCCCACACCACGCGCAAGACCATCGTGGCCATCCCTTCCCCCTACACCGTCGGGTGCCGCATGTGGCACCCCCGGTTTTCACGGCAGGCCTATCCCACTCGAGAGGAATTCATCCAGGCCTGCGCTCCCATCATCCGGCAGGAGCTTGAGGCCCTGGCCCGGTTGGGGGTGGACGCGGTCCAACTGGACGACCCTTGGCTGGCGCTGCTGGTGGACTCCGACTACCGCCAGCAGGCGGGCATCACCGACGTGGAGGCTGAAACGGAGCAGTGTGTCCAGGCCGTCAACGAAGCCGTGGAGGGCATCTCGGGGGTCTTCCTCAGCATCCACCTGTGCCACGCCCACTTCAACCGCCAGCGTCTGACCCGGGGACCCTACGATCTCATCATGGACGCCCTGGGGCGCATGCGCGTGCATCGCTTCGCCATGGAGTTCGCCACACCCGTAGCCGGCGGGGTGGGGATCCTCAAGCGCTTCCCCTCGGACAAAATGCTGGGTCTGGGGGTCATTGACCACTGCGACAGGCAGGTGGAGACACCCGAGCAGGTGGTAGAGCGGGTGGAGCGAGCCCTGGCGCATGTGCCCAAGGAGCGCCTGACCCTCAACCCCGACTGTGGTTTCGCCCCCTCTAGTGTTAACCCTATGGACCTCGATGAGGCCTACCAGAAGCTGGCGGCCCTGGCCCAGGGAGCCACCCTTCTTCGGGAGCGCTACGGGTAGCTTCAGTCGTGCAACTGCAGCAGCCGAAGTCTGCTTCGCCGTACACGCATGGCCGAACTCGTGGGCGACCACTGCGAGTGGAGCCGTGCGCCGCCGATTCCTTGACAGGCATTTGGGCTCCGGGCTAGGCTGGAGTTCGCGATGGCAGATGAGCGGATCAAGATCACGGGAGGGGCAGTGCAAGCCGGGGCACTCCTCGGCGAGGGGAAGACCGCCAAGGTGATCTGGGAAGCCCTGCCGCTCTCCGCACAGGCTGAAACCTGGGGCGACGAGATCTACTTCTCGATATGAAGATCTTCCTCGACACGGCCAGTGTCCGTGAGCTGAAGGACGGGGTTGCGATGGGGGTGGTGGATGGCTGCACCACGAACCCCTCGCTGATCGCGAAGGAGAAGCGGCCATTCCGTCCTTTGGTGGAAGAGATCTGCGCCATTGTGCCGGGCCCGGTCAGCCTGGAGGTGGTGGCCACGGACGACGAGGGGATGGTCAAAGAAGGGCAAGAACTGGCCCGCATTGCTTCCAACGTGGTGGTCAAGTGCCCGCTTACGAGGGACGGGCTCAAGGCTGTCCGCCGACTCACCCAGCAGGGGATCAAGGTCAACCAGACCCTCTGCTTCTCCTCGGCCCAGGCTCTCCTTTCGGCCAAGGCGGGGGCGAGCTACATTAGTCCCTTTCTGGGCCGGCTGGACGACATCGGCCACGTCGGGATGGACCTGGTGCGCCAGATCGCGGAGATCTACCGCAGGCAGGGATTTCCAACCCAGGTGCTGGCCGCCTCGATCCGCAGCCCCCTTCACGTCGTGGATGCCGCTCTAGCGGGTGCTCATGTGGCCACCATGCCCTTCGCAGTTCTCGAGCAGATGATCAAGCATCCGCTGACCGATATCGGCCTCAAGAAGTTTCTGGACGACTGGGCCAAAGTCGGCGAAAAGATTTAGCCGGACCCCGCCTCTCCTGAATCTCCGAGGCCTTGCCGATCACCTTCTTGATGGGAGAGCTCCCGGTGCCCGACCAGTCCGCGTGCTCGTTGACCTCCCCGTCTGCGCCGATGGCCGGCGCCTCCAATCAGATGGCCCAGCCTCCGGCGGCAGTCGCTCCCCTTCGGGCCCCCAAGCTTCCGGACCTCGAGGCCCTCCTCGAGTCGGCACGCCTGCTCACCTCGACCCTCAGCCTCCAGGAGGTCCTCGAGCGTCTCGCAGAGACAGCCCGGTCGCTGCTCGGCGCCGATGTGGTCGAGATCTGGCTCCTTGACGGGGCCGGTCGGGAGCCTTCCCTCGAAGCACACCTTGGCGCTATGAACCAGGAGGCGGATGGGGATCACCGTCGCCGGAGTGTGACGGGAGGTCTCCCGGAGTGGATCCTCAGCCACCAGCAGCCGGTGACGCTCTCAGACATGCGCCAGGACCCACGACTCGGGAATCCTGCCTGGGCGGAGGCCGAAGGCCTCATCGGCTATCTGGGGGTCCTGCTGACGATGGAGACCAAGCCTCTGGGCGTCCTCGTTTGTATGACGCGGATTCCCAGAGAGTTTGGCGTGGAAGAGATCGCCCTGGCCGAGACCTTGGCGAGCCAGGGTGCGATTGCCATCTGCAATGCTCGCTTCCATGAGGAGGCGCGGGCCCGGGCACGGCAGCTGGAGGAGCGGAACCGCCAGCTTCAGCTCCTTCATGGGGTGGCCAGAGCCATTACGGCGGAGCCTGAGCTCGATCGGCTGCTCCAGCGTCTCCTGGACACAGCTCGGGAGCTGCTCGCAGCGCGCCTGGGAGCCCTCGCGTTATCCGTCGAGGAGGGGCGGGTCCGCCGGTTCTTCACCGCGGGGTGGACGTCGCGGGCGCGGGAGTGGATGGGACCGCTGCTCGAAGGGCGGGGACCGGGTCAGGTGATCCAGCAGGGGAAGTCTCTGCGGCTCGCGGATCTCACGACGCACCCGGCGGCCGGTGAGTTCGCCTCAGGGCGCCCACCGGTGGGAAGCCTCCTGGCAGTCCCGATCCGGTTCCGGGGGGAGACCCTGGGTGCGCTCTACCTCTTTGAGAAGCCGGGCGGGTTCACAGCCGACGACGAGAAGCTTCTGACAACCCTGTGCGGGGACGCCGCGGTGGCCGTCGCCAATGCCCGGCTCCTGGCCGAGGAGCAGCTCCGGCGGCGAGAGGCGCACACGCTTCTGGAGATCGCACGGGCGACGGGCTCGACTCTGGAGCAGGGCGAGCTGGTCACGCTCATCGCTCGGGAGGCGGCCAGGGCCTGTCGGGTCGACCGCTGTTCCATCTTTCTCCGGGACGAGTCGGGAGAGAAGGTAGTCCCCGTCATGTCCCAGTTTGCCGAGGGCTCTGCTGATCGGGGGACGTGGGAAACGTTCCGGTCGCTAGGACAGCTCAGGATGGAGGCCATTCCGTTCTTCGAGGAGGCGGTCCGGCGGAAAGAGCCGGTTCCGGTCGCCAATGCGGTCATGGATCCGCTCGTTCCTCCAGAATGGGTCGCGCGATTCCGCCTCAAGTCGGTCCTCGCTGTCCCGCTGATCCACCCGAACGGGGTCATCGGGGTCCTGGTGTTGGACTACATGGTAGAGCCTCGACCCTTCACGCCTGAGCAGGTTCGGCTGGCGGTGACGCTGGCCGGGCACGTGGCCCTTACGCTGGAGAATGCTCGCCTGGTCAAGAGTCTGCGGCAAGCGCTGGGTGCCCTCCAAGAGAAGAACGCCGAGCTTGATAACTTTGTCTACTGCGTTTCCCACGACCTGAAGGCGCCCTTGGTGACCATCCAGGGGATGTCGAGCATCCTCCTGGATGACTATAGCGAGCAACTGGATCCCGAGGCCCGTCACTACCTGCAGCGGATTCAGGCCAACATCGAGCAGATGGAGCAGTTCATCACGGATCTCTTGCTCCTGTCACGGGTGGGCCGGGAAGGACAGGCCCGGGAGCCCGTGCACCTGGCCGAACTGGTGGACGATTTCCTCCTGGGGCTCGCTGAGCCGATCCGAGTTCGCGGGATCAAGATGGTCGGCAAGAACCTCGGGACCATCTGGGCGATCCGGACCCAGATGGAACAGGTCATCGGAAACTTGCTCAGCAACGCGGTCAAGTACATCGGGGACGTCTCGTCCCCCATGGTGGAGATCGGGACGGTGGGCCGCGGGGAGTTCGTCGAGTGCTACGTCAAGGACAACGGTATCGGGATCGATCCAGCCTACCACCAGCGGATCTTCGAGATCTTTCAGCGCCTCAAGGAGGTCGGAGCCGAGGGAACGGGAGTCGGGCTGGCTATCGCGAAGAAGATCGTCGAGTCTGCCGGCGGACGCATCTGGGTGGAGTCGACGAAGGGACAGGGAGCCACCTTCCGCTTCACCTGGCCGAAGCCATCTGGAAAGGACAGCCATGGATCGCAATGATGCGCTGAGCATTCTTCTGGTTGAGGACAACCCCGACCATGCGGAACTGACGCTCAGGGCCTTAGACACGGGCAGCCTGATTAACAGGGTCTTCTGGGTGAAGGATGGAGAGGAGGCCCTGGACTTTCTCTGCCACCGCGGACGGTATGCCAACGGGGCCCAGGCCCCCCGACCCGCCCTGATCCTGCTCGACATCAAGCTTCCGAAGCTGGACGGCCACGAGGTGCTGAGGCAGATCAAGGGCGATGAGCGGTTACGGTCGATTCCCGTCGTCATGCTCACGACCTCGGACCGGGGCGATGAGGTGAAAGAGTGCTACGCGGCGGGCGCCAACAGCTTCGTCACCAAGCCACTCAGGTTCGCCGAGTTCGTGGAGAGGATAAGGGCGGTGAAGCTCTACTGGATGCTGACCAGTCAACTTCCCGAAGCGGAGCAAGCGTGAGGGCTTGCGGCCTGATTGTCTCCGTGGCTGTCGCGAAGGTCTGGTCCACCCAGCCGGAGGAGGCCCGGGCATGAACGACCAGACGCTCCGCGCCCTCCTGGTTGATGACGACGCCGACCACGCGGAGCTGGTCTGCCGGACCCTCCAGCGGCAGGAGCCACCCTTCCAGGTCACGGTGGTGGGTGACGGGGTGGCCTGCCTGGAGGCCGTGGCCCGTGAGCCCTACGCCGTTGTCCTGCTGGACTACAACCTGCCCCGCATGAGCGGTCTGGAGGTACTGGAGCAACTCCGGCGCCGCGGGATCTCGATCCCCGTCGTGATGGTAACCGGGCAGGGGGACGAACGGGTCGCGGTGGAGGCGATGAAGGCGGGTGCCGTGGACTACATCGTTAAGACCCGGGGCTACCTGACCACCCTTCCCACGGCGATCCACAAGGCGCTCAAGCAGCACGAGCTGGCCCTCGACAACGCTCGCCTCTTCGAGACGGCCCGCACGCTCGGTCGGGATCTGGCTTGGGAGCGCGACCGGCTCGAGGCGATCTTGCGCGGAATGGGAGAGGCGGTCATTGTCACCGACACCAAGGACCGCGTGATCCTGCTCAACGCCGTGGCCCAGGAGTGGCTCGGCGTCCGGGAAGATGATGTCGGCGGGCAGCCATTGCTGTTCTCCCTGGCGGATCTTGAGTTCGCCGCCGAATGGAGTCGCTGGTTCGACGAGGACCGGGATTTCTCCAAGCGTGAGTTTCACATCGCCTCTCCGGCCATTCGGGTGTTGTCGGCGACCCGTTCCCAGTTCAGGAACGAGACCGGAGAGGTGCAGGGGCAGGTCACCGTGCTCAGGGATACCACCCGGGAACGGGAGCTGGACCGGCTGAAGAGCGAGTTCATCTCAAATGTCTCCCACGAGCTGCGCACTCCGATGGCCTCCATCCGGGGCTTCAGCTTCACCATTTTCCGCGACAAAAAAATGGCTCCGGAAACCAGGGAGCGTTTCCTGGGGATCATCTTCAAGGAGAGCGAGCGGCTGATGAAGCTCATCGAGGACCTCTTGGACATCTCTCGCATGGAATCTGGTCGGGTCCACTTGAAGCCGCTACGGATCTCCCTGTCCGAGGAGGTCGAACGGTCCATCGCCGTGTTGACCCCCCTGTTCGAAGACAAGGGCGTCACGCTCGTCACCGCCCTGGATGGGGACGAGTGCGAGATCATGGGCGATCCTGACCGCGTGTGCCAGGTCGTCCAGAACCTGCTGGGCAACGCTCTGAAGTACACCCCGACGGGAGGTCTGGTCGAGGTTGGGCTCCGCCGGAACGGTGAGACGGTGGCGCTCGAGGTGGAGGACACCGGGGTCGGTATTGCCCCGGAACACCTCCCACACATCTTCGAGCGCTTCTATCGAGTGCCCGGAAACGAGAGCGGGGGCACCGGGCTCGGGCTCACCATCGTCAAGGACCTGATCGAGCGGCACGGCGGCGGGATTGATGTCGAGAGCGAGCCGGGGCGCGGGAGCCGGTTCCGAGTCACGTTTCCCATCCAACACTCAAAGAAGGAGGAGCACCCATGAAGATCTTGGTCGTGGATGACGATCCGTACATGCGAGAGCTGGTCGATTACAACCTGCGTCTGGAGGGCTACGACGTCCTCCTGGCCCCATCAGGCTCCGACGGCATCTCCATGGCCCAGGAGCAAGCTCCTGACCTGATCTTGATGGACATGATGATGCCGGAACTGGATGGTCTCCAGGCGCTGTCCATCCTCAAGCGCCACCCCGCGACCTCGCACATCCCCGTGTTCATGCTGACGGCGAGACAGCGGATGGGTGACCTGGAACAGGCCTTCCTGCTCGGGGCCGATGACTACATCACCAAGCCGTTCGATCCCGTGGGACTCGGCCGGCAGGTGGCGCAGAAGCTCAACAAAGCGGCCGACCGAACCACGGAGCGGTCCTGATCGCGCCCGGTCGGGAGGGCATCGGTCCGCGTATGGGGACCGCATTGGGGGGGGCCCGGGGCGGCGACAGCCGCTAGACTGAAACTGCTCCCGGCAGTACCGATGCAAAGCCCTCACGGGCAGAGAGGATGAGAACGATGCCCGCACAGCCTTTCGTCAAGGGCGTTTCGCTGGGCGAGGCCACCGAGGAGAACGCGGCCGACCGGTTCGACCGCTTCAAGAGCTGCGCCCAGGAACATGGCCTGCGCCTCTCCCGTATCTACCTCCTGAACCTGAACCGCCAGATGGGGCTTCAGGGAAGCCTGGTCATGGACTGCGCGGCCTGCAAATCCCGGTGGCTCGTCCGCGTCCACCACGGCGAGTTGGTGTCAGCCTCGTTGGAAGTGATCGAACAGCTCAAGAAGGCGCGGGATGGCCAGGTGACCGCTCCCCCGGGCGCTCCCGGCGCTCCCTCCGACCCCGCGCTGTCCGACTGAGCCCCCGTGCCGCAGTCGAGCGCCATAGATGCGCCGAGCTGGGTCCCCCAGGGTCCGACGGGGGCTCCCCTGGTCTTCGTGGTCGAGGACAACCCGGAGCTGGCGCGGTGCTTCGGGCTCCTCCTTCAGCGGGGAGGGTTCCGCAGCGTCTCGACCGAGACCGCCGACGACGCGCTCGAAGGGATCCGAGTGCTCCGTCCCGCCCTCGTCATCGTCGACCTTTGGCTCCGCATCCGTCAGGGTGCTAAGCTGAACTCTGGAGCCGATCTCGTCCGGGCCTTGAGCCGCGACCCGTTGCTTCGCCACCTTCCCGTTCTGGTCGTCACCGGCGATGCTCGTGCGGAGACCGTGGCCGCGCTCGCCTGCGGCGGGGCAGCACCCCGCGCCGTTCAGATCGTGACCAAGCCCGAAGTGGTTGGCGACCTCTCACGCCTCCCAAACCTCGTCCGCCAGTCCCTCAGCGCCTGAAAGCCCTCGGAGAGGGGCTCCGCCCCCCTACACTCGCCTGCGACTCGCGCGCTGCGCAGCCTCGCCGAGAGGACTCAGGATTACTCGCTTTGAGGCGATTCCACCGCCTTGGGCCCGCTCAAGCCTACTTCGTGACAGAGCAATAGATTCCCCCCTTTTCCGCAAATCCCGAAAATGATTCTCGGTTGCTCCCTCATGGAACGCCCCCGGCCTACCGAACACTCCAGTTGCGTTCCACGTCGCCTGCCTCCGGCAAGGGGGAAGAACACAGGGGAAGAAGCGGAGGCGACGGCAA
>JBHIAB010000144.1:0-9265 GCA_046758385.1 Methylomirabilia bacterium | reverse complement strand
CTCCACCCCTGGAAAATTCCGGAGTTTTCGTTCACGAGGGTTCCGGTGGCCACGATAAGGATCTGTGCCTCCGGAACCGTGATGCCGTTTACGACAGTGGAACCGTCTCCGAAGACATAGTCGGCCCTGGACAGGAAGTCCAGCGGACTGACGCTGGGGATAGACTCGGCCGGCTGGTTTCCTCCGCTGGCCGCAGGCACTCCGACGTACCTGGAATCGGTACACCCGTCGCAATCTGAGCTTGAGGAGGTCGCGGTCTGCGCGACGGACGCCGACCCCGACAGATCGGTTTCCGCGTTGCCGTGGACTGCTCCTGTAGTTCCCTGGACGCTACCGTTGCCGTCTACCTCGATCGAGTTTCCAAGGAGCGCGAAGTTCGAGACGAAGGCAGTCGTGACGACGACCCGGGCTGACCGTTGGGCATTGCCGACGCTGGTGCTGCCCGTCGAGTCGATCCGGACGGTGGCGAACCCTCCATCACATGCATAGGTCACGGCCGCGCTGCCGCCCCCGACGGTCAGGGGCGAAAAATCAGGTGTGGGGCACGTGGTGGGAGCAAGGTTCACCAGCGATGGCGTGGCCACGAACTGCACGATGCCCCGCTCGGCGCCTGCCTCGGCAGCGAAGAGCGCCTGGGTTCCGCTGAGGAGGTTGGAAGTGATCTGAACCTCGGAGCGGCCGACGGTCAGAAGGGCGGCTGACAGGGCCGCCATGATGACAAGGGCCATCAGGGCGAGGACGAGAGCTATCCCTCGTTCGTCCCGCCAGGGCGCCATCGAGACTCGCGGCATTCGTTCCATGATTTTTTCCGAGGAGTACACGCCCCGCAAGTACCCCCAAACATTGAAAAACTGGACAGCAGAGATTCGCGAACCGATAGGGTTGTTATCGGCGTCCCGGTGAGGCGATCACAGTGGTACGTCCCTCAACTTCACAGCCCCCAGGCGAGGATCTGGAGCGGACCCCTGATGGGCGGGACCATGCCGCACACGTAGGTGATCGTAGGGTTGCCGCTCAGGCTCAGTTCGGGTTGGTTCACCGTGTTGCTCGTGGAAGCGGCATTCTGCGCCACCACGGAACCGGTGATGGTGGGATTCCCCGCGATCTGGACCTGCTCATGGGCGGCGACGAGCCCGGTGGAGGCCCCAGGGTTGCCGGTGATCTTCATGTCCAGCCCCGCCACGAAGAGCGTATTCGTAAGGTGGGCGCTGATATCAGGACCTCCGGAGAGGACGATATCGCCGGTGGCGATGAGGGTCGTCTGCCACGGTGTGGTGGAGCTTCCGGGGCTTCCCGAGACGTCGATGTTCCCCTCGAAGTAGTACGTCCCGTCATACCCCGTGTTGCCGCTCAGGGACCAGTTCACAGAGGGTGCCGATTGATAGGTCCAACCCTGGAATGTGTCTCCGCTGCTCAGCGTGGCGATCACGTTGTCGTTGCCGTCGAGGATCTGCCCATCTGACTTCATCTGGAAGACCTGATCGGCAGGCAGCGTGGACTTGGCGGCGGCCAGGAAGTCTGCGGGGTCAATGTTGGGGATCGGTTCGTCGGGAAAGCCTCCGCCCGAGATTCCCCCGATACTCGGGCTGCCGGAGGTCGAGAAGGTCCCGCTGGCCGTCGCATCTGCGCTTAAGTCTACGCTCCCCGAAACCGTGAGGTTGCCGTTGGAATGGCTCCCCCCGCAGTCTCCATCGACGGTCACGTTTCCGGAGACGGTAAGGTCGCCGTTGGTCACGATGGCGTAGTTGATGACCCAGGCTGTGGTCATGGTTGCCCGGATGAGCTTCTGAGCTCCCCCGGTCCCGCTTGTTCCGGTGGAGACCACGAGGACAGTGTCCGGCCCGGCGCTCTGGTACTGGACGGTGTAGCTGCCGACGGCAGCGAGCGTCGGACCTGGGCCGGCGAGGCCCGGAACGGCAGTCAGCGTCCCGGGGGCGGAAGAGACGAGGCTGGAGGTGGTTCTGAACGCGTTGAAGGCGTCCTCGACCCCGGCTTCGGCCAGGAAGTGGGCCCGGGTGCTCCGGAGGTGGTTGGCCGCGATTTGAACTTCTGTCCTTCCTATCGTGAGCAAGGTGGCTGACAGGGCACCCAGGACCACGAGGGCCATGAGGACCAGGATAAGGACCACTCCCCGTTCGTCCCGTCGGAGCGCGATCAGCACCCGTCGGACTCGCTTCACGGCCAGGTTCCTCCTACAACAGATTTCTGGGCCTCACCCGCGAGGTCATGATGCGGCTGCTCCCGTCGCTCCCCTCGGTCGTGAGGCTGATCTGGATTTCTCGAATGTCCGCAGTGCCCGTGGCGGTTGTTACTCCATCTGCCTGGAAGTACGTCAGCGTCAGTCCGGTCACGTTATCGATGATCGTTTGGGCCCCGCTTCCTCCCACGCTCCGGGTGAGAGTTTGCGCGCTGCCATCGTAGTTGTAGGTTACCGTCTCCACCGATCGAACGATGCTTCCCGCGGGGTAGTAGGTCGCGAGCGCCGAGGCCAGGGTGAGGGTGGTCCCGCTGATCCCGCTGATCTGCTTGACCTCCCGAATGGCGCCATCGGCGACGTAGACATAGTCGTTCAACGCCGAACTGGAATACACGTCGAAGGCATCGGCGGCGGCGGAGGCGCTTCCGCTGACTTGGACCGTGGTACCCGTAGCCGTTGTTCCAGCGGCGACGGTGGTCTCCGCGCCGCTGCTTACCGTATCCCCATTGACATCGGACATGAAGGTGATGGTGGTGGCGCTAGCGGCGGTGATGGCGGCTCCGGCGCCGCCGGCCCCGCTCCAGTAGGCCCCGATCAAACGTAGCTCGGTGGCCATCCGGTCGAGGCCAGCGCGGGCTCCGACCTGGGCGTCCTCGAGCGAGGCGGCGCGGGTGTAGGTCTCCAGAGAGAACCTGTACACTCCGACGACGGCGGCGGCTACCATGCCCAGGATGGCGGTCACCATCAGTAGCTCGGCCAGGCTAAAGCCGTCCTCTCCAGTGTGTCGCACCACGTTTTCCCCCCGTCCTATGGCCGAGCGGCGACCAGAGTGCTGACCACGATGCCCTCCTGATTTATCCCCGTCGCCGTAGGGAGGCTGTATGTCACAGTGACCGTTATCGTTTTCGTGTTCCCAGAGGTTTGAACTCGTACTTGCCGGCTGAAGTTCGGGTAGCCTGACACGGGGCTTTCATCCGCAAACCCTGTCGGGATGGGATCGGCGCCGTACTCATCATTGGTCAGCGTGTACTGGAGCCGCTTCAGCTGCTCCAGCCGCTCCTGGGCAAGAAAGGTCGCCGTCGACACGTAGTGGCCTCGCGTGACAGCGGCCTGGCCAAACGGGAAGGTGCCCCCGATCCCGCCGCTTTGAATCGCCGCAGTCCCCGCCACCCCGACGAGGGCGATGGTGAGGACCCCGATGGCGATCAGAACCTCGATGGCGGTGAACCCGCGATCTCCTCCCATGACGGTCGCCTCATTGGATCCGAACGCGGCCCGAGGAGCTGACGACCACGTTAAGGGTCTGACTGCCCTGAGCGGCCGCTACGGTGATGGTGCCTCCTCCGGCGGTCCCGAGGGGGTTGAAGGTCGGGTTGGCGGTCACGGCGGTAATTTGACTCTGGTTTTCAAGTTGCCAGTAGCCTTGACTCCCGGCGCCTGGTCCGGTCCAGGGGGTGTCATCTGAGGTGCGGACGAAGCGCAACCGGTTCGCGGTCACGTCCACCTCGACGCGGTAACTGGTGCTGCTGGCAATGGCGAGCTGACGAGCCTGTTGCAAGAGGGCGGCGACCTGCCCCGCGGCCCCTCGGAGCTCCTGCGCTCGTAGAAAGCTCAAGAACACGGGAGTCGCGAGCACCGTGATCACCCCGATGACGGCGACGGCCGCCATTAGCTCGAGCAGAGTGAAGCCGGCGTGAGTCCCCACGGGCCGAAGGCATCGAAACCTCATTTTGGGTATGTCTCTCTCCGAGGAAGAAACCCGTACAAGCAGGAGATTCAGCAAGAATCGCGCCAACATAGGTCCCACCTGTCCGGACGCTAGGAAAAGATCTTATACATCAATCAGTTCTAGCCTACAAGGATGTCGGTTCGCGGACCGAGTTTGCGTGGCAGCCCTTCTAGCTCCGGTGCCTCCTTCGCTCATGTTACCAAAAAACGTCACCCTTTTTGAGCAGTGATTTCCCACCAAAGGAGCTGTCCTGGCGGAAGTGGAAAAATTTGGGGCACCCACCTACCGGGGGTGATGGGAGAGCTGAGACCCATTGCCTTGACAGAGATCGCTACCTGTTGCTAAGTATCTTGCCGAGGGGAGAGCCATGGCTGAACCCGCACCCGATGAGCGACGCCGACAGGTCCTCGTTGCCGTGGTCCGGGAGCACATCGACACGGCGGAGCCTGTGGGCTCCCGGTCGGTGGCCAAGCACTCTGACCTTGGACTCTCGCCCGCCACGATCCGCAACACGATGGCTGACCTGGAGGAGATGGGCTACCTGACCCAGCCCCACACCTCCGCCGGGCGCGTGCCCACGGACAAGGCCTATCGCTTTTACGTGGACACCTTCAGCGAGCAGCGCGGCTACTCGGAGCCCCTGCCCACTCGCCCGCTGACGCACTCCACGCGCTCGCAGACCGTGGTCGAGCAGATGATGGAACAAGCCTCCCTCGACCTCTCTAGCTCTTCGCGCATGACCGCCCTGCTGCTGGCTCCTCCGCTCAAACAGGCGCGGCTCGGCCGCCTTGAGTTGACCGCACTCCCACGAGACCACGCCCTGGCCGTCGTCGTCACCGAGCAGGGGTGGGTCACCACTCGCACGCTGACGCTGGATCAGCGGGTCACCCCGGAGGAGCTTCGGGAGGTCGGCCGTCAGCTCACCCGCCGATTCCAGGGCAAGACCTTTCAGGAGATCGTGGACGAGGTGGCCGCCCCACCGGATCCGCTCGATCCGCTTCACGCGCGGACGGGGTCGCTGGTCCAGCAGGTCTTCTCGCTCCTGCGCGACAGGACGCTCTACATCGGGGGCGCCATCAACATCCTGGAGCACCCCGAGTTCTGGCCCCTGTCCACGATGCGGGTGATCTTTCGGACCTTCGAGGAGAAGGGTCGGCTCGTCGACCTGCTGTCTGAATTGGCGAACGAGACCGGGATTCAAGTGATGATCGGCCGGGAGAACCCTTTCGAAGAGATGCAGGAGTGCAGCCTGGTGACCTCGACGTACACCTATGACGACCAGGTGATGGGGATCTTGGGCGTGGTGGGACCCAAGCGGATGCAGTATGGCCGGCTCATCCCTCTGGTCGCGGAGACCGCCAACTACGTGAGCCAGTCGCTCACGCGCTACCGGCAGCTTCTCTACATTCCGTCCTAGTGCCGTTCCAACTGTGTGTGACGACTTTCGCACTGCGTGCAGTCGCGATGGTTGTCGTACACGCAAGCAGGTAACAGCCGGCGCAACAAGTTGCAACGGCACTAGCGTCCTCGGACCGCGCTCGTACCAGCGGCATGGGGGTTCAGCTCCTGTGCTTCCCTCTTCCGGTCGGCCAGGATCGGGCCGCCACGAGTGGGGGGCAGAGCTATGCCATCGGATTGCTATAATGATGAAGGCGCTATGAGCGACGAGTCCACTCCGCGTGACGAGACACCAGAAGGTCACGGCGTGCCGGGCGACCAAGAGCCGGGAGGTGTCGAGCTCCCGGCGCAGATCATCGAAGAGGAGCTGACGCGTCTCCGTCAGGCCCTCGAGGAGAAAACGCGGGAGGCCGAGGCCGGTCAGGACCGCTGCCTGAGGGCCTTGGCTGAGCTCGACAATGTGCGGAAGCGGGCCCAGCGGGATCGGGAAGATTACATCCGCTTCGCCAACGAATCGCTCGTCCGGGACCTGCTCCCCGTCCTCGACAATTTTGATCGGGCCATCGAGGCCGCCCACTCGACGGGTGAGGCCCCGGGCCTGTTGACGGGCGTGGAGCTTGTCCGGCGAGAGCTCCTGAGAGTGCTCGAGAAATTCGGCTTGACGGCTTACAGCGCCGTGGGCCACCCCTTCGATCCCGAGCGCCACGAGGCGGTGGCGCGGGTGGGTACCTCCGACCACAGCGAGATGACCGTGGTCGAGGAGACCCGCCGGGGCTACTTGCTCAACGGCCGGGTGCTGCGCCCTGCCATGGTGACCGTGGCAGTCCCACCCGAGGAGGCGTCCGGGTCCGATGGCTAAGCGGGACTACTACGAGATCCTCGGGGTGCCGAGGGGCGCCGCCGACGGCGAACTCAAGAGGGCCTACCGTCAGCTCGCCCTTCAATACCACCCGGATCGCAACCCAGGAGACAAGAGGGCCGAGGAGCGCTTCAAGGAGATCAACGAGGCGTACAGTGTGCTCTCCGACCCCGAGAAGCGCACCCACTACGATCGCTTTGGCACGGTGGGGGTGGAGGGCGGGGTTGATTTCTCGGACATCGGCTTCGGTACTCTCTTCGACGATCTCTTCGAGGGGTTCTTCGGCGGCCCCTCTCGCGGCCGGCGGACGCGCGCCCGCCGAGGCGAGGACCTCCAGTACGACCTCGAGATCACCCTGGTGGAGGCTGCCAGCGGGGTCGACACGAAAATCCAGATCCCTCGGTCGGAGGTGTGCGAGACGTGTAGAGGGTCGGGCCGCGAGCCTGGGACCAGGCCGGAACCCTGCGCCACCTGCAAGGGCCAGGGGCAGGTGCGCTTTTCCCAGGGCTTTCTCACCGTGGCCCGCACTTGCCCCCACTGTGGTGGCGAGGGAGCGGCGAACCGTCATCCCTGCAAGGAGTGTCGTGGCGAGGGGCGCCAGCGCCGGGAGCGGTTGCTGGGGATCAAGATCCCGTCGGGTGTGGAGGACGGCTCTCAGCTTCGCGTGGCCGGTGAGGGCGGGGGAGGCACCCACGGTGGCCCACCTGGCGATCTCTACGTCGTGATCCGGGTCCGTCCCCACGAGCTCTTCGTCCGCCGCGGGGACGACCTCTACTGCGACCTGCCCCTCACTTTTCCCCAGCTGGCCCTCGGTACCGAGGTGGAAGTCCCCGTACTCGATGGCCGTGCCGCACTCAAGGTCCCGGCGGGGACTCAGCCGGGCAGGATCTTGAGACTCAAAGGCAGGGGAATGCCAAGCCTCAGAGGGCGCGGTCGGGGTGATGCATGCTATCAGGTCGTCCAGGAGGTTCCCACGAGCCTGACCGCCAAGCAGCGCGAGCTGCTGGAAGAGTTTGAGCGTGCCTCCGAAGGCCAGCCCGGGCCGCTCTTGAACTCCTTCGTCGAGCGGATGAAGAAACTCTTCAGCTCCTGAGGTCGCGGTGCCCAAGCGGTTCTGGGAGCTCTCGCTTCCGACTTGGCCGGAAGCCACATGGTCTTTGCCCCCCGCTACGGCCGCATGCTGACGGCGGGCGGCTCCCTCATCTTGGGCGGGATCCTCCTGGACGAGGAGGCCAGCGTGGAGCAGGAGCTCGTCACGCATGGACTCACACGGCTGGATCGTGTGGAGACAGAAGGGTGGGTCTCCCTGGGCGTGACCGGCGATGGCTAGGTTTCACATTCGTCCCGCCGCGCTGAATGGGGAGCAGATCGTCTTCGATGAGCAGGAGACCCGCCACCTGACTCGTGTCCTGCGGCTTGGCGCCGGCGATGTCGTCCAGGCCATGGACGGCAAGGGGACCGAGTTCACCATCCGACTGGAGGGCTTCGTCGGACGTCTGGCTCAAGGCCGAGTCCTCGCCCGTTCGAGCCGTCTCACGGAATCGTCCTTTGCCATCACGCTCGCCCAGGGGGTCCCCAAGGGGGAAAAGATGGAATGGATCGTCAAGACGGTGACCGAGCTGGGGGCGGCCAGGGTGGTGCCGCTCCTCACGGAGCGCTGCGTGGTACAACTCACCCCCTCTCGCTGGCGTGAGCGGACCCGACGCTGGCAACGAGTGGCAAAGGAGGCCGCCAAGCAGTGCGGGCGAACGGTGGTGCCGGAAGTGCGGTTCCCGTGTGACCTCCAAGAGTTCGTGGCGGAGGCGGTTCCGTGTGACCTCGCCATCTGCTTTTGGGAGGGGGAGCGCCAGAGCCTGAGAGTCATTCTCGACTCGGCCTCTAGGGCCGCCGCTTCGGCGCTCCTGGTCGTGGGACCGGAGGGAGGGCTGAGCTCATCGGAAGTGGATTTGCTCCGGGCGCATGGGATCCGGACGGCCGGGCTCGGCCCTCGGATCCTCAGGACGGAGACCGCGGGAGCAGTGGGCGTGGCGCTCCTCCAGGCGCGCTTTGGCGACCTCTGATGCTGGGCCTGGTCTTTCGGTCGGGCGCGGAGGCCCACGAGTGACGAGCCCTGAGGGCTTCGAGTACTTCGGGGTGACCGCCGACGTCGGAGTCCGGGCGTGGGGACCTACCACGGAATCGGCCTTCCGCCAGGTGGCACTCGGCCTCTTCGCTCTCATCGTAGAGCTTGACCTGGTCGAGGAGCGGGAAGCGCGGGAGGTGCGCTCGCAAGGCGACACGCCGGAAGCGCTGGTGGTGAACTGGCTCAATGACTGCCTCTACGTCCATGACATCGAGGGGTTCCTCGCGCGGCGGATCGAGTTCACCGTTTTCGAGGCGCGCCGGCTCCACGCGCTGCTTTGGGGGGAAGACCTAGACCCCGCCCGCCACCGAGTAAGGACGAACGTCAAGGCGGCAACCTACCACGGGCTCACCGTCGGGCAAACGGACAGCGCGTGGGAAATCCGGGTTGTTGTCGATATCTAAGACCCGCCTCCCCGGCCTCGGGCAAACCCTCGAATTATCGGACGTTTCCAAAACCCTGCTCCCGCCGGTTTGGCCGACTGCTACCGTTCAGCCCAGTGCGTCCGATGGGACATGAGGGCCGCGTACTCGACAAACTCCGGTCAATCCCAGCCCGACGAGGACAACCTCTCCCGCGCACCCCAACGGACTGATATGAATGACTTCCTTTCGCATGGCTAACGACTCCTCTCTCTTGGGAAAGGGCTGCTCACATTTCCTTGGCGGTCTTGAGATTGATGGCGCCTTACTGTCTCTTCCGGCTGGCTTCCCACCGATCCAGGCGGCTTAGGCCGTATGGTCAGTAATGCCCCAGAGCCTCGCGCCCCAGGATTCGCCCCATCACGTGGGGTATGGCCCCCATCTCTCAACCAGGGGTGGCCGAGATTCCAGCGGCGATGAAAGACAGTGCGAGGTGCCCGCTGACATATACGAGTAACAAGAAGACAAGCAAACCCAGCGGTGGTCCCCAAACACTTCCATATAGCGCGAGGTCGAACAGCATTGCTGCGAGAGCTAG
>JBHIAB010000143.1:0-9266 GCA_046758385.1 Methylomirabilia bacterium | reverse complement strand
GAGCTCCTGAAGCTCGGCCTGAGGGTCTCGCAGGCGACGGTCTCGAAGTACATGCTTCGGCATCGGAAGCCGCCCTCACAGACGTGGCGGATGTTCTTGAGGAATCACGCCAAGGATCTGATCGCCTTGGATTGCTTCACGGTGCCCACGGCGACCTTTCGGGTCCTGTTTGTCTTGTTAGTCCTGAGCCATGACCGACGCCGGATCCTACTGTCTTTGCGCAAGGACGCGCCCGAGCCGCGGAGCGTGCAGGCGCCGAGCCAGGGCGGGGTGGTGGAGGTGCCACGCGTGGGTGGGCTCCATCACGAATACGCCCGCATGGCCGCGTGAATACCGATCGGACGAATAAATGGGAGGCACAGGTTACCGCGCCCGTACCCTGGCGAGCTCAAGGCTCTCGGAATTGGGAGCTTTCGATTTCGCCGTCAAGGTTGAAGCCGCGTCGCCCGCCAGGGGCCGCCCCGATATCCCTCGCTCGTGCGCTCGAGCACGCGCGTCGACACCGCCCTGTCGTGCACCCGGGCAGGCTGGCCGACCCAGAGCTCGACGCGCTCGGCCCAAACGCGGTAGCCACCCCAGCGCTCGGGGCGCGCGATCCCGGTGGCCGACCGCGCGGCGACCGCGGCGACTCTGGCCAGCATCTCCTGCCGCGACTCGATCGGCTCACTCTGACGGCTCGCCACGGCGGCGATGCGGGCATCGGCCGGCCGGGACTCCCAGTAGGCGTCGGTCTCGGCGTCGGATGCGGGCGTAACCGGCCCTTCGATCCGGATCTGCCGCTCGAACGTATCCCAGTGGACGACGAGCGCCGCCCAGGGGTAAGCCGCCAGCGCCCGTCCCTTCGGGCTCTCTCGGTCGGTGTAGAAGACGAACCAGCCCGCGCTCGAGTCGAAGCCGCGGCAGATCACCATGCGCGCCGAGGGGCGGCCATCGGGCTCCACGGTCGCCAGCGTCATGGCCGTCGCGTTCGGGATGGCCGCGCTGTCCTCCGCCAGCCAGTCAGTCAGGACCGGGAGGGGGTCGGCAGGGAGCGGCTCGGGCAGCGGCGGCCGCGGGCCCCCTTCAGGAAGGCGAGTCTCGTCGGACATGTTGGGGCGCGCCGCCTATCATTCCCCTCTTCGGTTGCCGCGCCCATACCCCGGCGGCAGGTACTCCGCCGGCCCCGCGGGATCTACGAACTCGACCATCTGATCCTCGGCGTCCTCCGCTGGGACCCCGCCGTCGCCGCCATCATCGCCGCCCCCATCTTGAAGCGTCGGCAGGGCCACTTGGCCGTCGCCCGTGAGTTGGAAAATCGTCTGCCGCCGGGCGCTGAGCTCCACTCCCTGGACCGGCTTGCCCTCGGCCCTATCGCTCAATCCCCGGAAGACATCCATCACTTGCTTTGGGTCATCGACCGCCTCATTGATCTTGTCCCAGAGCTTTTGGATGAAGCCACTGTGCTCAAAGAAGGCTCGGGCTAAGGCCTTGGCGGAGCTCTTCGGGAGGACGGTACCATCTGGAAGGACGACCGGGCGGTTGGGCCCGCGGCGATGCACGATCCCATCGTGGCTGTTCTGGCCCTTTCTGAATGCGCGTCCCCGACTCTTAGCCATGCCTATATGTGGCCATCTTTTGGCTATGTCTGCCAGTTTACCTCAGGCTGTTGAATTGCTGTTGACGGACATCCGTAGGGGTGATGCGCATCGTGTAAACCTCCCTACCCCGCGAGAAACCGCTGAAGCAAAAAAATGATAAGGATGACGACCATCGGGGAGAGGTCGAGCCCCATCTGCGAGGTCGGAAGGAGAGCCCGGATAGGGCGGAGCACGGGCTCGGTCACCTGATAGAGGAACTGCACAATGGGGTTATGCGGGTGGGGGTTTATCCAGGAGAGGAGCACCCGGATGATGATGATCCACATATACAGCGTGAGGACCGTGCTCAGCAGGTTGGCCACGGCGATCACCTATTTCCCTTGCCCCAGCTCTCGCGAGCGGAGGGTGGCGTAGCGGCCCGCAGCCTTCAGGCGCTCGATGCACCCGCGCAGCGTGTTTGCGGTCATCATGTCTTCCCCCTTTGAGCAACCTGACGGGACGAAGCCACGCGCCTGGATCGGGTCTCCGGACAAGTCTTCGACGCCCTCGTCGGTCGGAGAGACCCGCGAGGGCATTTGTGTGTTTGCCAGGCTTCGCTCAGTTGAGGTGGAGTTATTAGTAGAGATTGGGAAGTTGGTTCAAAGGTCGCTCGGTTACCTCGTCCAGAGCGAGGTGTCCTGGCCGGCGTAGTAGTCCTCGCGGGGCGGCGCGAAGACCTCGAACATTTCCGTGTCCTCGCGGAACCGCACTTCGTGCTCCACCCCGCCTGGGATGACACCCGTGTCGCCAGGCCCGCACATCTGCGTTTCTCCGTCCACGCGGAACTCCGCCCCCCCGGAGATCAGGTAAAAAATCTGCTCGTTCGGATGCTTCTGGGCGGCGACGTGGGCGCCGGCCTTTATCTTCCAGAACACGACCATCTCCTTCTCACCAGAGACGATCTTGCGACGGGACAAGGGGGTGACCTGCTCCTCGGGAACCTCGTCAAGTTTCGTGAAGCCTTTCAAGACGGGAACTGGCATCAGTGGTCGCCTCCTCCGAGCAGAAGTTTGTGGCCTCAGCCTAGCTGGAAGCCCTCGGCGTGTCAACGGGGCGCACTCGTTCACTACGTGGGAGACAGAGACGGGCGGCTGGGGCATAGGAAGCACAAAAGCCCTGGCCCTTGCCAAATTGTGATCCCTCGAATAATTCGCGCCCTTCCGCCCCCACGATGTGGATGCGGCGCACGCGTCGAGTTCGCAGCCGATTGCGTGGGTAGCTTTTGGGAGATACTGGGCTCCGCGGGGCAGACCCTCCAAAAGGCTCGCGACGGGCGATCCATGAGCCGTTACACGATGGCCAGCCTGCGGGTGGTGGCGCCTGGCAGTTGCACCTGAATGCGCCTCACCGCTTGTACAGGCCCATGAGGGAGGCTTTCGCCAGCGTGTTGAAGTTAAGATAGAAGCCCACGACCGCCGCCGAGGTGTCGGCCGTCACCGGCAACTGGTCCAGGGACACCGCGTGGATGGTGAAGAGGTAGCGATGCGGGTGGTCACCCTGTGGCGGACAGGGGCCGCCGTAGCCAGGCTTGCCGAAGTCGGTCCTCACCTGCAGCGCACCGGACAGAATGAGCTCCTGCCCCAGATAGTCGCCGTCCTTGAAGCTGTTGCTCGTAGGGAGGGCGGCTCGTTCTGCGCTCCCCAGAAGTATGACCTGGGACACGCTGGGAGCCTTGCCGGGCGGGGCAGGGGAGGGTTTGGGTGGAGAACTCTCCCATTCTGTCCCGAAGTCTCCCGATCGGGGCCGGCCGCGCCAGCCTCCCGGGCTGGACGTCGAATGTTTCTGGCCTGGACTTGGCTGGGGTAAATCAGAACGCCGAAGCACACTCAGCTGCTGCTTGAGAGCTAGGATCTCAAGGACCAGTTCACGCCGCGTCTTGGGGGCAGCACGGAGCGTTGCGATCAGGATAAGGCAGAGGTCGAGCCTCGCCCCCATTCTGACGGCCGGGAGAGCCCAGCTCAAAGCTTTCAGTCGGATCTGGTTTTGGCAAAGGACAGCGTCGCAGAGCCGCCCATGCGGGAGGCAATCTGGTAGACTCACGACAATCGGGTGACGGTCACGAGATGGAAGACCGGAGACAGGCGCGTACGAGAATGATGATCACCCTCGCCCTATTTTTTGCGGGATGATCATGATCATGATGCCATAAGTAGAGATTGTTAAGTATCAGCTCATCATGGCCTCTGTGCTCCTGTACCCTTCCATGGTTCTCCCGGGAGGAGTGCTATCAATTCCCGTTGGACCCGTTCGTATGCGGCGACGGCGTCGTAGCTGACGGCGGGTCTCAGCAATGGGACGGTGTCGTTCCTGAAGGCAGCATCATTGATCTTCTTCGCGAGGTTCGCCTCGAACTCTGCGCGTGAGACGCTGAGTCCCTCCTCTTCCATGTACCGACCGAAGCTCTTGACCACATTCGCCGGATCGACGAGTCTTTGGTCAAGCCCGATAGAGAGATCGAAGAGATCACGACCTTTCTTGCGCTGGTAGAGTGCTCGCATCTTCGTGCCAAGCAGCTCGTCGGGTGCGTAGGTCACCAGCGGGGCTTCTCCTGCGAACCAGCGGCTGTTGACAGCGAGCCGCTTCTTATGAAGTCCGAACACAACGAAGTGCTCTCGGGTATTGATCTCTACTTTCAGGCGGAGCGGTGTGATGGGCGGAATCTCGGACGTGAAGCGATAAAAGAGCGAAACCCTACCTTCGCCGCGATCGCGCCGAGGCTTGCCAAGCCACCTGTCGAGTCGGGCCCGCAACGCATCTAGCACGGCACCGATAGGACCGGCGGGGATCTGCACCAGGTCGATGTCATCGGAGTAGCGGGCAGGTGGCTCCACGTAGAGCTTGTGGAGAGCAGTCCCGCCGCGAAACGCCAGTTCCCTCGCAAGGAGTGGGTCCGAGAAGATGTCGATCAGCGCGCGCGACAGGACGAGATCCTGTTCGACCTGCGCGTCATTGGACCACGGCGCGCCCGCGCGCCACGCGGTGATGTCTGCGCGAGGGATCACTCGTCCACCTCAACGGTCTCGTTGACGAGCACGAGCCAGCGCGTATCCTTCGTCGCGTCCTGGAGCGGACTGTCTGGCCGTAGTGGCACGGGGAGCGGGAGTTGAGATCCGAGCCACTTGGCGAGGGGGTTCGTGACGTGTCCAGCATTTACGCGGTCCAATAGGTAGCCGAGCCGCTGTACGCACGACAGCTCGGCATCAGCTTGTGCTGCTTCGACAAGATGTTTGCCGTCGAGCTTCTCGGCTAGGTCCGCGAGAACGGTCGCCACGTTGCCGAGGTGCCCCACGCTCTCGACGTAGCGGACAAGGTCGAGTGAGGTCGCTTCTGGCGTCGAGACGCGCATCACGCCCGTCTCAGTCTTCACCTCCACGATGGGGGTCCGCTCGATATGTCGCTTGGTAAAGAAGCGAATGCGTACTCGCCCGGCAGATGCCCGTCGCAGAGGTTTCCTTGCGACCACCTGAAACTCCTGCGGCTGCTGGTGTCCTGCGCCATGAAGCGCCGCCGCAGTCAGGAGGCCTACATAATAAGGCTGGCGAAGAAAGGTCATGAGATCGTCGATGAACCACGAAGCGGGGGGCGCGCCAGCACTCCGATACTCTAGAGGCACGATCACCAAGAAGCCGCGCCGGGGCCTCGCGAGTCGTCCCTTGGCCGCAAGCCTGCGCACGGCACTCTTTAGGGCCTCCTCCGAAACACGTAGCGCGGCGAGCGCCTCCCCGCGCCGAAAGACGTAGCGCCCGCTGGCTTGCAGTGCATCCACGTAGGCTGCCAAGCTCGGTGGCCGGACCGTCTGTGAATTGTTTGCGAAAGGCGTCACAATTCGACCCTATACGCTATTGATATCGTATGCATAAAGTACCACTGAGCAGCTCCTTCTGCAAACAAAATATATTATGCCACCACTATATTCCTCATATTCCTTGCAGAATTAGGGGCGCTGTCCGTTGGCCGTGGGGCGAGTCGAGTGTTCTCTAAGTGCCTGTGGTCCCGTTGATTTTCGCTGGCCATTGCCAAATTGTGATCCCTCGAATGATCCGCGCCCTTCCGCCCCCACGATGTGGATACGGCGCCCGCGCCGACCTCGCAGCCGATTGCGTGGCTAGCTTTTCGGAGACACTCGATCCCTCGAGAGGGAAGGGAAGAGTGTGCGGAGTCCACACCGCGCTCCGCGCGGCAAGAGCGCCGGCCTTCAGGCCGCTCGCCGCTCGTACCGGTGGTGGAGCCCACCGACCTCGGATAACTCGACAACCGCGCCTATGGTGGTGGTTGAACCGGCCTGGGCTCCGGGGCGTCCTTGGCGAGCGCCAGGTGAGTGCGTGAGCGGTCGGAGTACTTGAAGTACCGATCGAGGATCCGGCGCAGGTGCGCCTCGCCCCGGATGACGGCGTGGTCCAAGCATTCTCGCCGGATCGAGCCGATGAGCCGCTCCACGTAGGGATTCTGCCAGAAGGGATTAGCTCTGCCCGTGCAGGCGCGGACGTTGTAAGGACGCTCCGCTGCTGCCTGAGAGCCAGAGTCTCCAGGAGCAGTTCACGCCGCGTCTTGAGGGCGGAACGGAGGGTGGCGATCAGGGTAAGAACGAGTTTGAGCATGGCCACCATTCTGACGGTGAGGAGAGCCCAGCTCAAAGCTTTCAGTCGGATCTGGTTTTGGCAAAGGACACCGTCGGTGTCCTCGAGCAGGTCCTCGGTGATGCCGAGCTTCGCGCGCTCCAGCCAGCAATAGATGCGCTCCAAGCCAGGTCGTCACCGAGCCCTCAGCGGCTCACCGCCCCAACGTTCGAGCATCGTGAACTCCGGTACGGCCTTTCGCTTGAGCCTGGTGAGCTGCCTTACCGATCGGCCGAGCGGCATGATCGCGCACACGGCGACGTGCCGGGGGATGCCCAGGAGGTCCTGCAGCTTCGGTTCCTGGGCCACCGCCAGCGTGGTGATGGTTCCGCCGAACCCCTCACGCCGCGCGGCCAACAGGATGTTCCACGCGAAAGGGTAGATCGACGCTCCGCTCACGATGCCCACGCGCTCCAGGTCCTGATCCGTGGACGCCACCACCTTGAGATCCACGCAGACGATGAGGATGACCGCCGCCCGGAGCAGCGGCTCCGTCAGCCGGGCCGATGCTGGCGTCCGCTCGACGGTCGCGGCGTTGACCGACGTCGAGTCGATGGTGTTCCAAGGGTTCTCGCCCGCTTGCACCTGGGCGGTGTAGCGCTTGGCGGCGGGGAGCGTCAGCGCGACCAGGGCGTCTCGGGTTGCGCGCTCGCGAACGACGATGACACGCCATCCCTGGCGGTTGCCGCCGCTGGGCGCGAAGCGCGCGTTGTCGAGGATCCTGAAGAGGATCTCGTCGGGCAGCGGGTCATCCGTGAATTCCCGCGCCGCGAAGGTCGTGAGCATGACCTCGTAGAGTTCCATGAATGCCCTCCCCGACTCATCCTTGTAGGGCTGGCGGCGCGAGCGCTGGGTACCCACCCCGCTGGCTCGGACAGGCTAGCGGGCCACATAGAGGGAGTTCAACGGGTCGACCCGCTCGAAGAGCTGTACCTCCCCGAACCCTGCCTCGTGGAGCATCCGCGTGGCGAGCTGCCTTCCCCAGACCGTGCCCAATCCGGCGCCCCCATGGGCGAGGGACACCGTCAAGCAGTGCATGGTGCTGATGGTGTAGAGGAAGGGGGAGAACGGCATGTCCACATTGTCCTCGAGGTTACTGGAGGCGTGGACGTCCAGCATCACGAACCGGCCGCCTGGCGCAAGCGCCGCGCGGATCCGGCGCAGCACCCCGGCAGGGTCGACCTGATCGTGGATTGCGTCAAACGCTGTGATCAGGTCGAACTTGGGCTCGGCGGGGAGCTTCGTTACGTCCTCGACGACGAAAGTTGCGTTTTCCGCCCTCGTGGTCGCCGCTTCCGTACGGGCTCGCTCGATCGCGGTCTCGGACAAGTCGTAGCCGACGAACGTGCTCCGGGGGAAGCGTTTGGCCATGAAGTTGACGCAGTACCCCGTGCCGCAGCCCACGTCGGCCACCCGAATGCCCTCCTCCAGCCGGGCGATGAGCCCCTCGGATGATCCGAGGTACTTCGTAAGCAGGAACTCGTCGTAGCGGGGTCGGCTCCGCGCGTCCATCAGTCCCGTGAAGTCCGGCTGAAAGGTGGCGTATGGCACCCCGCCGCCACGGCGGAATGCCTCCACCACGTCCGGCAGCCCGCGCATCAGGAGGGGAAACATGGCAGCCAGCGAGGTCAGGTTCCGGCTACTGTGCCCGGTCAGCAGGACGGCATGCTCGGGAGGCATGCAGTAGGTCCGCGCTGCCGGATCGTACTCGACAATCCCACCGCAGACCATCGCGCCCAGCCACTCGCGGACATAGCGTTCGGTCAGACCGGTCCGCCCGGCGATCGCGGCGCTGGTTGCCGGCGGCATCGGTGCCATCGCCTCGAACAACCCCGCTTGGCGTCCCACCTCGATCATCAGCGAGATCGAGGCACCGGTGAAGTGCGAGACCATCCGCTGCGTGAACGCCTTGACTTTTGCCTCGTCCAGGGCCTCGTGTTGTCCTGTCATGGCTGAGGTGCCCTCCCTATCCCCGAAAAAGGCCCTTTACCTTTTCCAGAAACGATTTCGACCTGGCGTTCCTCAAGAAGCGCCCCCACTCCTGCTGCGCAGACGCCCTCCGCGCAAGGCCCGTGATCTGCTGCTCCATGAGTCCCAGAACGCGCTGTTCCTCGCCGCGATCCAGCCACCAGCCGTGCTCGCTTTCGCAGAAGTCCAGCTCCAAGTTGTAGGCGCGGTAACTGAACGCCCGCATGGGCTGCTGGCACCGGGGGCATGATAGACCTCCGGGAGCAGAACGAAACATCAAGCTTCCTTTTGCGTGGTCATCATCTAGAACCGTATCCTCCAGTTGGTCCAGTTCCCCGTAGTCAAGCCACAGCCCCTCACAGGAACTGCACCGATCCACCTCGATTCCTTGCAAATCCGCCCGCCGCAGGTCCCCCTTGCATCTAGGACATTGCATCACTTCCCCCTTTCCGGCCCTTGCTGGGAATGCGTGGAGTCGTGCTTTTTTCCAATGGCACCGGTCTGGCGGAGGGCAGCGATCTCCGCCTCCTCCATACCCAGGTACTCGCGTAAAACCTGGTCGGTGTGTTGCCCCAACAGTGGGGCCGGCTCCAGCACAGAGCCGGGCGTCTCCGAAAGCTTCACCGGCACCCCGACGGTTTTGACCTCCCCCGCGACAGGATGCATACGCTCCACGATCATCTCCCTGGCCTTGACCTGCAGGTGGTTGACGACCTGGTCGATGGTGTTAATGGCGCCCACCGGAATCCCGTTCGGCAGCAGGATCTCCTCCCACTCCTCGTACGTCTTGCTCAGGAAGATCTCCTGGAGCCTGGTAATGAGCGCCTCCCTGTTCTTGTTCCTGGCAGCGTTGGTCGCGAAGCGTGGATCATCCATCATCTGCTCAATGCCCATGAGGGGACAGAAGAGCCGCCAGAGCCTATCGCTCCCCACGGCCAACGCCAGGTCGCGCGTCTTGGTACGGAAAGTCTGGTAGGGAAGCAAGGCCTTGTAGGCCGTCCCCATGGGCTTGGGGACGACGCCGTCGGCCAGGTAGGTGCCGATGGTGCCTTGCAAGAGCCCTAAC
>JBHIAB010000142.1:0-9497 GCA_046758385.1 Methylomirabilia bacterium | reverse complement strand
CCAGGATTGATCGGTTGACGCCAGAAGAAAAGCGACTGCTCCAGACCGCCTCGGTAATCGGTAAGGACGTGCCGTTCGCCCTGTTGCAGGCCATTGCCGGACTGCCGGGGGAGGAGCTCCGGGGCGGTCTCGGACGGCTTCAGGCTCGAGAGTTCCTCCACGAGACGCGCCTCTTCCCCGACCTCGAATACACCTTCAAGCACGCGCTCACTCAGGAGGTGGCCTACGGCAGCCTGCTCAGGGACCAGCAACGAGTCATCCACGCTCGGATCGTCGCGGCGATCGAAGAGCTCTATCCCGAACATCTCGGCGAGCAGCTCGAACGACTCGCCCACCATGCTCTTCGAGGCGAGCTCTGGGACAAGGCGCTGACGTATTTCCGTGACGCCGGACGAAAGGCGATGGTGCGTGGGGCCTACCGCGGCGCGATCGCCTGTCTGGAGCAGGCGCTCCTCGCCCTAGAGCACCTTCCCAAGACACGCGAATTCCTGGAGCAGGCGATCGACCTCCGATTCCGGCTTCGGCATTCGCTCTTGGCGCTCGGAGACGCCGCACGAATACTCGAGCACCTGCGTGCAACCGAGACCCTGGCCAAAGCCCTGGGCGACCAGCGGCGGCTCGTGAGGCTCGCAACGTACATGACGGACTACTTCGGTGACGTCGGGGAGAACGAACGGGCTATCGAAGCTGGCAGGCATGCGAGCGCGCTTGCGTCAGAGCTTGGGGATCTGCCGCTCCAGCTTGAGGCGGAATTCTACCTGGCCGAAGCGTATTACGCGGTCGGAGATTACTCTCAGGCGATCGCGCTGCTGACGCGGAATGTCGCCGTCCTTGACCAGGTGGGAACCACCCAGCGCGCCGCACGATTACTCTCAGCCATCTACCATACCTTCCTTGCTCTGAGCTTCGACATGATCGGCGACTTCGCGCAGGGGCTCGGGCACGCGCAGCAGGCCGTCCAGATAGCCGAAGCGACCGGCCACCCGTTCCAGGTCGTGTGGGCCTCGTTCGGGATCGGCGCCGGCTGCTGCCTGAAAGGTGACATCGTTGACACAGCCATCCCGACGCTCGAGCGTAGCCTCCGCCTCTGCGAGGGCGGAGACATGCTCAACTTGGCACCAGCCGTCGCGGCGCAAGTGGGGTACCTGTACGCTCGCGCTGGGCGGTTCGGCGAGGCAATCGCCGTCCTGGGCCAGCCGGCGGCCCCTGCTGTCGCTGGATTCCGAACGACCCATTACTTGCCTGTGGCGGGGGACGCCTATCTGATCGCCGGGCGCGCGGATCTGGCGCTCGAGGTTGCCTCGCACAGTATGGAGGTTTCCCGCAACCGCAAAGAACGAGGACATGAAGCGTTCACTTCTTATCTCCTCGGGGAGATCGCCTCACGCTCGGATCCTCCCAAGATGGTGCAGGCCGAAGATTGCTATCGTCAGGCCATGGTGGTGGCCGAAGAGCTCGGCATGCGCCCGCTCCTCGCCCGCTGCCACCTGGGCCTCGGCAAGCTGTACCGGCGCACCGGGGACCGCCCGAAGGCTCAGGAGTACCTGACCACGGCCATCACCATGTTGCGCGAGATGGACATGCGGTTCTGGCTGGAGCAGGCAGAGGCGGAGCTGAAGGCGTTAGGGTCCAAAAGCACCAAGAAGGCAAGGAGGCGAACATGAGGGTCAGGGCAGCCGTACTCACCCTCACCCTCGGCCTGCTCGCCGCGTCGGTGCCAGTGGAGGCGCAGCAAGCGGGGAAAGCCTACCGCATAGGTATCTTGAGACCTGCATTCGATCCTTTCGGTTCCCAACCCCAAGACCTGCTGGCCTTTTTTTTCTGAAGCAGCTCGGTTATGCGTCAGACCAGTGGTTTGACGTTCCTGGGGGACCCACCATTGACTTTGAGCGCAGATACGCCGTTGCGACGAACGAACGGTTGCCTGAGTTGGCTGACGAACTGGCCCGTCTCCCGGTTGACCTCATCGTCGCGACAGGTACTCCAGCAGTTCGGGCCGCGCAGCAGGCGACTCACCTGCCCGCGCTGTGGCAGCCGCATGCGGCTGATCGCCACGATCGAGGACCCGCAGGTCATTCGCCAGATCCCCACGCACCTGGGGCTCCCCACCGAGATTCCCCAGCCCCGGCCCCCGCCGGCTCATGCCGCTGACCTCTTCGCCGACATCCCCGCCTGACCGCTCCTCCGCCGGGCTCGAACTCTCCGCCGCACCCTCGGCCACGGCGACGCTCCCGCCACGCCCCTCGTGCGGTCCTGAGGGGTGATTTCCGGCTCGCGGCCGGTGCTCGCGCGGCATCAGTGTTCCTCTTGACCGGCGCTTCATCCGCGCTGTAGCATCCGGCCATGTTCCGGATAGGGCTCCTGAAGCCGGGAGGGGGAGGCCCGGGAGCCGCCGGCGCGGGTTCGGCCCCGGGGTAGGACCGACAGACAAGGCCCTTTATACCGTCTATGCTCCCGCTACGCTGATACGGGAGTGGCAAACAGGGGAGGTGCTGAGTGCAGCTAGATCACATCGGTCTCGTAACATCGAATTTGGCAGCCACCACGGTCCTCTACGAGTGCCTCGGCTTTACGGCGTCACCGGTCCGCGAGATCGAAGAGCAGTATCCTCAGGAGCCGGCACCGCACCGGTACCGGGCTGTCTCTCTGCGGCCACCGGACGGCGGTCCCGGACTCTGGGTTATGGAGCCCATCAGCGATGCGGGGCCACTAGCGCGGTTCCTCAAGCGGAGAGGAGCCGGCTTCCATCACTTGGCCCTCATGATGGCGGACATCCAGGCCGAGGCGAAGAAGCTCCAGGCTGCAGGCTTCACCTTCATACGGGAGCCCCATGATTTCCCGGAGGGGGGGGAACTGCGGGGGCTGCTTTCCCCGAAGACTACTGGTGGGGTACTCATCGAGATTATTCAGAACCGCCCGCGTCAGCCGCACGCGTGACGCTCCACTGCCCGTGCGGTGCCACCGGCCTGCTCTGTGCGCCCTATACGGAGCAAGACACCGCCGTCCATAGGAGAACAAGATGGGCCTCAGTGAGACGACGGTTGACGTACTCGACCAAACACTGAGCCTCGTGTGGGCACGGAAGCTGGAGTGGTGGACCTACTGTAGCATCGGCCATGCTTCTCGAGGCGCTCCTGACGCCGGCAGGGGCAGCCCCGGCAGCCGAGGCCGTGGGTTCGGGCCGGGGCGGGACCGACCGAGGAGGGCTTTCATCCCATCTATGCTCCGTCCCCTCGCCGCCGCCCGCCGGACCTGACCGACGAGTCCACCGCCTGGATTGGGCCGCGCTCCTCAAGCGCGCCTTGGGCCTCGACCTCCTGGAGTGCGCCCGCTGCGGGGGCCGACGCCGGATCATCGCGGTCCTCACGAATTCCCAGGCCCTGCACCCCACCGGCCCCCGGCCGCCTCCGCGTCCGGTGCGTCAGGCCGCTTGCCGGGTGGGACGCGGTGCTCTATGATTCGGCTGGCCCCTGAAGCGCGCGTAGGCGACGCGGAGGGCTGGCTCCATGTCGCTCGAGGGCCAGCCCGGCAACGGGGCCCGCCCGATCGTAGGCTCGGAAGGAGGTGATTCGTCTTACCTGCGCTCGCCCCCCGCATAAACTGCAGACCGACCGCTCGGTTCGGAGTCACAGTTGAGACTGACCTCCGACCGTAAGCTCGCCTTGTTTGCAGGAAAACCGGGAGGCATCGCTGACCTCAGCAACGATCCGCAATGCTCCTGTCGAACGATGGAGGGGAGGAAGCGCCATGAAACTTTTACGTAATGGTATGGCCGTGGCGGCTGCGATGTTGATGGTCGCAGGCATGGCAATGTCCGGCGCGGCCGGCGAGGTTCCTGGCGTCACAAAGGACGAGATCAAGATAGGGACCTTCGGGCCGCTGACCGGCCCGGTCTACATATACGGCAAACTGACCATGAACGGCCTCGACGCCCTCTTCGAAAAGGTCAACGAGGAGGGCGGCGTCCACGGCCGCAAGCTCAAGCTCATCCGCGAGGACGACCTCTGCAAGCCCGAGGGGGCCATCGCCGCGGTGAAGAAGCTCGTCTACGAGCACAAGGTGTTCGCGATCAATGGTGGCGCCTGCTCCAACGCGACGCTTGCGGCGAAGCCCGAGATCGTCAGGGCGGGCATCCCGTTCCTCGTGTTCGCCGCGGTGGCTGACGGGATCACCAGCCCGCCGTCGCCGAACATCTTCACCTCGCAGCTCACCGCCTCGATCGAGAGCAGGGCGCAGCTCAAATACGCCCTCGACCGAGACGCCAAGAAGGTCGCCGTCGTCGCTCAGCACGACGCCTGGGGGCGGTCGCGATACCGGCCTCTGATGGCCGCGATGAAGGCGCAAGGCATCAAGGCCGTGGCCGATGAAGAGATGACGGTCGACGTGAACGACGGCACGGCCCAGGCCCTGCGCATCATGAATGCCGGGGCCGACGCGGTGGTCCTCGTTCTCTACCCGAAGCCGGCGGCCGTACTGATCCGTGACTCCTTGAAACTCGGCTACAAGCCCCACTGGATTGGCCAGACCGCCATCCAGGACCTGCCAGCGTTGCAGGAGCAGGTGGGCATACCGGGCGCGCTCGAGAAGTTCGCGAGCATCACGACGGTGCCCGCTCACCCATCCGATCCCGAGATGACCGAGTGGCGAAACCGGATCCAGCGCCTGTTCCCGGGCGATGCCCTGTCGGTGTTCAACCTGATGGGCATCGGGAGCGGGCAGGTATTGGTTGAGGCCCTGAAGCGGGCCGGACCGGATCTGACGCAGGAGAAGTTCCTCAAGGCCTTGGGCACGATCAAGAACTTCGAGACCGGCATGTATCCCGGGCCGATCACCTGCAACCCGCCGGAGAGTCACCAGTGCAACCAGAGCCCGGCCTGGATCCGATTGGTCGGGGGGAAGGTGAAGTTTATCGGCGTGACGACCCTCGACTGACGGGCCGGGTCGCGACACGACCGGGAGGGCGGGAGCGTATGCTAATGTTCAGCTATCTCCTGGCGACGGGCATCACGACGGGGGCACTCTACGCTCTCGTCGCCTTGGGCATCGTGATCGTCTACAAGGCTACCGAGGTGGTGAACCTCGCCCACGGAGAGCTGTTCATGATGGGGGGGTTCCTCGCCTACACGTTCCACGTGATGGGCGGGGTCCCCTATGTCCCGTCGCTTTTCCTAGCGGTGGCCTGCGCGTTTACGATCGGCATCCTGACCGACCGGATCGCCTACCGGCCGCTGATGAAGCACGGCCTCGTCAGCGTGCTGCTCGCCACGATAGGCTTCTCGTTCATCCTGAAGGGGATCGCGCGGATTATCTGGGGCGGGAAGGGCGACTATCTCGCCTTCCCGCCGCTGGTCTCGCCCGAGCCGATCAGGGTGGGCGGCATCATGGTGATGTCGCAGCAACTGGTCGTGCTCGCCGGAGCGATCGTCGTCATGCTGCTCTTCGCCGTCTTCTTCAAGGTGACGCGCGCCGGCAAATGGATGCAGGCGACGGCCAGCAACCCGAAAGCGGCGACCCTCGTCGGCCTCCGCACCGACCGGATCTACATGTACACCTTTGCCGCGGGCGCGGCCGTAGCCGGCGCGGCCGCGGTGCTGATGGCTCCGTTGACCCTGTTGTACCCGGACATCGGGTTCATCTTGTTCATCAAAGGATTCGCCGCGGCCGTCCTCGGCGGGCTCACCAGCGTCCCCGGCGCGATCGTCGGCGGGCTGCTCGTGGGCATCCTCGAGCAGCTGGCGGCCGGCTACATCGACACGAGTTTTCAGGACATCTCCGCCTTCATTGTGATCATGTTTGCGCTCGTCTTCCTGCCGACCGGACTCCTCGGCGCGCGAGGCACCCGAAAGATCTGACGTGAAGGTGCTGGTCGGAAACCGGAGCTTTCTCGTCGTCCTGTTTACAGCCCTGGCGCTGCTGCCGACGGTGGCGAACCAGTACACGCTGTTCGTCGGCAACCTGGTCATGCTCTACATTATCCTGGCGCTGGGCCTGAACCTGCTCGTCGGGTTTGCGGGGCAACTGGCCTTCGCCAACGCTGCGATGTACGGCATCGGCGCCTACGGCGCGGGGCTCCTGCAGGTAAAGCTGGGGCTCCCGTATTGGATTGCCGCGCCCAGCGGGGCGGTGATGGCTATGGGCATCGGTACGCTGTTGGTGTTCCCGGCGCTGCGGCTGAGCGGGATCTACCTCGCCCTGGCCACGCTGGCCTTCGCCCAGGCCACGCAGTGGGTGCTGTGGCACTGGGAGTCGGTCACGTTCGGCGCCGGCGGCTTCCCGGTGCCGGAACCCGACTTCAGTCCCCTGCCCATCAGTGCGGACTACGGCATCTACTACGTGAGTTGGATCGTCACGGTCACCCTCCTCGTCTTCGCCTGGCTCGGCATGCGCTCGCGGATCGGCCGCGCTTTCATCGCCGTGCGCGACGGCGAGATCGCGGCCCAGGCGCTTGGCATCGATCTGCTCAAGTACAAGGCCATGGCCTTTGCGCTGTCCGGGTTCTACGCCGGCACGGCGGGGGCTCTCTATTGCGCGGTCCTCGACTTCGTGTCGCCGGAGAGCTTCGACCTGTTCCAAATGATCCTGCACAAGGCCATGGTAGTCGTCGGCGGCCTGGGATCGGTCGTGGGCGCCGTTCTGGGAGCCACCGTGCTGGTCTACCTGCTCGAGGTGCTGCGTGAGTTCAAGGCCTCGCAGGAGATCCTCTTCGGCGCGCTGCTGCTGGGCTTCGTGCTGTTTCAGCCGCGGGGCTTGGTCGCCTTTCTCAAGCGGTGGGTCCCGGGCTGGGAGGAGCCGCTGCACTAGGCGGCCGGCGCCGAGGCCGCCCGCCCCCCCTGCGGACAAGCCACTGCGCGACAAGGTTGCCGCCGAGATGCCGGCCAGGGAGCGACCATGAGCATCCTCGCCATCGACGATGCCTCCATCTCCTTCGGCGGCGTGCACGCGCTCAGCGACGTCTCCGTCAAGGTCGAGGAGGGGGAAATCGTCGGCATCATCGGGCCGAACGGCGCCGGCAAGACGACCCTGCTGAACGTGGTGTGCGGCATGAACAAGCCCGACAAGGGCGAGATCATCCTCGACGGCACGGTCATTACCGGACGCAAGCCCAGCCAGATCGCCGGCTTGGGGCTGGGACGCACCTTCCAGGCCTCGCAGCTCTTCCCGGGCATGTCGGTGCTCGAGAACATGATGACCGGGTTGCATCTCCGTAGCCATGCCAACCTGTTCGCCGCCGCCTTCCGCACCAGGGCGATGCGGGAGGAGGAGGCGGAGATGCGGGCCCGGGCGTTGGAGGCGCTCGATTTCGTCGGCATGGGTGAGTTCGCCCTGCGTCCGGGGAATGCACTCTCCTTCGGCCAGCAACGGATCGTCGAGATCGCGCGCACGCTCATCAGCGAGCCCAAGGTGGTGCTGCTGGACGAGCCCGCCGTCGGCCTGAGCATCAACCGGGTTGCTGAGCTGGATGCTCTTTTGCGTCGGATCCGCGATGAAAAGGGCGTGACCCTGGTCATGATCGAACACGTGATCCGCCTGGTCATGGGGGTCTCGGACCGCGTGGTGGTGCTGAACTCCGGGTACAAGATCGCTCAGGGCAAGCCCGAAGACATCCGTAAAGACCCGGAGGTGATCGAGGCCTACCTGGGGAAACAGGTCGATGCTGGAAGTCCAGCACCTTAAGGTCTGGTACGGCGTCACCGAGGTGTTGCGGGACGTCTCCTTCTCGGTCCCCGCGAAGAACATCGTCGCGCTGCTCGGCGGCAACGGGTCAGGAAAGACGACGGTCCTCAACGCGCTGAGCGGCCTGATCCCGCCGCGTGGGGGGTCCATCCGGTTCGAGGGCAAGGAAAGCGTCGGTGAGCCTCCGGACCGCATGGTCAAGCGCGGCGTCGTCCAGATCCCGCAGGGTCGCGAGGTGTTTGGGGATATGACCGTGCAGGACAATCTCGAGCTGGGTGCATCCATCCGCAAGGACAAGAAGGCGATCAGGCAGGACCTCGAGGAGATGCTCGACCTGTTCCCCATTTTGAGGGCGCGCCGGTCGAGCCGTGCGGGCACGCTGAGCGGCGGGGAGCAGACGCAGCTCGTGATCGGGCGGGCGCTGATGGCACGGCCGCAGCTCCTGCTCATGGACGAGCCCTCCGTCGGGCTCGCACCGCGCATCGTGGAGACCGTGATCGAAAGCACAAAAATGCTTCGCAGGCGGGGCTTGACGATTCTGCTCGTGGAGCAAAACGTGGGTGTGGCCGCGGCGGTCGCGGACCAAGCACACGTGCTCAAGGACGGTGTGATCGCTTACTCAGGACCGGCGAGAGCTCTGGTCAACAATCCAGAGGTCCTCTCCTCCTACCTCGGCCGGTAGCCTCCAGATCCGGAAACACTCCCGGGCGGGTCTGGCTCCACTTGACGTAATCCGTCGTGTTGTGCGTCTCCCAAAAGGTTCGCTCCTCCGCCTACGCCGCAGGGTGACTGCCGGCGACGCACCGCGCGCCGACCTTAACGGCTGGGTCATCCGCCAGGGCCGAGCAGGCCCGCGCTACTCGGAGAGCCGTATGATTCGCAGCTCGCTCTTGACCAGGTCGGGCACGACCACCAGAAGCTCCTTGGGCTCGGGGACGACGCAGAAATCAGCCGGCCCCTTGAACCCGGACGCCAGGGTCTCCATCCCGCTCTTCGAGCTCCACCGGAGCAGCGATCCCGAGTTCCAGTCCGTGACCAACAGGGTCCCGTCCGCCATCTGAAACAGACCGTCCAACCGGCCCAGGTCCCTGGACAGGGCCTTGATCTCTCCGCCAGCGCTCAGGGAGTAGATGCCGCGAGCTTGCTTGGCAGACATGAAGCCGACCATCAGAAGCGACCCGTCCCGGGCCGGATACAGCCCATTGGGGTTGACGGATTTGCCCGAGAACACGAGCGTGACCTTGGGATCGCCTTTCACGTCCAGGAAGTCCGCCGGCTCCACCCGGTAGAGCTGATCGCCTCTGTTGTCGCTGACATAGAGGCTATTCGCCATGACCGTCGGGTCATTAGCGAACTTCACCCCAGGCAGGTCCACCTTCCTGCCTCGACGGGTCTTCAGATCAAAGAGCCAGACCACGTCGATATCGGTCACCCACAACCTGCCGCCCTCGACCCAGATGCCCTTGGGCTTGTTGAGGATGTCGCCCGAGACGGGAAGGAAGCGCTCCTCCAGGACCTTCCCGGTCAGCGACACCTTGCTGATCTTGCCCTTGCCGTCCTTCTCCGTCGGCTTGAGTGCAGAAACGAACTGGCTCACGTAGAGAACCTTGGCCTGGGGATCGCAGGCAACCGATTCGGGGAACGCAAAGCCCGTCACCGTCTCGTCGGAGACCACCCGGACGGCCTTCATGTCCTGGGCGGCCACTCCTGGGGAGATCCCCATTTGCACGATCGCCAGTGAAGCCGAAAGAGCCAGACCAATCGCCGTTCCTCTGCTCATGGCACCCTCCCTTCCAAGATCCCGTTGATTCCCGTTAATCCTG
>JBHIAB010000141.1:0-9591 GCA_046758385.1 Methylomirabilia bacterium | reverse complement strand
ATCAAGAAGATCAACGACATGAAGAACGCCTCCATCTGCGTCACGACCGGCACGACCACCGAGCTCAACCTCGCTGATCAGTTCAGGAAGCGAGGACTCAAGTACAAGGCCGTGGTCTTTGAAGACCCGGACGCGGTCTTCGGCGCCTACGAGCAGGGACGCTGCGACGGCGTGACGACCGACATGTCAGGGCTCGTCTCCCGCAAGACGATCCTGAAGGATCCAGCCGCCCACGTGATCCTGCCCGAAGTCATGTCCAAGGAGCCGCTTGGGCCGGCCTGGGCCCACGGCGACAACAACTGGGGAGACATCATCCGCTGGCTGGTGTACGGCCTCATGACGGCCGAGGAGCGCGGGATCACCTCCAAGAACGTGGACCAGTGCCTCAACAGCAAGGACCCGGAGATCGCCCGGCTCTTGGGAGACGAAAAGGAGCTCGGCAAGGCGATGGGGCTGGACAAGAGGTTCATCTACAACGCCATCAAGCAGGTCGGCAACTACGGCGAGATCTTCGCCAAAAACCTCGGCCCCGGCACACCCTTCAACCCCGAACGCGGCCTCAACGATCTGTGGACAAGGGGAGGGCTTCTGTACGCCCCACCGCTCCGCCAAATCACCGGCCGCTGCGTGATCACACACCGGCAGGTGCCGGATGCATGTGATCCGGCACCTGCCGACGGCTTCCGTCGTCTGGGAACCGCCTCGAGATGTCCACTCGCATCTCTCTCCCTGAGGCTCCTCACCAGAGCGTGGCATGGTGGCGGAAGGAGCGAGTCCTCCGCGTTCTCGCCCAGGCAATCTTCCTTCTGGCCGTCGTCATTGTCGCGGGATTCCTGTACGCCAACGTGCAACGTGGGCTCAAGAGCCGCGGGCTGACCGGAGGCTTTGACTTCCTCTACCGCGAGGCCGGACCCCCGATCGGCGAGGGGATCGAGTACCAGGAAGGCGACCCGTACTGGCATGCCTTCTGGGTCGGGGTGGTCAACACCATCAGGGTCTCTCTGTTCGGGATCATCCTGGCGACAGCGCTCGGCACCCTCACGGGGATCGCGCGGTTGTCGAGCAACTGGCTTCTCCGCAAGCTGGCGGGAGGCTACATCGAGGTGGTCCGCAACGTGCCGCTCCTGGTCCAGCTGGTGTTCTGGTACTTCGCCGTCATCCTGCGGCCCCCCCGGGTCAAGGAGTCGATCGTGCTCCCCGGGTCGATCTTCCTCAGCAACCGGGGTGCTGCCTTGCCCAGCTTCACACCGACCGAGGCGTTCTACCCCTGGCTTGCCTTCCTTGCGGCCGGGTTGATCACCGCCGCGCTGCTCTGGCGGTGGCGGATTCGCCGCCAGGAACGGACCGGCGAGCCGAGCCACGCCGTTGTGTGCGCCGCCGCTGCGCTCGTGGGCCTCACAGCCATCGGCTGGGTCGTCGGGCGGGGCCGGCCGCTTGCAGTCAACCTCCCGGAGATGGGCGGGTTCAATTACCAGGGAGGGCTGACCCTCACCCCGGAGTTCACGGCCATGCTGGTGGGGCTCACCGTCTACACCGGCGCCTTCATCGCCGAGGTCGTCAGGGCAGGGATCCAGGCAGTCCACGTCGGACAGAAGGAAGCCGCTCGGGCGCTGGGGTTTAGCGGGGGACTCAGCTTGCGCTTGATCGTCCTCCCCCAGGCGGTGCGGGTCATCATCCCACCGCTCATCAGCCAGCACCTGAACCTCGCCAAGAACTCGAGCCTGGCCATCGCCGTGGGATTCCCGGACCTCTTCGCGATCGCCGAGGCAGTCTTCAATCAGACAGGCAAGGCGGTGGAGGTCATCGGGATGGTGATGGCGAGCTACCTCGTGATGAGCCTCTGCACCTCCCTGGTCCTGAACCTCTACAATCGTCGCTTGCGGTTTGCGGAGCGCGGAGGTGGACCGCGCTGGTTCCGCCGCGCTCGCTCTCCCACCGCGGATCTCGATCGGCCCGCTCGGGTGGCTGAGGGCAAACCTGTTCAGCACCTGGTATAACGTCATCCTGACAGTCCTGATCCTCTGGGTCCTGGCCAGCGTCCTTCTACCCCTCGCCCGATGGATGGTCTTCGATGCCACCTGGGCGACCACGTCCGAGGCCTGCCGCCAGGCCAGACAACTCGCCCAGGCCTCGGGCACCAGTCCGGCAGCCTGCTGGGCGGTGATCCTAGCCAACCTCCGGCTCTTCCTGATCGGGACCTATCCTCCCCAGGAGGCGCATCGGGTCCTGGCGGCCCTGGTCATCCTGGGCGCTCTCGGAGCGCTGACGGCGTTCCGGCGAACCCGGGGCAAGGCCCTCGCCCTCGGATGGGGGCTCTCCCTCCCCGCCATCATCGCCTCGTCCCCCCTCGGCGTCTCGCTGGCCCTCGGCCGGCGAAGCGGCCTCCCGGTGGTGCGCCTCCTCTGGAGCCACGGAGCAACCGGGACGAGATGATCGTCTGCCGGGACGTCCACAAGTGGTATGGCAGGTTTCACGCCCTCAAGGGTGTCGGCATGACGGTCCACAAGGGTGAGGTGGTGGTCATCTGCGGGCCTTCCGGGTCCGGGAAGTCGACATTCATCCGCACCATCAACCGCCTGGAGGACCACCAGCGGGGCCAGATCATTGTAGACGGTATCGAGCTCACCCATGACGTCCGCAACATCGAGGCCATCCGCCGGGAGGTGGGGATGGTCTTCCAGTCCTTCAACCTCTTCCCACACCTCGCCGTGCTTCGGAACATCATGGTCCTGATGGACGATGGGGTCATCGTCGAGGAAAGCCCGCCGGCCGAGTTCTTCGGCAATCCGCGCCAGGAGCGGACGCGAGCCTTCCTGAGCCAGGTGCTGCAGCACTGAGTCATTCGGAGGGGGCCTCGACGGCCCCCTCCGACACCTCCCCCACGATGGCGCGGGCAAAGCCCGCGCTCGAAGGGCTAGCTTACCGGATGGGGCGCTCGAATCGCCGATCGGCGGCGCCGGACTCCGGCCACGCAACGAGCGAACACGCCAGTTTCCGGAAAGCGTCCTCCCATAAGAACGTGAGCGGAGCTTACCGGCGCCGGCTCCACTCCTTCAGAATCTCTCGGGCCGCGTTGTAACCAGGGGCGCCCATGACCCCACCTCCTGGGTGTGCGCCGGAGCCGCAGAGGTAGAGCCCGGCGATCGGGGTTCGATACCCGGCCCAGCCGGGCACGGGCCGCATGAAGAAGAGACGGTCCAGGGTCATCTCTCCGTGAAAGATGTCACCGCCAGTGAGACCAAACTGGCGCTCGAGGTCCAGCGGGCTCAGCACCTGTCGCTCCAGGATGATGTCTCTGATGTTGGGTGCGTAGGCGGCGACCGTGTCGATGACGTGGTCGGCGTACGCGTCTTTGATCTCCTCCCACGAGCCCTGGGAGAGCGTGGAGGGAGTGTACTGGACGAAGATCGACATGAGGTGTTTCCCGGGCGGCGCCAGAGAAGGATCATAGGTCGTGGGAATCGTGATCTCGAGGAACGGCCAATCGGACGGCCTCCCGCTCCGGGCATCGTCCCAGGCGCGGTCGATGTAGTCCATGGAGGGGCCGATGTGAATCGTGCCACGGTGCTGAGGTCCTGGGGCGATGCCCGGTGAAGCCGAGAAATCCGGCAGCCCGTCGAGGGCCAGGTTGATCTTCATCGACACGCCCGCCGTCCTGACTGTCTCGATCTCACGCCGGAACTCCTCGGCCAGCACGCGTGAGGGAAGAAGGCGCAGGAAGGTCCGCTTGGGATCCGCGTTGGAGGCCGTGACCTTTCCCTGACACTCCTCCCCTGAAGTCAGCGACACCCCGTAGGCCCGGTTGTTGCGAACCAGGATCTCCGCCACCTCGGCGCCCATGCGGATCTCCGCGCCATGCCTTCGCGCAGCAGAAGCCAGCGCCTGCGTGATCGCCCCCATGCCCCCTCGCACGAAACCCCAAAGCCCACGCTTGCCGGCAGCCAGACCCATACAGTGGTGGAAGAGCACGTAGGCAGTCCCCGGTGTGGAGGGACCACCCCGAGCGCCGATCACCCCGTCGGTGGCCAAGGAGGCCTTGAGCTCCCGGGACTCGAACCAGGCGTCCAGAAAATCTCTAGCACTCTGGGTCAGGATCCGGATGGCCTGGACGAGGGTGTTCGGCGGAAGGCGAAGAGCCTGGTAGCCAAGCCGCCCGAGCCCCCACAGGTCTGCCCACCGCCGGGCCATCACGTCGGGTGGCGTGCTGAGTAGCCACGGCTCGACGAACTCACCCAGCCTCGACAGGAAGGCCTCGTACTCCTGGTAGCGCGAGGCGTCGCGGGCCGAGAACCGAGCGATTTCCTTCACCGTTCTTTGATCGTCCTGCCAGATGGTGAGACTGCGACCGTCTGGAAGGGGACTCCAGAACGCAGGGTCCTTGGGAAGGATCTCATAGCCGAACCGCTCCAACTCTAACTCGCGGATGATTCGGGGCTGCAGCAACCCGCACAGGTACGCGGCTGTGGAGACCTTGTAGCCCGGCCAGACCTCCTCGGTGACACAGGCGCCCCCGACCACCTCACGGCGTTCCAGGATCAAGACGCGCAGTCCGGCGCGGGCCAGGTAGGCGGCAGTCACCAGGCCGTTGTGGCCGGCGCCGATGATGATCGCATCATAGTTCCTCATAAGGTCCTGAAAAGCCAGCGTGTCGCCCTGATCTTCTCGTGGCCGGGCGATTTCCTCGTCGGTCTGCGCGCCATGTCCCCCGGAGGGGCTATAATGGCACTTGAGGAGGCCTGAGATGTCCGAGAGCGAAATCATCTTCGCTGTAAACGAGTCGCCAGAGGGTGGCTACGAAGCCCGAGCCCTGGGGTACTCCATCTACACACAGGCCGGTACCCTGGAGGAGCTGAAGGAGATGGTTCGGGATGCGGTCCGCTGTCACTTCAACGAAGAGGCCCGGCCTCGGGTCATCCGCCTTCACATGGTGAAGGATGAGGTCATTCCTGTTTGAAGCTCCCCCGAGACCTGACGGGAGCAGAACTGGCTATCCTTCTTCGTCGGTACGGGTACGAAATTACGAGGCAGACAGGAAGCCATGTTCGCCTGACCTCAACGATCAAGGCAACTGAACACCACATCACCATTCCCCGCCACAAGCAGCTCAGAGTCGGCACATTGAGCGCGATCCTTGCGGACGTCGCCTCTTACTTGCAGATGCATCGGGAAACGCTGACTGAGGATCTCTTCAAATGATGCTGCCATAGCCCGACAGCTATCCCGTGTCTCTCCTGCGTACGCATGTGGCCCATTGCATACAGATGCTCATCAGAGGATTCGCCAAAACCCCACAACTCATTTGCCTTAAAGCGCAGCAACAGCATTTCCTTCTCATCAAAGATCGCTCGATCCAATGTCTTCAAAATCTCCGCCTTACCCAAGTCTTTGCGCCTCAGGGCGATGAAATAGAGGAGCGATGACCGGACCAAGTTCGTGAACGCGGACACGTCGGGCCCGGACACTTCGAGAAACCCACCTTTCGCTCGGTACACTGATCCATGCATCAGTCGGCTCCGGAGATCATAAAGCTTCTTCGTGAGCTCGAACATTGTCTTACGTTCCCCGGAGTGTACACCGTTCAACACAGCGATTCGTTGTGACAATCGATATGCCAGCTTTCCCCTGTCATCATCCGTAAACAGTGCTTCGGCTGCCATCATCAGCAGAATCAAACGCATATCAGGTGAGAGCCACCAGTTTCCGTGTGCCTGCTCAAAGAAGTCCGTTGCAGCCATCAGGTGAGCGGTTCGAGACAGAAATCGCTCGCCAGTCTGATCAGACGAACCGACAAAGTCGGTGACTGGGACTAATTCGCCAAAGAATGGTGAATGATAGCGAAGGAAACAAAGGATCTGGCTTGAAGAGCCTAAATGCGAGCGATAACTGTCGCTGGCACTCAAATTCCAGACCATCCCTGTTAACAGCGGGGATAATCTCCAGTCTCTTTCGCAGCTGCCGCATGATTGCGGTTTGCTTTACAGGTTGGCCGCTCTGGATGAACACGCTGCACGCGACTTGCTCACCCATACATTCTGCATGCCTTTGCTCCATTACCCCCTACCGAGGGCAAATAGCACCCGAGAGGACGGTAGCTCCCTCGGTGGGACGAAGTCGCCGATGACGCCCATCAGGAGGTTCATGAGACCGGGGCGTTGGGCCAGCTGGTGCGCCACGAGGTTCGCCAACCAGCGGCGACCGATTACGGCTTGGAGGAGACGATTCACGGTCTCCTTGTCCCCGAACGCCTCATGCCTCATCTTGCCGAAGCGTGCCAGCGCCTGAACTGAGCAGTCGCCGGCCATGAGCGCCTCGTGGCCCACCTCTGCAGCCAGCTCCGCCGAGCGCAGCGCCATGAAGATCCCCTCCCCGGTGAACGGGTCGTAGAATCCGGCAGCATCTCCCACCAGGAGCACGCCGCCCAGCCGGGGCTGGGCCACGCGATAGGCAAGCGGCCCCACCGCCTTCACCGGAGACACGAGCCGCATCCCCAGCAGGCGGGGCCTCAGGTGGATCAGCCCAGTGAGCCGACCAAGAAAGAACGTCTCGAGGTTTGCCCGGTGAGGCCTGGCGTGCTCGAGAGGGACGACCAGGCTCAAGTTGACCCTGCCCGCTCCCACCGGGCTCAGGATGGCGTAGTCAGGGGGCTGGACGTAGATCTCTCCGTGATCGCCGAGTCCTTCCACCCCTTCCACGTGGCTCACGAGCGCGAACCGCTGGAGGCGGTGAGGGCTCACGAGCCCCAGGGCGCGCGCCACCTGAGAGTTTCGCCCATCGGCTCCGACCACGAGGCGGGCTCTCACCTCGATCAGGCTTCCGTTGGGTTCCAGGGCACGCACTCCTGCGACGGCTCCTCCCACGAAGAGGAGGTCCGTCACCCGGTGACGCTCCAAGACTTCGACGACAGAGCTCTTGGCCCGCTCGACGAGGATCTGGTCGAAGACCAGTCGCGGGAGCGCCAACGCGTAGTCGCGGTAGCCGCGCCATGGCCCTTCTGTCGGATAGCGTCCCACTAGCGCGCTCCCGTCGGGAGCGATGATCGTCATCCCCCGAAGCGGCACGGCCCCCGCCTCATCGACGGCCTTCAAGACCCCGAGCCGATCCAGGATCCGGGACACCTCTGGGCTCAGATACTCTCCGCAGATCTTGGGCCGGGGGAACTTCGCTCGCTCCAGGACCAGGACCGAGTGGCCGCGCTCAGCCAAGAGAAGCGCCGTGGCGCTCCCTCCGGGTCCCGCTCCGACGACGACCACGTCCGAGCTGCGGTGCGGAGTCATGCCTTTCGCCCCACCACGGCGAGCCTTGAGAGCCACGGGTAGCGGATGATGCGAGGCGCATCGAGCCCGGCACGGCGTGCAAGCTCCCGGATCTCATGCTCAGTGTAAGCCCTGAGGACCGAGAGCGGCCCATCGTGGCGGGTCATCCAATTCCGGGTAAAGAGTCGGGTGGCCAGCCAGACCAGACAATAGGCGAGGCGACTTCGGATCAGGTCATTGACGACAAAGCCGAGACGCGCCGTGCGACTCAGGTCGGCAAGCAGGACGGGCGCGTCCGCCGGCTCCATGTGGTGGAGGGTCAGCTAGGCGAGCGCCACGTCCACCGCCTCCGCCTTCAGTGGCAGGCTCAGCCCATCCCCGCGGATGAAGACGATCTCGGGATACCGGGTGGCGAGCCGGCAGGCCAGCTCGAGAAACTGAGCGTTACTGTCGAGGGCGAAAACGCGAATCGGTCGACCAGATCGCCGAGCCCAGCGAACGAGGGCCACCGGAAGGTCCGCCCCGCCGGTCCCCACGTCCAGAATGGTGAGGGGCCGGCCAGCCCGCACTGCATCGAGGAGCCCAGCCACCTGAGCGCGGATCAGCCAGGCCCCTCCAAACAAACGGTTGAGCCTCGCGAGATCTCGAAGATTCGCCTCAACCTCGGGAAGAGAGGCCGGGGAATCGAGGAGCTCGTGGGCGCCCGCCGCCCGGGGGATCCCGGACAAGACCCCCATGGATCAACTCCATTGGAGCAGCGCGCCCTCGGCCGCGAAGCCCGGCCCCAGGGCGATCATGACCCCCCAATCACCCGGAGCCGGCTGGCAGGTTCTGAGCAACTCCTCGAGGACGAAAATCACCGTAGCAGAGGACATGTTGCCATAACACCTGAGCACGCTGCGGGAAGGCGCGACCGCCTCCTCGTCAAGATCCAACTGCCGTTGCACCTGCTCGATCACGCGCCGGCCTGCCGAGTGGAGGACCCAGTGACTGACGTCCTCCCGCTTGAGGCCCTGAGAGGCCAAGAGCATCTCCGACATTTCCTTCATCATGGTTGCCCCGATCCGTCGGACGTCCTTGGAGAGAATCACGCGGGGGCGCCCACCAGGATACGTAAACCCCATCGCGGCAAGGTGTTCGGAGCGAAAGAGGGTCCGGTGGCCGAGCACGCTGATCCCCTCCCCTGTGCCGGCAAGGGCCAGCGCGCCCGCCCCGTCGGCGAAAATGGTGTGGGCGACGGCGCTCTCCAGCCGGTCATCGAGATAATAGGCGGCCGAGCAGATCTCGACGGCCACCACCAGAGCCCGGTGAGCCGGGAAGGCCTGGAGATGATTGTAGGCCTGCTGGAGGGCCACGAGCGCGCTGGCGCACCCGCTGTCCCCCACATGAACACGCTGGATGTCCGGCCGGCACCCCAGGTCATGGATCAGGTGAGCATCGAGGCTCGGACAGAGCCGGCCCGTGCAGGTAGTGGTGGCCAGGAAGTCCACGTCCCCGGGCGACCAACCCGCACGCTCCAAGCAGCGGAGCACTGCAACCCGCCCCAGCTCCAGGGAGCCGCGTTGGAAGCGGTCATTCAGCTCGTCCACGCTCTCATCGGTGCGCACATCCTGGGGATCCAGGTACAGATAGCGCCCCTCGATGAGGATACGCTCGCCCCAGTCCCCTGTCCAGCAAACGGTCCCCGCCTTGACCTGCCCCGAAGCCCGATGATAGGGTGGGCGCGATTTGTCCCGGAAAGGAGAAGCCACGATGCCGCTCTATAGCTTCGAGGGGAAGTCGCCGGAGATCCATCCCTCGGCGTTCATCGCGCCCACGGCAACCCTCATCGGTGAGGTGGCCGTCGAGGAGAACGCGTCGGTCTGGTACAACGCGGTGGTCCGGGCAGACTTCAACCCGATCGTCATCCGCAGGGGCGCCAACGTGCAGGACTGCGCGGTGGTTCACGTGACGCCGGTCCACTCTACCGAGGTGGGACCTGGGGCTACCGTGGGCCACCTCTGCATGATCCACGGGGCGATCCTCGGCGAGGAGGCTCTGATCGGCAACGCCGCGACCGTCCTGGATGGAGCCAAAGTGGGCGCGCGTGCCATGGTAGCCGCCGGAGCCCTGGTCCCGCCGGAAACAGAGATCCCGGACGGTAGCCTTGCGATCGGCGTTCCGGCAAAGGTCAAGGGGGCGCTTGCGGGGACTCCCGCCGAGTACTGGGTGCGAGTTAATCCCCAGGCCTACCAGGCGCTGGCCCAGCGCCATCGTCTCGGCGTCAGGCCCGTGTGATCCTCTCCCGCACTCCCGTCCCGCCGAAGCTAGCCCGGCGGGCCCGTCTTCGACGGGAAGA
>JBHIAB010000140.1:0-9607 GCA_046758385.1 Methylomirabilia bacterium | reverse complement strand
ACATACGGGCTTGTCGCTTCCTTCGACTTCAAATGACAGACCCACTGTTAACTGCTGACCGCCTGGCACATCTTCGACCTTGTCCAGCTTTGCACGCAGTCTGACGCGCTTGCCCACCAGCACGGGAGCGGGAAAGCGCAGGCGGTTGAGACCATAATTCACCCCCGTGAGCACGCCCTGGACGGACAGGATCTTGCTCAGGAGGTGAGGCGCCAGGGACAGGGTGTAGTAGCCGTGAGCCACCGGACCGCCGAAGGGCGATTCCTTTTTCGCCCGTTGCACATCGACGTGGATCCAGTTGTGATCGTGCGTGGCATCGGCGAAGGCATTGATCTCGTCCTGGGTGACGAGATGCCACTCGGAGACCCCGAGCTCTTGGCCGATCAAGGATTTGATGTCTTTGTACTCGACGACTCTTGTTGCCACGATGTGTTCCTCCTTCCCCTCGGAAGGTAGCCCTGTTGGCACCGGGGACACTTCATGCCTGAGCGTCAGCGAGCCGGGCCGCTGAAGGGTCACCCTAACCCCCGCTCCACGGTGGGGACGGTCACCGAGATCTACGACTACCTTCGGGTCCTTTTTGCCCGGATCGGCATTCCCCACTGCCCCTTCTGCGGGCAGGTGATCTCGGCTCACATTTATTTTCCGTCACTTTACATACTGACACACAAATTGCAAATAGCCCTGTAGTCCTCCGCGCTTATTCCACCTGTCAACTGACCTGCGAATCTTTCTCAAGCATGCAAGGATTTCATCAACTGTCTCTTCTTCTCGGGATATCGCTTGCATATTGTGTTTCAACTCTTTTCGACCAAGCCTAAATTCGCACATATCTTTTGTGCGTTGGAAAATGAAACTTTCTTGTTCAGGAAGATGGATTTCCTTTGGTATATGCCCACGGGATTCAGCACGATACACGTCGATCAAAGCGTCAAGTGCACGCATCACATCATAGTCAAGAAGATCACTCCGCTCTCGGTAGACGCTTACGATAGCAAATTCGATGTTCTGTAACACATCCAGGTGTTTGTCTTCCAGTCCCATCAGTAACTCCTACCTTGTGGCGCCTAACGCCGTGCATAACCCCGCGGCCGCGCAGCGAGCTACATTCGTGAGAGTGCCCACGCTTTTGGCGTCCCCGATCATAAATCCGACGGAAGCCTCCTGAGCCATCTGCTGATCCTTGGCTGCGTAGTAGTCGAAATCTTTCCTGCCGCGAGGCGCAGGCACAGTTCTGACTGGCCAGTTGCCGAGGTTATTGCGGCATTCTCCCCCCGAACAGAACACCTCGACCCTCTCGTAGCCCCGTCTCTGAAGATACTTCTGAACCGCCTTGTCTGCGCCGTTGGCATCCCCAACTAGCACCGCGAAACCTTGGTCGATAATACCCCAAACGCCGCAAGATGCCGCAGTCTAATACTCTGACGCTGACATCGCAACTCATGCCGTGTCCTCCTGTGATGAGTCGCAAAGGAGTGCCCACCCAGCCGGCGCCTTTTTCGGGACCGTCTCGGTGTTGGGTGCGGGCAAACTCGAGATGTCAGGCAAGATCGGACTTGGCCGCCAGCGGAAGCAGGGTCACGCGGTCCTTGTCGCGCTTGCCTCCCCGCACGAGGATCTCGTTGGAAGCGGAGTCCACATCCTTAACACGTGATTAGTGGCAGTCAAGTCCCAAAATGTTGCCGAAGAAGGTTAGAAAAGTACTACGGATAGGGAAGGATTCTGTGACCGACATCTCTCGGGGATTCTCTTGAGGCCGGTCACCTTGCCCGCGCAACGGTATAATGTGAGGCGCCATGGCAAGTGATCGGACACCCATCGACGCGATCCACGCCGAAGGGCAGCAGTTTCTGAAGCAGATGGAGAAGATATAGGAAGGTTTCGGACGGGATCTATACATGGCAAAGGCTGGCCGAGATTCCCTGGAGGAATCGCGATGAAAATTATCAGCGCAAAGGTGCTGGACGCAACACACCTCGAATTGAGCGAGCCAATCCCCGCAAAGACGGGTGATCTGATCGAGATCTCCATTCCTGATGACGACGAGGACGAACGGCTGTGGAAGGAACCCGCGCGCCAGAAGTTCCTGTCAGCCTACGACGAGGCCGACTCCATCTATGACGACCTATGAGGTTGGCGATATCGTTCTTGATGTTGCTCGCCGGCTTGGTCGACTTTCGAACGTGGACAAAACGAGAATCGCGCAGGCATGGCGTTTGCTGTTCGAGCGTTTAACTTCATGATTAAGCTCAGGTGGTCGTAGGTGGCCAGCGATCGCATCCTGATCCGAGGCGCGAGGGAGCACAACCTCAAGAACATCGACCTGGACATCCCGCGCGACGAGCTCATCGTGATCACGGGGCTCAGCGGGTCGGGCAAGTCCTCGCTCGCGTTCGACACCATCTATGCCGAAGGGCAGCGGCGCTACGTGGAGTCGCTGTCGGCGTACGCCCGGCAGTTCCTGGAGCAGATGGAGAAGCCGGACGTGGACTCGATCGAGGGGCTCTCGCCGGCGATCTCCATCGAGCAGAAGACGACCTCCAAGAACCCCCGCTCCACGGTGGGGACGGTCACCGAGATCTACGACTACCTTCGGGTCCTTTTTGCCCGGATCGGCATTCCCCACTGCCCCTCCTGCGGGCAGGTGATCTCGGCTCAGACGGTCCAGCAGATGGTGGACCGGGTCCTGACGCTGCCGGTGGGGGCCAGGCTCCAGCTCCTCGCGCCGGTGGTGCGCGGGCGCAAGGGGGAGTACAGGAAGCTTTTCTTCGACCTCCGCCGCCAGGGGTACACGCGAGTCCGTGTGAACGGCGAGGTCCGCGAGCTGTCCACAGAGATCGAGCTCGACAAGAACAAAAAGCACACCATCGAGGTCGTGGTTGACCGGCTGATCGTCCGTGACAGCATCGGGAGCCGCCTGGCCGATTCGCTGGAGACGTGTCTCAAGCTGGCCGAGGGGATCGTCCGGGTAGAGGCGGTCGACGGGCCCGCGTTCATTTTCTCCGAGCGGCTGGCCTGCGCCCGGTGCGGGATCTCCTTCCCCGAGGTGTCGCCCCGGATGTTCTCCTTCAACAACCCCTATGGGGCCTGCCCCGAATGTGGCGGGATCGGAACGCGCTACGAGCTGGATCCCGACCTGATCGTCCCGGACGCGAGGAGGTCGCTCAAGGGGGGCGCCCTCGCCCCATGGGCGGGGCGGGAGTCGGTCTTCTTCAAGCAGACGCTCCAGGTCCTGGCCCGGCGCTTCCGCTTCAACCTCGACACCCCCTGGAAGGCGCTCAAGAAAACGACCCGCGAGATCATCCTCCACGGCGAGGAGGGCAGCGGCTTCGAAGGCGTGCTCAAGGTGCTCGAGCGGCGCTACAAGGAGACTCTCTCCGAGGAGACCCGGCAGGAGACCGAGCGGTTCATGTCTCTCCGCGATTGCCCGGTCTGCAAGGGGTCGCGGCTCAGGAGCGAGAGCCTGGGGATCAAAATCACGGGTCTGTCCATCGCCGATGTCGGCCGGTTCACCATCAAGGAGGCGGCCAAGTTCTTCGAGTACCTCCGGCTCTCGGGCCGCGAGGAGCTGATCGCCCGGCGGGTCCTCAAGGAGATCCGGGAGCGCCTCGGCTTCCTTCAGAACGTGGGGCTCGACTACCTCAGCCTGGACCGGGCCGCCGCCACCCTGTCGGGCGGCGAGGGGCAGCGCATCCGCTTGGCCACCCAGATCGGCTCGAGCCTGGTCGGGGTGCTCTATATCCTGGACGAGCCCTCCATCGGGCTCCACCAGCGGGACAACCGCCGGCTCCTGGACACGCTCGGGCATCTCAGGGATCTCGGGAACACGGTGCTGGTGGTGGAGCACGACGAGGAAACCATCCGCTCGGCCGATTACGTCATCGACCTGGGCCCCGGGGCGGGCGAGCTGGGGGGCCATCTCGTCGCCGTGGGGACTCCGGACGAGATCAAGCAGAACCCGGGCTCACTGACCGGCCAGTATCTGAAGCATGAGCTGCAGATCCCAGTGCCCAGAAGGCGACGGCACCCCGACGGCAAGTTCATCACCATCCACGGCCCGCGCGAGCACAACCTCAAGGCCATGCCGGTGAGGATCCCACTCGGGACCTTCACCTGCATCACCGGGGTGTCCGGGTCCGGCAAGTCCACGCTGGTGAGTGACATTCTCTACCGCGCGCTGGCGCAGATGCTCCACCGGGCTAAGGACAAGCCAGGGGCCCACGACCGGATCGAAGGGGCCCAGCACGTCGACAAGGTCATCGACATCGACCAGTCCCCGATCGGCCGGACGCCCCGGAGCAACCCGGCCACCTACACCGGGGTCTTCACCTTTATCCGCATCCTCTTCGCCCGCACCCCGGATGCCCGGATGCGAGGCTACCGGCCGGGCCGCTTCTCCTTCAACGTCAAGGGCGGCCGCTGCGAGGCCTGCCAGGGCGACGGGCTGGTGAAGATAGAGATGCACTTTCTCCCGGACGTCTACGTGACCTGTGAGGTCTGCAAGGGGAAACGCTACAATCGTGAGACTCTGGAGATCCGCTACAAGGGCAAGAACATCGCCGATGTGCTCGACATGACCGTGCACGAGGCCCTGGCCTTCTTCGAGCACATCCCGCCGACCAGGCAGAAACTCCAGACCCTCGATGACGTCGGGCTCGACTACATCCGCCTCGGCCAGTCCGCGACCACCCTCTCGGGTGGGGAGGCCCAGCGGGTAAAGTTGGCGACGGAGTTGAGCCGGCGAGCCACGGGGCGGACGCTCTACATGCTGGATGAGCCCACCACCGGGCTCCACTTCGCGGACATCCAGCGGCTCCTGGACGTGCTGAACCGGCTGGTGGACCAGGGGAACACCGTGATCATCATCGAGCACCACCTGGATGTGATCAAGACCGCGGACTGGATCATCGACCTCGGGCCCGAGGGAGGGGACGAGGGGGGCTGGGTCATTGCCACCGGGACGCCGGAGGAAGTGGCAGACCAGGCGGCTCGCTCCTTCACCGGCCACTTTCTCCAGCGGGTGCTGAGCCAATGAGTCGTCCCCGGCCTGATCGTGCTCGAGCTTCTCGCATCGAGCCGCCCCGGCCCCTGGAGGAGATCGAGTCGGGCATCAAGGCGATGGAGAAAAAGACCGTCGAGATGCTGCGCGAGGTGGCCGGCTCCTGAAAATCATCCATTTCCTGGCTGAAAATCGACCACTCAATGGCTGCTTTTCAACCGCCTTGAGCTTGGCAGAATGCGCCAGTGGTGCTATCATTTCGATAGCATTGCATCGGCTCTGGAGGAATCTTCAATGGCCCAGGTTCTCATCCGAGGTCTAGAGCCCGCCACCGTCGAGAAACTGAAGGCGCGCGCGCGCAAGAACAACCGATCGCTTCAGGCAGAGCTGAAGCACATCCTGGAGCAGGCCGCAGGCGGGAGCAACGCAGACCTCCGCGCTGCGATGAAGCGGGTCCGGGCTATGTTCGTGCGCCGAACCTTCAGTGACAGTGCCGAGTTGATCCGCGAGGATCGCAATCGGTGACCGCCCTTGTCGTCGACGCGAGCGTCGCGATCAAGTGGGCTTTGCCTGAGGTGCACTCCGACGCTGCGCGGCGTCTCCTGGATGCGGGCTACGCCCTTCTGGTCCCGGACCTCTTCTTCGCTGAAGTCGGCAACACTCTGTGGCAGCGGGCACGCCGGGGGGAGGTCACGACCGAAGAGGCCAGGACCACTCTCCAGGCCTTCGTCGGCGCTTCTCTCGAAGTGCATTCGTGCAAGTCCCTGATGGCTCTGGCTTTCGACCTCGCGCTCCGCACACGGCAGAGTGTCTATGATGGCCTATACCTGAGCGTGGCCATTCTCCGCGGTTGCCAGCTTGTCACGGCCGATCGCCGACTGTACGACACTGTAAAGGAGAGTCCGCTGGCCAGCCATCTGCTCTGGGTGGGAGATGTAGAGTGAAGCTCCGACGGTGATCCGCCTGATCCGGGACGGGGAGCGGCGCTGGGGGAAGCCCATCGCCATCCTGCAGGACCTCCAGGGGCCCAAGGTCCGCCTTGGCCCCTTCGAGGGCGGCAACGTGGAGACGGCTCGGTGCGCCAGAATGACGTGTTGGTGATCATATCGGGAGCGCCGATGTGGGTCACGGGAACCACCAACCTGCTCAAGTTCCATCGGGTGGGGGAGCGCCGGTAGCGTCGGCGGAATCGGCCGGGGTGGAGGCCGCATCTCACGCTCGTGCGGAAACTTTGTGTCTTGAAACCCTGAGACTCGGAGGGACGTCATGGCCTATCAGACCATCATGGTGGAGAGCAAGGAGCAGATCGGCACCATCACCCTCAACCGCCCCGACGCCTTCAACGCCCTGAATCTCGCTCTTGGCGGGGAATTCTTCTCAGCGGTCCTCGAGCTGGACGAGGACCCGGAGATCCGTTGCATCGTCATCACGGGAGCGGGGAAGGCCTTCTGCGCGGGTGGGGACGTGAAGGATTTCGCCGGCAACCTCCCGCGGATCGGGATCTTGATCAAACAGCTGACGACGTACCTCCACGGCGCGGTCTCCCGGCTCGTCCGGAGCCCGAAGCCGGTGCTCGTCGGGGTGAACGGTGTGGCGGCGGGTGGAGGGTTGAGCCTCGCACTCTCCGGCGATCTGGTCATCGCCGCCGAGTCGGCCCGGTTCACAATGGCCTACTCCAGGATCGCGGCGACTCCCGACGGCTCTTCTTCCTACTTCCTCCCACGGCTCATCGGTCTTCGGCGGGCCATGGAGTTCTACTATACGAACCGCGTCCTCACGGCCAAGGAGGCCCTGGACTGGGGGCTCGTCACGCGTGTGGTGCCCGACGCTGAGTTCCCGCAGGCCCTGAAGGGGCTCGCTCAGGAGCTGGCCCAGGGGCCCACCCTCGCCTTCGGTGGAGCCAAGTTGCTCTTCCACCAATCCACCGCCGAGAGCTTGGAGACCCAGATGGAGTTGGAGTCTCAGGCCATCGCCCGGGCCAGCCACACCGAGGATTTCAAGGTGGGGGTCACCGCCTTTGCCCAGAAGAAGAGTCCGACCTTCAAGGGCCGGTAAGACGGTCTGACGGTTCGGCCCACCGGTCCCCGCCTCATGAGCGCCGACTCGCGCGGTGAGCCCCCTGATCCAGGGGGCGCTCGTGGCCCGGGATTCACGCGTCTGATCGGGTGAACTTCCGAAACCTCGGGGCTGTTGAGAAGTGATTGGAAGCCTTCGGCGCTCCTAGACGCGGCAGGCCCGGGGGCACCTCCCAGGTCATCTCCCCGGTGGAGGAGATGCCCCGGACCCTCAGGTCGAAGTCATCGGAGTTAGTGGCCGCCTCCTGGGCCGTGTCGTAGCTGACCAGCCCCGCCCGGTAAAGCGCCAGGAGGGACTGGTCGAAGGTCTGCATCCCGTATTGTGCCTGGCCGGCCGCGATCGCGGCGGGGATCTGCGGGGTCTTCTGGCGCTCCCGGATGCAGTCGCGGATGAGGGCTGTGGCCACCATCACCTCTACCGCCGGCACCCGTCCCTTGCCGTCGGCTCGCACCACCAGCCGCTGGGAGATGATCCCCTGAATCACTGAGGCCAACTGCTCGCGGATCTGCCCCTCCTGATGGGGCGGGAAGGCGGAGATGAGGCGGTTGACGGTCTCCGCGGCGTTCAGGGTGTGAAGGGTCGACAGGACCAGGTGGCCGGTTTCGGCGGCGTGCAGCGCCACGGTCATAGTCTCGACGTCCCGCATCTCGCCCACCAGGATGACATCCGGGTCCTCGCGGAGAGCGGCTCGGAGGGCCTGGAGGAAGCTTACCGAGTCGTGCTCGATCTCGCGCTGGCTCACTACGCAGCGCATGTCCTCGTGGGTGAACTCGATGGGATCCTCGATGGTGACGATGTGGTCGGTGCGGTGCCGGTTCATGAAGTCAACCATGGAGGCCAGCGTGGTGGACTTCCCGCATCCAGCGCTCCCCGTGACCAGGATCATACCGCGACGCTCCATGGCCAGCTTCTCCAGCACCGGAGGGAGGTGAAGCTCCTCGAAGCTTGGAATCCGACCCGGGACCGCACGAAGGACCGCGCGGATCTCCCCCCGGGCGAGGAAAAGGTTGACGCGGAAACGGCCGGTTCCCGGCACCAGGTAGGCGAGGTCCTTCTCTTTCCCCTCTCTCAGCTCGGCGAAGTGGCGCTCACCCAAGAGCCCGAGCGCCGCCGCCTCCATGAACTCCCCGGTCAGTGCCGGTAGGTCCTCCTGGCTCTGAAGCCCCCCGTGCACCCGGAGGAACGGCCTGGCACCGGGCTTCAGATGGAGGCCAGAGGCGTTCCGCTTGACGCCTTCAATTAGGAGCTCGTCGAACTGCTGTAGCGAGCCCACCATGGTGATCCCCCCTTCGCGAAGCCCGACTTCCCTGAGGGGGAGACACCCCCCTCTTCCTTCGGCGGCCTGGCTATCAGGAACCGGAGTTCCGGACCCATGGCTTTGCGTCCCGGCCTCTCGACCGGTTTGCCTTTTCGGGAAGAGGCTTCCTCAATCGATCTGCCAATACTGATCCCGGCCAACTCACCGGTTACTTACTGACCAAGATCGGGCACTATCGAGCAAAACTTTAGGCCTCGGTTAGAAAATGACCACTCAGACAGGAGGCTCCGCCAGGCACCGTGAGGGCGCTGTGCCCAAACGTTGGGCGTCGGGAGGGCAGTCTCCGGCTGACCACGTGATGCCTCACGGTCCTGAGTCAGAAAGCGCGCCCACTTAGCGCTGACGATCTGTGCGGAGGTGGCGGTGGTCAAGAATTGACCGGCAGGCAGCTGCGCGTGCATTTCTGACTTCAGATTTGCCAGGCGGCAGCCGATAGTTCTCACCATCAGGGGATGCACGTGATGTTTTCCGAAAGCTCGAAAGTCTCCGAATCCGCTTCCGACCGTTGTGTCGACAATCTACGCCCGGCGGGCAGGATCCTCATCGACATCGCCGACCTCGGAGAGGTCGGCCAAGCTGTGGCCAGGCACCGAAGCCAAGGCGGCGCCGTGATCATCAACGCGACCCTCCATCTCGATCCACCGGCTGACGGACACGTCTCCGTCGGGGCTCGAGTGGTTGCGGACCACGTGGTCTTCGTTGCGCCGCAAGATCGCGATCCACAGCTCGAAGGCAAAGCTGGCCTGTGCCTAGCAACTGGAGGGGTCCGATCATGATGAAGCTAATGAGAGCGGTAACGCACTTGACATCGAGCTGACGGTCCTGGACGCCAGCGGGCAGACCGAGCTTGCCAACGGGGTCGCCAGAACCCTCCCGATTTGACGTGTCGGCCACGCCAGATGGCGGTGTAGCCTGCTTGTCCGTCCAGCCACGGGGTAGGCCCAAGCACAGTCTCGTCCTCGGGGGCCTTCACAATGCAGGGCGCCCGTTCAATCGCTGCGGTGGGAAGCTCCGAGGTGCAGTCGCAGCCGTGCAGCCCCTAACTTCGCGGTTTGGCCTGCCTGACGAACGGCGTAGTATGACTCGTGTGGTGCTCCGCCTCTCGGGAAGGGTGAACGGGAATGCTTGAGGGCAACTCTCAAGTGCCGACGAAGCCGGTGAAATTCTACTACCGGCCCGGGTGAAGCTCCTGCGCCAAAACGAAAGAGTTACTT
>JBHIAB010000139.1:0-9619 GCA_046758385.1 Methylomirabilia bacterium | reverse complement strand
GCGGCGCGCGCTCACGCGCCTGCAGGTGGCTGCCCACTCCAAGCCTGCCTGAACGACTCCAGGTTCCCCCTCGGCTCGGGGTGCACACCCCGGGCCTTTTTGCCCACGTCCGAGTGCACCCCTCTTCGATCTTGCACATCGGGATGTGCAACTGCTTCTCGCCGGCCTCGGCTATCCCCTTGAGGTGTCTAGGCTGCTGGGGCTGGCACGCTCGTTGCCTGTCTCGCTCCGCGGGGGGATCCCGGGATGGCCACCGTGCTCATCGTCGACGACGAGGCGCCGATCGTAGAGCTGGTTCGATTCACGCTCGAGGACGAGCGGGTGCGCGTGGTGGACGCGAGCGATGGGCTCGACGGGTTGGTGGTGGCGCGGGAGGAGCATCCAGACCTCATTTTCCTCGATGTTCAGATGCCGCGCCTGGATGGGTTCGAGGTCTGCCGGCGGCTTCGGGATGACCCGGACCTGGGAAAGGCCAAGATCGTCATGCTCACCGCCTCGGGCCAGGAAACCGACCGAGCCCGCGGGTGGGCGGCTGGCGTCGACGAATACCTGACCAAGCCGTTCTCACCGCTCAAGCTCCTCTCCCTGGTCCAGGCCCTCCTGCCCGATGTCTCGCTATGGTCAGAGAGGTAGAGCTCTCTCAGGTGCTGCTCTATGCGCGCGATCTCAAAGCCCTCTATGAAGCGACGCGGGCCAGGGAGGCGGACCTCGCCCAGGCGAGCCGTCGGCTTCGGGCGGCCCATCAACAGTCTCTTCGCTACGCCGAGGATCTGAGAGCTGTCTATGCCCGGCTCCAGCGGGCGATTCTCCAAAGCCTTCACGGGCTGGCCAATGCGCTCGAGGCCAGAGATCCCTACACCCGGGGCCACTCCGAGCGTGTCGCGCGTCTGGCGCACCGCCTGGGGCTGGAGTGCGGGCTTTCGCCGCCTTCGGCTCGAGTGGTGGCCCAGGCGGCGTTGCTCCACGATCTGGGGAAGATCGGGATTCCTGAATGGGTCTTGGGAAAGGCCGCGCCTCTGACCGCGGCAGAGTGGGTCGTCATGCGGCAGCATCCGGTGGTCGGAGCCCAGATCGTTGCGCCGCTCGACTTCTTCGCCGAGGGCGCGTTCGTCGTTCGCCATCACCACGAGCGCTGCGACGGCAGTGGCTACCCGGATCGGTTAGCGGGGGAGGCGATCCCTCTCGGCGCCCGGATCGTGGCGGTGGCCGACGTCTACGACGCTCTCACCTCGGACCGTCCTTACCGGCGACGCCTTTCCCCGACCGAGGCAATGAGGGAGCTCGAAGCGGCGGCTGGATCAAGGCTGGACGCCATGGTGGTCTCCGTCTTCTGTGCGCTGCCCCTCGATGGATCTCCTGAGCCAGCCCTTTGATCCCCTGGGGCGAGACTGGCGAGCGGCCCTTCCGATCCCGGTCGGGGCTCTCTGGCCGTTTGCCCTCCTGCTCACGGTTGGCGCGGGGGCTGAGGCCCTGGAGGTGGCCCCGCGCATCCTGACGCGTCCGCTGGTCGTGGCTGGCTTTCATGGCGGGCTCTTGGGTGGGGCCTTAGGGGCGGCGTGGGGCCGGAAGCAGGGCTGGCAGGGCCCCTCGAGCCTTCTGGCCGCCCTCCTGCTCCTGGCTGGAGCGTCGTATCAGGCGAACCCCTGGGGAGGCGTAGCGTATCTGCTCGTCCCATTGGCGCTGGTGCGCCTCGGTCTCGGGGCCCCAGAGCTCAGGCGGATCGGCTGGACCCGTCCCGAGGGTCTCTGCTCTGCGCTCCTGGGGGCCGCGCTTGGGCTCTTCCTTGGGGCCCACCTCCTCTTTTCGGCCTCACGGACCCTGGGGTATCAGATGCATGTATCACCACGGGACTTCCTCGCTGCCTTCGCCTACGATATGGGCGCCAACGTGCTCTCTGCCGAGTTGTGCATCCGCGGAACCCTCTTCAACGCCTGGCACCGTCGGTGGGGGTTCTGGCCCGGGGCGCTCCTTGGTACGGGAGCCATCCTCTTTCGCTACCTGATTGATCCCTCGCTGCCGCGCACCCTTGAGGTCACCGCCGGACTGTTCCTCTACCTCTCGCTCTTGAGTCTGGGCGGCTGTGCTCTCATGGCTCGTTCGGGAAGTGTTCTCCCGTCGCTCGTCTCGTCGCTGTGTTTCTTCGGCGCCTACCGGACTCTCCATCTGTAGTCCTCGTCCCGCTCCTCCTCGGGGGGCTGACCGGGTGGCTGCTCTGGGAAGACTCCGGCCCGGCCTCTCTCTTGCGGTATGCATATCTGGCCCCGACGCTCTGGGCAGCTCTCCGTTTCGGCTGTGTCGGCGGGGGGCTGGCGAGCGCCGTGGCCGGCTTTCTTTACGCCCTGGTGGTGCTTCCGGCCATCGAGCGCGAAGGCGTCACAGTGGAGACCCTGGAGGGGCTCATTGCGATGGGATGGATCCTTGGGATCGGTCCGCTGGTGGGCGCTCTGGTCAGCCAGGCCCGAGCTCAGTCGGATCGCTATCAGATGCTTCTGGCGCTTCATCAGACGCTGGCTGGCGGCGCGCCCTTCGACCATCTGCTCGTCGAGGGAGCCAAGCGGATCCGGAGCCTGCTTCACGCGCGCCAGGTGACGCTTGCGTTGGCCCTCGACGGTGCCGTCCCGCGCGTGGTGAGAACCCGGAGCGGCGCATCCTCAACGGCGCAAGGGGCGGAGCCGAGCCCAGGGTCTCCCGCGGCGTGGGCCTGGGGGGAGGGACGCGCTCTGTTCATTGCGGACTCAGCGAGCGATCCGAGGCTCGGGGGAGATGGGCTTTCTCCTGGCCGCCCCACTCAGGCCTTCCTGGTCCCGTTACAGGGCCGGGAGAGGCCGCTCGGGGTATTGGTCCTCGAGCGTGTTGGCGAGATTTCGCGGGCGGAGCGCGAGGTCCTCAAGACCCTTGGGCTTCATCTCGGCCTGGGAATCGAGAACGCCGCGCTCATCATCCAGCAGCGTCGGTTCGCCGAGGAACTGGAGGAGAAGGTGGCGGCCGCGACCGGGAGGCTGCGTCAGCTCGATCGGATGAAGTCTGAGTTCGTCTCCATCGTCTCTCACGAGCTCCGCACGCCGCTCACCTCGCTTCAGGGCTTCAGCGAGCTCCTCCTGACCCGTTCGGTCTCTCCCGAGCGACAGCGGCAGTTTCTCGGGCACGTTCATCAGGAGGCTCAGCGCCTTGGCCGGATCGTGAGCGATCTCCTGGACCTCTCGAAGATCGAAGGCGGCCAGGCGCGCTCACTTCATCCCGAACCGCTCGACATCGGGCCCCTGCTCCGAGCCAACGTCGATCTCCTGGGCGTCCAGAGCCCGGCCCATGAGATTCGGGTCTCTGTCGCGCCGGACCTCCCTCCGGTCCTAGCCGACCATGACGCGCTCGATCGGGTGGTGAAGAACCTGCTCTCCAACGCCACCAAGTACTCGCCCCGGGGTGGCCCTGTTGATCTCAGGGCCTCCGCTTCCACGTGCGCGCCCGGCATGATCGAAATCGAAGTGGAGGATTACGGGGTGGGCATTCCTCCTGATGCCGTCCAGCGGATCTTCGAGAAGTACGTCCGGGTGTCGCATCCCGACACGTCTCGAGCCGGGGGCCTCGGCATCGGACTGGCCCTGGTGAAGTCACTGGTAGAGGCCCACGGCGGGACAGTTCGTGTGGCGAGCTCGCCCGGGAAGGGCAGCCGCTTCACCGTGACGTTCCCCCAGGCCTGAGGCGGCCAGAAAGCCAGGTTTGTCACACTTCTCGGGGGGGTGCCTTGCTTGACACCTCGTGCGCCCGCGTGTAGTCTTTCAACGGGTTAGAGAACAGCCGTGGGCTCTCAAAACAATGTCTCGACGTGAGCACATAGCCGAAAGGATAGCCGAGGCCGTGCTGAAGCGGCTTCAGATCAAAAAGCATGTTGAGCCCAAGGACGGCGAGAAAGTTCGCGCCGCCATCCGTAGAGTGCTCGTCGAAGATCTCCAGGCCGAGGAGCGTCTGGACGCCGACGCCCGTCAGATTCTCCTCGAGCACACCAAGGACATCAAGGACAGCGCAGCCGACTATCGGCGTCTCTTCTCCCTGGTGAAGGGCAGGCTCGCCCGGGAGCGGGGGTTCATCCTCTGATGCGGTTGAGCCGGGGGCGGATCTTTCATCTGGCTGACCGGATCCTGGCCGAACTCTCGACGGCCGAAGGGGTGACGCTGAAGGGCGGCGAGGGAGTGCGCACTGAGGTTGTCCGTACCCTCACCGACGAGGCCAAGCTCGAGGAGTCCATTGATCAGGAGGTGCGGCGCATTCTTTCCTCCTACTCTCGCCCGCTTGCGGAGGGAAGCCGGGAGTGGGAGGTGCTCTATCAGAAGACCCGCGAAGAGGTCCTCAAGAGGCGCTTCCGCCTCTAGGGGGCCGGGAGCCCCCTTTTGGTGACCGCATCCAGGCGCATCGTTGTCGGGATCACAGGTGCTACCGGCGCTATTTACGGGGTTCGCCTGCTCGAACTGCTACAGACAATTCCGGAGGCCGAGGTGCACCTGGTGATCTCGCGCCCCGGGAAGCGGATCATCGTCGAGGAGACCGACTATGCGGTGAAGGACGTGGAGGCCCTGGCCCATCGGGTCTATGACAACCAGGATATTGGCGCGGCCCTGGCCTCGGGCTCTTTCAAGACCGATGGGATGGTCATCGCCCCATGCAGCATCAGGACGGCCTCGGCGGTGGCCCATTGTCGGTCCGACACCCTCGTGGCTCGCGCTGCGGACGTCACGCTCAAGGAGGGACGGTCGCTGGTCCTCCTTGTGCGCGAGGCGCCCCTCCACGTGGGGCATCTCCGCTGCCTTCTGGCCCTGGCCGAAATGGGCGCGGTTCTCCTTCCCCCCATGCCAGCTTTCTACCACCGACCCAAGCAGATTGACGACCTGATCCTGCACACTCTGGCCCGCGCTCTAGACCGGCTTCGGTTGCCGCACCGTCTCGTCGAAGAGTGGCAAGGGACTCATCCGCGGGTGGCTCCCCTCGATCGCCCAGGCCTCTAGCAGACGCGGCGCGCGCCCTCGTGACAACGGCCGCCTTAGACCTCTCCGTGGTCATCCCGGTGTACAACGAGGAGGAGAACCTGCCGTTGCTCTGGCCCGAGCTTCGGCAGGTGCTCGACGCCACGGGCCTCACTTGGGAGGCTATCTTCGTGGACGACGGCAGCCGCGATCGGAGTGCCGAGATCGTTCGCGAGTTCCATGCTCGGGATCCCCGAGCGCGATTGGTTCGCCTGAAAGCCAACGCCGGGGAGACCGCCGCTGAGGATGCGGGGTTCAAGGCGGTCCGGGGCATCCGAGTGGTCACGATGGATGCCGACCTCCAGAACGACCCTCACGACATCCCCCGGCTCCTCGCCCACCTGGAGCAGTGGGACGCTGTCACGGGCTGGCGCGTCACGCGGGACGATCCCTGGGTGAAGCGGATCTCCTCGTGGATCGCCAACCGGGTGCGCAATGCCGTCAGCCAGGAGGACATCCGAGACAGCGGCTGCACCTTTCGCGCCTTCCGCCGAGAATGCCTGAGAGGCCTTGCCCTCTATCGAGGCTTTCATCGCTTCATTCCCACGCTGCTCCGCATGCGAGGCTATCGGGTGGTCGAGGTGCCGGTGTCCCATCGACCGAGGCGATTCGGCAAGTCCAAGTATGGGATCTGGGGCCGTGCTTTTAGCGCGCTCGCCGATCTTTTGGTGATCCGCTGGATGAAAGACCGTCATCTCCGCTACCAGGTGGCTGAGCGTCTGGGCGGCGGGTTGCCCGAGGAGTGAGTGGATGCGGGTCTTGCTGGTGGGCCTCGGTCGCTGGGGGGAAAGGCACCTGCGCGTCCTCACCGAGCTCGGGGTGGAGGTGTGGGTGGCCGATCTCTCCTTCTCGCGGCTGACCTGGGCTACCGAGACCTTCGGGATCGATCCTGCCCGCACCGCCACGGCGGTCCGCTCGGTCCTGGACAGGGTGGACGCGGTGGATCTGGTGACCCCGGCCGACACCCATCTGCCCCTGGCCGTGCGGTGCCTCGAGGCAGGAAAGGACTGCTTTGTCGAAAAGCCGCTGACCCGGACAGTGGCTGAGGCTCGGGCCCTGGCGAAGGTCGTCAAGACAACCGGCCGACTCTTGCAGGTGGGGCACGTCTTTCGCTTCCATCCCGTCACCGATGTCCTCCGCAGGTGGCTAGCAGAGGGCAGGGTGGGGGCGGTTCGCTACCTCACCGGCCGGTTTGCGGGGTTCAAGCGCCCGCGGACCGACGTGGGAGCGACCCAGACCGATGCCATCCACTACGTTGATCTCTTCGGGCATCTCCTGGGCAGGTCTCCCACCGCGGTCACCGCCACCCTCCGCGATTACCTGGGCCGCGGGATGGATGATCTGGCCTTCGTTACCGTGGAGTATGGGGAGACTCCTGCCTTCATCGAGGCTGGCTATTTTGCTCCTGACACGGCCCGGGAGTGCGTCGTGGTGGGGGAGGGGGGGAGCTTGGTTGCCGACTTCGCCCAGTGGGTCGTCTCGGCGTTCGACAATCAACACCAGGTGCGCGACAGCCGCTGGGAGGCGAGAGTGGGGGAGCAGGAATCTCTCAAAGCCGAAGGCGAGGAGCCGCTGCGCCGGGAGCTGGCATGCTTCCTTGATGCGGTCGGCACTCGCCAGGCACCGCCGGTGGGCGTGGGCGACGGGCTCCTGGCGCTCCAGGTCGTGGAAGCCGCGCACCGCTCCTCCCGCCTGGGCTGTCGCGTGGGCCTGGAAGAGCCGGAACTCAGCTAGAGCGAATTATGCACATGGTGCTTATCCGGTTCCACTCCATACAACGCCTCCCCATGCCCGCACCTGGGGCACCGGTAGCCATCCGGCCACCGTGACGCCGCTAGGTACAGACGGCAGGCTGCTTCGTTGGCGAAGCGCGTCTGGAAGCCCGGAGGGTTCGAGGGAAGTCCGGTCGAGGCACCACCCAAAACACTACGGCTTGGGCCTTGTGGAATCTTGAATTTCGGTCCGCCCGACCGCGCGTCCGTCACGTGTAGATCGCTTTCTCGACCCCCAAGAGCTGCTGCAACTGCTGCTGCAGCGGCGTCAGCCGGACAGGAAAGGTCACCAGGTCCCTCCCCGCTCGAATTCGTGCCACGTGATGTCACCGAGCGCCTCGAGGAGGCGTGGTGTGGTGGGTGTCTTGGCGGGCCGACCTTGGGGTAGGATGGGGAGCTCGTCAAGGCCTGCCGCGCGCATGGCGGCTCGGAGCCGGCGCTTGATCAGGGCGTCGAGCATCAGCGCGACGAAGTAGGCGTCGAGGAGCGCGGCGGCGCGCCGGGGTTTCTTAGCCGCTTACGAGTCAGATCTTGCGCAAGAAGGTCAAGATTTTCCCGCACCGCCTGACTCGTAAGGGACTCACCCGGGCTAGCCGGCCCTGTTTGGTTCCGGCTAGGCCGGGTTAGGGGATGCATTCTCGCACTCGTATCGCGAAGGACGGTGCCCAAGTCCAGCCCCAATTCGCTCCATTTCTGCGAAGAGGTGTTGGTCGGTAATGAAGGCGCGAGTTTTACTTGTCAGCTCGAGCCCTCGCTCACGGAGACGCGAACGTAACGCTTCCATACCCGTAGCCCAGGAACCGAAGGCGTTGCGGACTCCGGAAGCACTAACTCCGACATCGGCGCGATTGAACTCGCGCTTTCCGAACTCGGCGTATCCGAACCGCTCCGCGGCCTTCTCAAGAGCTTCCAATGCCCGTTCGCGCGAGACTTTGTCGATGCGATGACGTTTAAACTCGAAATGCATACTAGCGTCTGTTGGCGTCTAACGGCCGGCGTCGGCAGCGGGCGCGTCCGCCGCGGATGCGGCAACTTGGTGCGTCGCTTTGGCTGGCGAGCGACACGACAAGAGCGACCGGCTGCTGCACGTCAATGTTCGGCGGCCCGGAACTCTGGCTCTTGACGTTTTAGCGTCACGACGCTATCATCCCGACATGAGCACGGCAAGGCGGGCGACCATCTACCTCGATCCCGATCTCCATCGAGCTCTCCGGGTCAAGGCCGCGGAGACCGACAAGAGCATCTCGGACCTCGTTAATGATGCCGTCCGGCAGAACCTAACCGAGGACGCCCAAGATCTCGCCGCATATCGAGCCCGAGCCAAGGAGCCGAATCTCGATCTCGAGAAGGTCCTGAGGGACCTGCGGCGCCGTGGCAAGCTATAGGCTGCTGATTAAACCATCGGCAGTCAAGGAGCTCGAGGCGCTGCCTCTCAAGGACCGAAGGCGTGTGGTGGCAAGACTGCGGGGACTCTCGGACCAGCCCCGGCCCCTAGGCTGCGAGAAGCTCACAGGGCACGATCTCTACCGGGTGCGTCAGGGGAACTACCGCATTCTCTACGAGGTTCAAGATCACGACCTCACAGTCGCGATCATCAAGATCGGCCACCGTCGAGAGATCTACCGCTGATCTTGTCCGCCGAACGGTGGCCGTAACCTGCGGCGGCGTAGCGCAGCGGAGCCGCCGGGAGGTTCACGGACATGTTAGCGAGCCCCTTCCGGGTCGACGAGGGCGAGGATCTTGCCGACCGTCTCCTGCAGCACATCAGTGGGCACGCTGCCGATGCGTTTCGCTTTTCGTACCCGCCAGTCCAGGCTCTTCATCTGATCTGACAGAACCGCGCCCTCAACGCCGAGCCCCTTCGGAAGGAGCACCTCGAATGGATAAGCCTTCACCTGTGAGGTCACCGGGCAACAAAGCGCCAGGCCAACCCGGCGGTTGTACGAACGCGGTGAGATCACCAGGGCTGGCCGATGCCCTGCCTGCTCGTGGCCCGCTTGAGGGTTGAACTGAAGCCAGACCAGATCGCCACGTGAGGGAAGGTACGCGGCCACTACCAGGCCTCGCGGCCAGCCGCTTCGCCCGTTGGAACCTCAGCGTGCAGATTCCGCGTGGTCACCTTCTTGAGGAGTTCGTTCAGGGCGTACTTCCGAGCTCGGAGTGGACGGACCAAAAGACGGCCGTCCTCGATCGACAGATCGACGGTGGTACCTTCCTCCACCTGGGTCTCGGCTGCGAACGACCTCGGAATCCGCAGCCCGAGGCTGTTGCCCCACTTCTGAACCTTGGTGTGCATACGACCTCCTTCCGGATATACAATGAAGATACTCCAGGAAGGATTCGGCCGTCAACGCCTGGTTCCACGCCCCGTCTCGCTAACGCTCCCGGTGAGCGGCGCACGCAGCGCTTCCGCTCGAACGCGGGGTTAGCTGGACGAAATCGGCCCAGCCCGCGCGGGAAAGTGTTCGATGGGAGCCGGACTGACGCCTGACCACCCACCCGAGCCTCAAGAGGGCCGCCAGCACCCGTCGAGCACGGGTGCTCGGCCAAGCGCTCATGCTGCGTTGAACGAGATGCTCAGCAGTTCGGGGCCAGCCTCGCCGTGCTCTAGCCGCTCAGCGATAACCCGCAGGGCCAGAGCCTGGACCCTTGAGACGGCGGCCTCCTGGGTTTCGCCGTACGCGAGGACCCCGGGCAGCTCGACCACTTCCGCCAGCCAGCGGCCATCGTCCTCCCGCTCGATCTCGACCTTGAAGGTGATCACGGGCTCACAACCTCCGAGTCACGAGTATAGGACAACGGCTCCAACCACTGGGAGTCGCGGAATCCAGC
>JBHIAB010000138.1:0-9622 GCA_046758385.1 Methylomirabilia bacterium | reverse complement strand
TAGAGGCGGTGTATCTGGGCCTCACGACGTCCCATGTGCTGAGGCTGCCGAACGGTAGCGAGGTAGGAGTGCGGCAGATCTCGGAAGCGCAGAGCGGGACCCGGTTCGGGCCCGGCGCGCCCGTCCAGATCGGCTGGCGCACTGCCGACGCGCGGCTGCACATCGCCTGAGGAGCACGGAGGTCACGGGATCCTTGAACCGATCTGGGCCGGCCTCACATGATACGGTGAGAGCTATCAACGCCGGGACACCTCTCGGGCACCGGCCAGGCTTCGAGTGGCAAACTCACCGACGCTTCCTGTAAGCACCTGCCGGATCGCGCGAGCCACCGTCGCGAGCTGAAGCGGCTTTTGCAGCCACATCACTGTCCCCTTGGCAAGCAGCTCCCGCGACTCCTCCCCGAGCGGATACCCGGTCAGCACAATGACTTTGACCCGAGGGTCTCTCTGGCTCAGGGTTCGGACTAACTCCGCCCCGCCCATCCCCGGCATCACCAGGTCCGTCATCACCAGGGCAATCTCTTGGCGATGTTGGTCGTAGATCGCCAGGCCCTCACGCCCGTTGGTGGCCGTGAGCACGCGGTAACCCAGGCGCCCGAGCCGATCCTGCTCCATTGCGAGCACCGCCGTTTCGTCCTCCACCAGCAGGATTGTCTCTCCCCGGCCGTGGGGAATGTGCTCCGTGGGGACTTCCGTTGGTGCGCCCTGCTCCACGGCCAAGGCTGGGAGGTAGATGGTCAAGGAGGTCCCTTGGCCCACTTGGCTCGTGACATTGATGAAGCCGTCATGCTGTTTCACCAGCCCATACACCTGGGCGAGCCCCAGCCCTGTGCCTTTACCGGGCTCCTTCGTGGTGAAGAACGGTTCGAAGATGCGGGGCAGGACCTCCGGGGGTATCCCGATGCCGGTGTCCGACGCGGACAGGACGATCCACGGGCCCGGCGGCATCCCCGGGAAAGGCGGGCGCTCCCCTGCCTTTACCGTCAGCGGGGTGAGCGCGAATGTCAGCTCGCCCCCTTGGGGCGTCGCGTCCCGGGCATTTACCGCCAAATTGGTGAGGATCTGCTGGAGTTGGGTCGGGTCGGCATTGACCAGATACTCTCCGGGCGCTGCCTGGAGGGCTATGACGATGTGCTCCGGGATGGTTCGTTTCAACCACTTAATGGTCTCCTTGAGGAAGATCTGCAAGTCCAATGGCCGCCGCTCCCCGATGGACCGGCGGCTGAAGTCGAGAACTTGACGGATGAGGTGGGCAGCCGTCTGTCCCTGCTGGACGATGACGTCCAGTCGCTTCCGCACCGGGCTCGAGAGACCGGGCTCCATCTCGACAAGCTCCGCAAAGCCGATGACGACGCTGAGGATGTTGTTGAAGTCGTGGGCGATGCCGGCGGCCAGCTGACCGACGGCGGCCAGGCGGTCCTGCTGCTGGGTGCGCTGCTCCACTTCCCGCTCCTGGGTGACATCGCGGATGACCAGCACCCATCCTCCAACCTGAGGCCCTGCTTCCATGGCTCGGGTGGTCACCTCGAACACGCGAGCCGGTGGCCCCGTGACGGTCACCTCCTGGGGCATGCCGTCAGGACGGGGTTCCAGCAACTCCCCGATGGGTCGTCTGTTCAGGTGAGCCAGGGTATCTCCGACGCCGACGCCGGCAAGCACGGATAGGCACTCCTGGGCGACAGGGTTGGCGAGGACGACGCGTCGGTGAGCGTCAAGGAGGAGCATCCCTTCAGGCACCGTCTCCAGGATCTGCTGGATCTGGCGAGCTTGCTCGAGGGTCCTCGCGAGCAGTCGCTTGTGCTCGGTCAGGTCTCTGATGACGCCCAGCGTCCCGACGATGGTCCCGTTCGCGTCGCGGAGGAGCGAGACGGAGGCGTTGACCTCGACCCACCGCCCGTCCTTGGCCAGGAAGGCAGTTTCGTAGTTCCTGATCCGCCCCTCGGTCCCAAGCCGCTGCATGACTGCTGAGGCCTCCTGGAGACCTCCGCGGTAGTAGTCTCCGACGGGCCGGCCGACGGTCTCCTCGGTGCTGTACCCAAAGATCTCCTTGGCGCCCGGACTGAAGTAGGTCATGCGGCCGTGGATATCGGATGTGATGATGGCGTCCGCCGAGTTCTCCGCCATGGATTTGAGGAAGTCCCTGGCGCTCCGGACCTCTCCGTAAAGCCCAGCGTTCTCCAGGGCGATCGCCGCCTGAGTGGCCACGACCGTGAGGACCTCCAGTTCCTGGACGTCGAAGATCCCCCCGGAAAGCTTCTCGCCCAGGAGCAGGAGACCGACGAGCTTGTCCTCGACCGTTAGGGGCACGATCAGCGCGGCTTTGACCTCCTCCAGCTCCCCCTCGGCGGTCCCGAAGTGCCGGGCGAGCTCCGGATTCAGCCGCGCCTCCTCTTTGACGAGCACCTGCCCGCTCCGGCCGAGCCACCGAACGATGGGGCTGTCGCCCCGGATCGAGCGCGCCCCGGCACTCTCCCCGGTGGCGGTGGCCTCTCGATGGATCACGAAGGCGTTCGTCGTCCGGTCGCGCATCATCAGGACGCAGTGAGTCAGGGGAATTCCCCGGACGAGGCCTTGGACGAGCGTCTCGACGACCCGGTCGAACTCGAGAATCGTGCTCATCCGTTTGCTGAGCTCCAGGAGAGTTTCGTAGCATCCCCGGCGCTTGCTGAACATGAGCCGCTGGACGAGGTCGTCCAGGCGCCACCCTACGGGGCCGAGAAGCAGCGTGATGGCGAGGCCCAGGGGAACGACAATCCACACGATGTTGACTTCCCCCCAGTCGAGGTACTGCTCCGTCGCCTGCGTCACGACGATCAAGAAGGCGCTGACGCTCGCGCACACCACGGAGTAGAGCCAGGCCTTCTTCACCGCCACATTAACGTCGAACAGTCGATAGCGGATGATGGAGGTTCCGAGCATGAGGGCGAACATCATGTTGGCGGGGATGCCCACGGGGTAGACCTGCTCCACAGCGGGGATGAATCGGGCCAGGATGAACCGGGTGAAATCGATGAGCCCGCCCGACAGGCTCACCGCGGTGCCCAGCAGGATGAGCAATGTCCGGTTCCGGCGAAAACTGGAGTCGATGCCCTTGTACGCCCCGAGGAGGTGATAGAGCCCGTAGATCAGGAACGCGTTGAAGTACAGGAAGAACGGGATGTAGAGCGGTCCGGGCTCCGGGGTCCAGCCCCAGAAGGTATGCGTGACCCCCTGGAGGAGCAGTGGCGAGCCACTGAGATTGATGGCGGTGAAGAAAATCGAGGCCGCGCACGCGAAGACCAGCGAGGGGCGATGTTGAGTGCTGCGGTCGAGGAAGACGAGAACAAAATAATAGTAAAAGGCGGGAAGCGCGATCACTCCCACATGGATGACCACCTCCCAGAGATACGCGCTCGTCTCCTCCGGAGTCCGCCTCAACATGAAGACCCCGAAGTTCCAGAGAGCCATGCCGGACGCCAAGTAGGCGAACGCCCGGTGTAGCCGGCTCGCGGGATTCCGGAGCAGGGATAGGCCCGCTAGCCAAACGTTCAGCAGAAGCGCGACAAGGGGAAGCAGTTCATGCGGGCTCATTCACACCCCTCTCGGAAGGGATCACGCAGAGTCCGACTTTCGTGTGTTTTCAGGTAGTTATCGGTCTCCTACGGCAGGAATCGGACCAGGGCGTGGGCTTCTCAGGTGGGGCCGGTGTCACAGAGCCACTTGATTTTGTTGACTCTCCTTACCTGAGATACCTGGCCAGGAACGCCTCGACCGTGCGGAAGGCGTCCGTGGCGGCCTCGGGATGAAACCCCACTGTGGCCCCGCAGCACTCTCCAGGCTTGTTTCGATTGGCAACGTCGGGGAGCATGGTAAGTGGCTGCTCGGGGACATCGAAGTAGTGGTACGCGCCCGGATAGACCTTGATGGAGACATCGGCTCCCTTCTTCTTCATCTCCTCGACCATCGCCACGCAGGGTTCCGGGCGAGTCCAGTCGTCAGCGCCCCCGACCAGGACCAAGAGCGGAGCCACCACCAGTTCATCCACGAGAGAGAAGCAGCCGCCCGGGTAGATCCCCACCGAGGCCCGGAAACCGATGGAGGGTAGCACCACACCCCGGCCCCGAGCGCGCGCCAGGCTTGGGGCGTTGATCACGGCAATCGCGAAGACTCCACCGTGGGACCATCCCATCACGGCGACTCTCCGAGGATCCACGAAGGGAAGTGACTGCAGATACCGGAGAGCCCCGAGGGCGTCGTCAAAGCGAGCGGTCGGTTCAATGTCTGACCCGTCGAAGGTACAGAGCTCATCGAAGCCTCTGGGCGAGAGGCTATCCACGACTAGCGCCACGTAGCCGTGTTCCCGAAGCCACCTGCCCCAGCGGCGTGTCCGGGAACTCACCCCCGCGCAGCTGTGGAGGAGGACCAAAGCCGGGAACGGGCCCGGCCCTTCTGCGCGGTAGATGCGGCCGGGGATCGTCAGTGGAGCTCCGGGTGTGGCATTGGGGAAGCTCACCTGACCCGCGCACCCGGTGAGGATCAAGGCGAGCCCTACTGCCAAGACTGATCGAGAATGCTTCGGCCCTGCCTTCATAGATTACAATCACGAGAATGGTGTGTCTCAAAGACTACCACCGAGAACCGGGTCCTATGCGTGAGGCAAGACACATCAGGAGACGCGCGGTGGAAATCGGGGGCACAGCCCCCCTCCGGGCGTCTTTTAATTGCTCAATGCCCCGTGGTAGAGTGCTTCAACTCACCATTTTCGGGGTGCGAGGGAATCTCCCGTGGGGCAGCCAGGTATCCAGGAGCTAGTGGGTCGGGTCATGATCGACCGTGACTTTCTCGCCGATCTTCTGCGCACGCCGGAGGCCGTGCTGGACCAGTACCGGTTGAGCGAGGAGGAGCGGGCGGCCGTCCTCGAGGCTCTCGCCAAGCTGGGGAACACTCCCGGGCGCCAGCGCCGCCAGGCGTTCCAGATGGCCCTGCTCAAGCGCTGGGCCGTGTAGGGTAATGGCCAGGCCCGACGACCTGCAGTTCCTCCGTCAGGTTTCGCTGTTCAAAGAGATCGCGCCTGGCGACCTCGAGGCGCTCGCGAACCGGCTAAAATCCCGCCGACTCCGCAAGGGTGAGGTGCTGTTCCGTCAAGGGGACCCGGGTCAGGAGCTCTTTTTGATCCGCGAGGGGAGTGTGGTGATTTCCAAGCCGGTCATGGGCCGGGTGGAGCAGGTGCTGGCCCGGCTGGGGCAGGGCGACTTCTTCGGCGAGATGAGCCTCTTCGACCGATCCCCGCGGTCGGCGACGGTGCAGGCCGAGACTGCAAGCGTGCTGCTCTGCCTGGATGGGGAGAACCTGCACCAGCTGATCGAGGCCAACCCCTCCGCAGCCGCTGCCTTCTTCTACCGGCTCGTTCAAGTCTTTATTCAGCGCCTCAAGGAGACCGACGACCTGGTGGCTGAAGTCACTCGGTGGGGGCTGGAAGCCACGGGACTGGACATCGAGCACAAACTCTCCGGCTGAGACCGGTGCCTCGCCAGACCAGGCTCGAGCTTCTCGTCCGCCGCGACGACGAAGGGTTCGAAATCCGCGAGGTCCCGAGTTCCCTCGCTTACCTCCACTACAAGCCTCAGCGCGTGCCCGTGTCCGACTATGAGCTGGCCCGGCTGTCGTCTCTCGGGGCTGGCCTCGAGAGCTACGTACTGAAGAACCGCGCAACGGAGCGCTACCTGCTGCTCACGGAGCCTGAGCACTTTCTTTGGGAGCTCATGGATGGGCGGACCACGATTCAGGCGCTGGCGGCGGCCTACGTTCTCCGATACGGGGCTTTCGACTTTGACCTCATCCCGGCGCTCATCGCCAAGCTCCGCCACGCTGACCTCCTGACTTTCCGCCCCGCCTCCTCGCTCCGCGAGGCCGTGGCTCGCCATCGCCGCAACCCGGTAGCCCGTGCAGTCGAGGCCACCCTCAGGCGGTTGGGGCATCTCACGCTCTCCAGCCGGCGCGTGCAGACGACCTTCGAACGCCTCCATCGCTGGGGGGGCAGGTTCCTCTTTGCCATCCCCGCCCTGCCATTCGGCGCGCTGCTGGTCGGGCTCGGGGCCGTTTCCGCCGCGACGCTCTGGGATCAGGCCCCGGCAGTCGCCGCGCCACTGGCACAGCGACCGATCCTCTCCCTGGTCAGCGTCAAGCTCTTCCTCCTGGGCACGATGGCCTTCCACCAGATGGTGCATGGCCTGGCCTGCGTCCACTACGGGCGGCGGGTGCGGGAGTACGGCTTCACCATGCTCCACGGGTTTATCCCCACCTTCTTCGTGGATGTGACGGACATTTTCATGGCCAGCCGGCGGGCTCGGGTACTCACGGCCCTGTCCGGGGCGTTGACCCATGTCTTCCTAGCCAGCGTGCACTTCTGGGCAGCGGTCCAGATGCCGTCGGGGCTCGGCCAGAGCTTCATTGCCATGGGCGGGGTCCTGCAGCTTCAGGCACTCTTCATAAGCCTCTACCCCTTTGCCTTTCTCGAGATGGACGGCTACCACATCCTGGTGGATGCGCTGGGGCTCCCCACGCTCAGGCACGACGCCTGGCAGTTTGTGCGCCACGAGCTCTGGCGCCGTCTGGCGGCCTTTCGGGGCCTGACGCGCCGGGAGACAATCTGGGTGGGCTACTTCGTCCTCTGCCTAACCTCCATTGTCGCCTTCGTCGGCCTCAACCTCTGGGGGTTCGTGCATGCCAGCGGGTAGCGCCGGTCCGGTTTTCAGGGACGCTGGTATTCGATGCCGGCGGTGTGTATACTTTTGTCGATCTCTGCCATCCTCGGCCGGTTTCGGACCGGCCATGGGGGGAACAAGGAGCTTCAAGCGGAGGAACGTGATGGATCAACTGGCCCCGGTGCGAGCCTTCGGACGGTTGCCGTCCTACCTTCGGAGCCGATGACCCGGCGCAGCTACTACAGCTTCGAGCGGCGACGGAAAGAACAAGACCGCCGCACGAAGCGGGAGGCCAAGCGGCAGCGGAAGATGGATCGCGCGGAGCGGGGTGTCGTCGGTCCCGAGATGGGTGAGGTCCAGGAGACCGGCGTTCAGCCGGGGCAGTGGGAGTGGTTCTCACCCAGCCGGAGCCGCACTATCACGTCCCAGCGGGGAACGCGCCCCCCGGCAGATCCGCCCGACGATTGGATCCTGCTGACAGACGTTAAGGAGGACCCCGACGCCTCATCGTGACCACCACGGGCGCCGATGCGCTGCCGAGCGAGAGCCGGCCGCGACCATCCGTCAGGTGGTGCCCCAGGGGTCGCTTTTGTGTGCGGGCTTGGCCCGCGCAAGCGAGTGAACCTACTTGAGCCAGTCGTTGATCGCGACGGCTATGAAAAAGAGCCAGAGAGCGATCAGCACGGCGCCGACCAGCTTGACGAGCTTGTAGCGCGTGCTGAGCCAGGACGTCTCAGCCCGCCGCGCCGCTCGTCTCCCCCGCGGGAATTGGACGATCACGTCGGGTCCCCCCCCTCCAACTCCCCGGGCCTCAGGCCGCGCAGGCGATGGCTCGCCCAGAGGTAGATCATGACCGAGAGAGAATGCTAACGTACCGGGGGATTGTTTGCCAACTTGATCCTCTGCCCGGAATCTAATCCCGATCTTTTGACCACCTGAGCCGGTCGCGCCTGAACCGATTCCAACTTAAAGGATATAATGGCTGCCCAAGGCCTTCTGGCAAACATCATGCGCCGGCCATACGCTCCATAAGGATGTCGTTCAGATACGCCGAGTACTTCGGAGCTGTCAACGTTCTGGCCGACCTCTTCACCGAAGGCGAACAACCCTGGGTGCATCGCTTTCTCGGCGAGGAGCGACCGGCGAAGATCATTCTCTATCTTGGCTGCAACGTGCTCCGAACGATGCACCTTGCCCTGACGGTCATCGATGTCTTCCAGGCCATGCGTGTGGACTTCGTTCCCATGGGAGGGCCACAATCATGCTGTGGCGCCATCCACTTCCGGGCCGGCGACGAGAACGCGGCCAAGAAGCTCGGCGAGCGCACTGTTCGCAATTTCAAGCGCTTTCAGCCCGAGAAAGTCGTCATGTGGTGTCCTTCCTGTGTCGCCACTTTCGATCGGCAGCTTTCGAGGGCCATCGACATCTCCCTTCCGTGGGAGCATGCGACCCAGTTCATTGCCGAAAACTTCCATCGCCTTCCACCCCTGCGCCCGGTCAAGCGAATGGTGGCCCTCCATCGTCACGGGGGAACGTCTCGGCAGGACCTTGACGCCGGGTACGCGCGCCGGATTCTCGAAGCCATTCCTGGTCTCGAGGTGATCGACCTTCCCTGCGTGGCCGAGTTCGGGGAGCACTGCACCTCCTTTCTTCGCGAGAAGATAGGCGACGAGCGGTTTCAAGAACGCATCGGCTCGCTCTTTGGGCAGGCGAAGCAGGCCGGGGCGAGTGGTGTCGTGACCATCTATCACTCCTGTCACCGCGAGATCTGTGAGCAGGAAGGCCGCGTCGGGATCGAGGTCGTCAACTATATCTCCCTGCTCGGTGAAGCGCTGGGGATCTCTTACGAGGATCGGTTCAAGCGGTTCAAGCTGGCCGGCGATGTCGAAGCCATCATGGAGGAACTTCGGCTTGTGGTCCAGCGCAAGGGGCTGGACGAGCGGCGGGCCCGAAAGGTCCTTTCGGCGGAGTTCGTGAAACAAGGATCCCCGGCGCCCCCTGCATGACCCAGCAGCACCTCCTTTTCAGGGGGTCTTCCGGTCTCCCTTTTCCCCCGTGGGGGAGTGGGGGAGGGGGAGAACGCGGTGTTGCCGGGTGGCTCCGGGAGAGAATGATACAATGTCGCCGCCGATGGGCACCTGGCGTGGCCGGCTGATTGTCTTCCTGGTCCTTCTCCTCTCGGGATGTGCCTCGACCGGCGGCATTCCGCCTGAGCCCTTTGTCGACGTCAAGGTTCCCGACTCCTTCATTCCGTATTCCGATCGGTGGATCTTCATCCGTACTCCTCAGGTCACGGCGGCGAAGCTCGTCTACATGACGCCGCTCTCGCTGGAGTCAGCCTTCTCGAAGGTGCGGGACGAGCTGGTCAAGAGCGGCTGGATTCCCGGCGAGTCGTCTCGGTTCGTGAGCCCGCAAGGGTTCCGCGGGATCTCCCTGGATTTCACGAAGGGGCCTGATGGCTGCCGCGTGACCGCCGTGGAGGGCCCCAACGCGACCCACGTGGAGTTGGCGGTGGCAAGGCTCGCCCAACAATGACCGGCGACGATCTCCGTTGGGTCTCGGCCTTGGAGCTGGGCGGGCTGATCCGGTCGAAACAGGTCTCCCCCGTAGAGGTGACGGAGGCGGTGCTGGCTGGTATCAAGGGGGTGGACCCGACGCTCAACGCTTTCTGCACTCTCACCCCGGAGATCGCGCGGCGAGATGCCCGGGAAGCGGAGATTGCCGTCATGAAGAGCGAGCCGCTGGGCCTGCTCCACGGCATCCCCGTCTCCATCAAGGACTTGGTGTTCACCCGCGGCGTGAGAACCACTGGCGGCTCACGGATTTACGCCGATTTCTCTCCCGACCAGGACGCCGTGGCGGTGGAGCGGCTCAAGGCAGCAGGCGCCGTGCTCCTCGGCAAGACGAACACGCCGGAGTTCGGCCACAAGGGCGTCACCG
>JBHIAB010000137.1:0-9649 GCA_046758385.1 Methylomirabilia bacterium | reverse complement strand
TGGCCGTCGTCGTCCCATCCCCCGCGATATCCGAGGTCTTCGAGGCCACCTCCTTGATCATCTGCGCGCCCATGTCCTCGCAGTTGTCCTTCAGCTCGATCTCCTTGGCCACCGTCACCCCGTCCTTGGTGACCGTCGGACTCCCGAACTTCTTGTCCAGCACCACGTTGCGCCCCTTCGGCCCTAGCGTCGCCTTCACCGCCTCCGCCATGATGTTGACCCCGCGCAGCAAGGCCGATCGAGCTTCCGTGTCAAACAAGAGCTGCTTTGGCATTTGCGTTCCTCCTCCCTCCGTGAGGGCCGGCTGAGCCGACCACCGAGTTGGTAAATCGTTCCACGACGCGAAGCGCTTACTCCAGAATCCCGAGAATGTCGTCCTCCCGGAGAATCAGGTACTCTTCATCCTCGATCTTGACCTCGGAGCCCGCATACTTCCCGAAGAGCACGCGATCACCGGCCTTCACGTCCAGAGGGATCCTCCTGCCGTCCTCCAAGATCTTGCCGTCTCCGACTGCGACAGCCTTGCCCTCCTGGGGCTTTTCCTTGGCCGTGTCAGGGATGATGATGCCCCCCCGGCGGACCTCCTGCTCTTCCTGCCGCTTGACCAGGATCCGATCGTGCAACGGCCGAACCTTCATCGTCTCTTCTCCTCCTTTTGGTGTTTGGAGTTGACCTCACTGGAAGCATAGCTCCCCGTCAGGTCGATCGGATCTCCTGCCGCATGAAGCTGGCATAGCAGATCCCAAAGCACACGAGTGTGATGGCCACCAGGGAGACCAGGTGAGGAGCTACGATCAGGGCGCTCTGGAGCAGGGGGAGGGGGTTCTGAAACCGGCTCAGCGACAAGCGCTCGAGGGGGCCCATTAGGACCAAGGAGCGGGTGGTCTTCCGCAAGGGATCCAGGATGATCCCGGTCGCCTCGCTGTAGAGGGTCATGGGGGAGAACGAGGCGACGAGCCGGTGCGCCTCCTCCCGGCGGATCAGGACAGTGGCATCGGCCGGACCGTCCGGTGGGAGAGGCGCCAGGATGTCGGCGACGAGGCTGGCCCCCAAGGCTATGAAGAAGGCGAAAAAGATCCAGAGGGCCAGGGTGGCTAGGGCCGAGGTGGCGATGCCCCGAAAGAGCACCGAGCAGAGGATCGAGACCCCTAGCCAGAAACCGATGTACACGATGCTGACCACCAAATATGCGGCCAGGCGGCCGACCTCCTCCCACCCGGGTACGATCCCCAGGACCCACAGGCCCAGGCCCGAGATCAAGAGGACGATGGCCAGCAGCATGATCGCCACGGTGGTCATCCCGGCCAGGAACTTCCCGTTGATCACAGCGTCGCGGTAGATGGGCTGGGAAACCAGCTTGCTCAGGGTGCGATTGGCCCGCTCGCGGTTGATGGCGTCGAACCCCAGCACCATCCCGATGAGGGGGCCGAAGAAGGCGATGAACTGCGCCAGCGAGAGAAGCGGCCCGGTGGAGGTGAAGAGCATCAGGAACACCAGGGCCGGGCGGGTCATCCCCTCCAGATCCCTGCGAAGGCCGGTCCCCACCATGTAGGCGGTGATGAGGCTGACCATGAGGATCACGGTCATGAGCAGGATGAAACGGACGCTGCTGAAGTGATCCTCCAGCTCTTTCCGGTAAATAGCGAACAGCCCGTGCACGGTTCTCCCCTCCAAAAATTCCTACGCCCCGCGGCGGTTAGGCGACCGCCAGCTGGCCCTCGCGGAAGTAGCGCATGTAGATTTCTTCCAGGGCATACTGCCGCTCGTCCACTCCCAGGGTCTTCTTGGCCAGCTCATCCAGGGGCCCGGCCCCCACCAGGTTGCCGTGCAGCATGATGCCCACCCGGTTGCTGATCCGCTGGACCTGGTCCAGCAGGTGGGAGGAGAAGAACACGGTGATCCCCCGGTCCCGGCTCAGGGAGCGGATCATCTCCAGCATGCGGAGGGTCCCGTCGGGATCGAGCCCCAAGGTAGGCTCGTCCAGCAAGACCACCCGGGGATCTTTCAGGAGCACTTCGGCGATGCCCAGGCGCTGGCACATCCCGCGGGAGTAGGCACCGACGCGCTTGCGAGCCTCGGGGAGAAGACCGACCCGGTCAAGGAGCTCCTCGATCTTCCCGGCCAGGCCCCGATCCCGCAGGCCGTTGAGCCGCGCGACATAGCGCAGGTTATCAAAGGCTGACATGTCCTCGTAGAAGCCGACGTTCTCGGGCAGATACCCGACCACGCGCTTAACCTTGAGGGACTCCCGGACGGGATCATAGCCGCAGACGCGGGCGGTGCCAGTTGTGGGCTCGCTGAGGCCTAGGAGCATGAGAAACGTGGTGGTCTTCCCCGCCCCGTTGGGTCCCAGGAAGCCGAAGACCTCGCCGGGCTTCACCTGCAGGGTCAGCCGGTCCACGGCCACCTGATTTCCGTAACGCTTGGTGAGCTCGTGCGTTTCGATGATCGTCCCCATTGCTGCCTCAACGTCGGCCCAGCCAGGCGAACAGGCCCCCCATTCCCCCGATCACCACCGCGATGATGCCGACGCCGATCCAGCCCCAGGCGGTGGGGGCCTTGACAGTCACTCGCATCTCCACTGTCTTGCTACTGGACTTCTCGCCGCTGGCCGTGAGGCCCACCGAGTAATCCCCCACCAAAGCTTGGGCGGCGGGCGTGATGCTCACCTCCACCTCTTTCATGTCCCCCGGCTCCAGCGCCTCGATCTTTTCGGGGGTGAACTTCACCTCCCAGTTCTCCGGCTTGAAGGACGAGAACTGGATGTTGCGGTTGATCGCAGACCCGGTGTTCCGCACCAGCAACGACAGCTCGCTTGGCTTCCCGGTCACGGCCTCTGTGGATAGGATCCCGCTGGCCGTCCCCGTCTCCAGCTTGTAAATGCCGGTGAGGACTACCGTCAGGCGGCTCTCGACCTTGGACTTCCCGCCGCTGATCTGCACCAGGATCGGATACTCGCCGGCCGTGGCGTCCCGGGGCGGCGTCACCTCCACCGCCACCGTCTGGCTTTGACCACCACGGATCCGCAGGCTGGTGATCAGCTTCGCCGCATACCCGGGCTTGAAGTTCACCTCCCACCTGGGCGGGGCCTGGGCGGCCAGGTTGAAGATGCGGTCAGTGTCGCTCTTGTTGGCAACATCCAGAGAGAACTCGAAACTGGCATCAGTCTGTCCCCGCAGGACCGGGTAAGTGGTGGTCACCTGAAGGTTCTCCGCCCCCAGCCGGCTCCGCTCGCGGGTGGTGACCGTGATGGTGTGAGTTGCCGAGAGCTTGCCGTCCGCGGTGGTCCCTTGGAGCGCGAAGGTGTATGTCCCGGGGGACAATCCCTTCTCGGGCTCAGCCCGAAAGGTGAGGATCCGTGTCTTCCCGTCAGGCACCGACACCCTCGTAACGTGGAAGTTACCCCCCTTGAGGAAGGCCTTCCAGCCCTTGGGAACGGCGGCAAACTTCAGGACGATGGTCTCATCGGTCCGGCCCTTGTTCTCCACGGTCAGGTCGAGCCGCACCGTTTCGTCGACCGGGACGATGACCCCGGAGTAGTCGGTATAGAGTGTGATGGTGCGCTCTGGGCGGGAGTCCTGCCCTTCCTTCCCCTCCAGGGCGCGCGCCGGGGACGCCGCCGCCAGCGCGACGGCCAGGACAAGAAGAATCGTGATCAGACCAATATGACGCCAGGAATTCCACCGGCTCATGGCACCACCCTCCCCCGTAACGCTGTCAGAGGTTATGCGCCTCATCATGAAGCCGGTTCGCCCATCCTTTCCCGTCCCCCTAGACGGACCCGACTGGGCCCCTCCCGCTGCGATGGTGCCCAATCTTCCCCTCCCGTTCTGAACCGTTTCCGCCTCGTACGATAGCCAGCCCAGGGCAGCCCAAAAATCGGGAGAATACCCGATCCAACCCGGGGAAGATTCCCAAGGGGCCGCCTGGGCCTCATCCTGACCTTCCAGACCGACGGCGCCAAACGCCGGGACGTGACGCGGTCCGGCCCGGCACCGCAATTTTCCTCACGCATGATCAGGTACTCTTCGTCGCCTAGCTTCACAGGGTGCAATCATTCAGAGGCGGTGGGTTCATGATCCCCGTCTCCTTTCCAGTACGCTCGCCACCTTCGCCCAGACCAGGGAATAGAATTGCCTTATCCAGGCAAGGAAGACTCTTCTTGCGCTTCTCTGGGCCTGGCTAGCTTCGACCTCGACCGGGATACGCTTGCCCACCAGCTTCGGAGAGGCCGGCATCCGGACCTTGAGGATGCCGTTAGCGAGAGTAGCCCTCACCTTGCGCGGATCCACCTCCTTCGGCAAGGCGATGGCGCTCGAGAAGCGGCGATAGCTCACTTCTCCCTGCGCCTCGCGTCCGGTCTTGCGCGCCCCCTGGATCGCCAGGGTGTTCCCCCTCATGCTGGCCTCTACGTTCTCGCGGGTGAAGCGCGGGAGTTCCGCGCGGACAATGAAGTCAGCGTCTGCCGCCGAGGTTTCGACTGGCGGCCAGAGGTACCCGGCCCGCTCGCGGCCGCCCATCGCCGGCCAGTCGGCGCCGAAAAGGTGGCCGAACAGGTCATCCAGGTCCCACTGAAAGTCCCGCAGCGGCCACTTCATTCGAGTGGGGATCCACTCCTCCTCGCGGTCAAAGAACCGGTTGAACAAGTGTTGCACCTCCCCCCGTTGTCGTGCGCCCCGTTTCGCAAGTTCCCGGCCCCCTCCCCCAGAGGAGCCGCGCCCATTTATGAGGCAGGCGCCTCACCGGACGGCTGAGCCGTTTTCTGCCTCATACGATAGTCGGGCCAGCTGAGCCCGAAAATCGGGAGAATGCCCAGTCCTACCGGGGGGAAGATTCCCGAGGCGCGGCCCCCGAAGGCTCGGGCTGCTGACGCGCCCCCGCGACGGGCTAGTCACCATCATATGGGTTGCCCCTGCTCCCTTCCGGTGATCCGGACCAGCGTCGGCCAAAGATCCGCGCCCAGGGTCTTCTTCACGAGAAAAGCTTCGGCCCCTGTCGCCAGCGCGGTCCGTCGGTACACCGCATCATCGTGCACCGTGAGGATGATGACGGCCAGGTCCGGCCAGCGAGCCTTGAGTTGGTGGGTGGCCTCCAGACCGTTCATCCGAGGCATGCCGAGATCCATCAGGATCACATCGGGGCGAAGTGAGTCGGCCAGGCGGAGCGCCTCTTCTCCATCCCCTGCCTCTCCCAGAATGATCGCTTCGTTCCGCGGGGCGAGGAGGTGTCGGAGCGTGTTTCGGAACTGGAGGTCGTCATCGACGAGAAGCAGGCGGATCTGCATACTCGGCTACCCGGGGCTCGTCCATTGCCACCCACGCAATTGGCATGGCTCCTCCCCCGCCTTCACCGCTCGCTTATCCATGGCTGCTCCTTCGCCCGCCGCTCTACCACCACGAAGGGCGTGCTGCCGCCCCCTCGCTGGAGGTCCGCCGTGGCCGCCGGGCTGTCGGGGGTGACATCCCCGACGAGCGCCCCTTTCGGCTCTGCCAGACCGAAGGCGCGGGCGACGGCCGGGGTGACATCCTGGATGGAGACGCCGAGCCACCCCCGCGTCACCTTGCCAGTGGCCAGGATCTGCTCCATCACCGTCCTGGCCATGTTCACCGGCATGGCCACCCCGCCCGGCGCCAACCGGATAGCTGGAGAGAGACACACCGTGGTAGGTGGCAGTGGATGATGTCGAACTCGGCGGCGCGCTGGAACACCCCGGCGGGCTCGAGCACATAATACGCCCATGGCTCCGGGTGCGAGGCCTTGAGCCTGAGGGCGTGGGGAGCAACCCCGGTAAGGGTCGCCCCGCTCTTGGAATCCCCTGTGGCGAACAGCATAACCAGATGTCCCCGCCTGACGAGCTCCTCGGTCACATAGGACACAATGCGCTCGGTACCGCCGTAGAGCACCGGCGGCACCCGCTCGTAGAGGGGTGCCCCCTGCGCGATTCGCATCCTGCACCCCCCTTCTTGGTAGCAACGAAGACCGCGCCTCGCTTCGAACAACCAATGGGTGTCTCAAGCGCGGGTAGCACGAGTGCGACGAGGCCGGTTCTGTCGTACCCCGCCCGAACCCCCAGATCGTTTCTCCTCCGAAGACGGCGCCCAACCGCTCTCTCGCGCTCGGCGTGATTGCCGGGGACGCGCACGAGTCTGGCTCAGCTCATTGCCCTCGTGCCCCGGTCCCTCGTAGCGGTCGGCGCCGCAAGTCAGGCATGCAAACCGTATGATTGGGTTGCAGTTACGCTCCGACACGGGAGGATCGATGTAAACAGTCAGTGACCCGCATTTCCGGCATCGCTCTGTGATCTGAGCCACCGTATCCCCTTTCCCACATCTCGAGGCCGGAGGATTCCGCTCGTTTTCCACGTTGTGGGGCCGCGAGGAATTCGACTCCTGTGGTCCACCCCCGCGCCGGCAACGGGAGGTCACCGGCGCGGGGGGTGTTCGCCTGCGCTTACAGGACGTCGATCTTTATCTCCTTGGGCTTCACTTCCTCGGTCTTCGGAAGGTGAATCTCCAGCACTCCGTCCCGGTACCTGGCCTTTACCTTGTCGCTCTGGACCGGCATTGACAGCGGGATGTGCCGCTCGAACTTTCCGAAGACCCGCTCTACCCGATGGCAGTTTTCCTCTTTGACCTCACGGTCCCGGGAGCGCTCTCCCCTGATGGTCAGGAGGTCATCCGTGATCGTGACCTGGATCTCCTTCTCTTTCACCCCAGGCAGCTCCGCCGACACCACGAGCTCATCCTTGGTCTCGTAGAGGTCCACGACCGGGGCCCACATCCGATCCATGGCGCCTACCCGGACCGGGCGGCCAAAGAAGGCGTCAAACAGTCGATTCATCTCGGTCTGGATGTCGCCGAGCTCTCCCAACGGCTCCCACCGCTCGAGAGCGCGGCCAAATGGGCGCCAACGCTCGATTGCCATAATCATTTCCTCCCTTCATGTTTAAGATTCAGTCTCCTACCGATGATGTAGCGCACGTTCAGGCAGGTGGGAATCAGGAAGGTGCCTTGGTTGGCCACCGGGAGATTCCCTAATCGGGCGTCAGGGAATCACCCGGGGGGCGGTTACGCGGAGGGGGCGGGTCAGGGCTGGATGATACCCTGGCGGACGGCGTAGCGGGTGAGGCCGGCGACGTCGTGGATGTCTAGCTTCTGCATCAGGTGCGTGCGGTGGGCGTCGGCGGTCTTGACGCTCACGCCCAAGAGGGCGGCGATCTCCTTGGTACTCTTGCCCTCCGCCACGAGCTGCAGAACCTCCCGCTCGCGGGCGGTCAGTCCCTCTTCGGGCAAGCGGGCCTGCGACCGGACGGCCTCGGCGACAGCAGCTGAAATCGCCGGGCTCAGATACACGCGGCCGGCGGCCACCTCGCGAATGGCTCGAACGAGGTCTGCCGCCGCCTGTTTCTTCAGCACGTAGCCCCTAATCCCTACTCGCAGCGCTTCCAGGACGTAGCGTTCGTCGGCGTGCATGGTGAGCAGGATGGTCCGGGGCCCTCGCTCGCGCGCGGCCATCTGGCGGGCCGCCTCCAAGCCGTTCAGGAGCGGCATAGAAAGATCAAGCACGGCCACGTGCGGCCGAGCCGCTTCGGCCAGCCGCAGGGCCTCACGTCCGTCACCGGCCTCGGCCACCACCTCGATGTCCGCCTCCCGTGCGAGCAGTCCCCGCAGTCCTTCCCTCACGATGGCGTGGTCATCGACCAGGAGCACTCGGATCACGCCGCTTGCCCTCCCGGAATCGTGATGGAAAGTTCCGCGCCCTTTCCAGGGCCTGACACGATACTCAGTTCCCCTCCCAGGGCCTCGACGCGCTCGCGCATGCCGATCAAGCCGAGCCCCCCATTGCCCCGGCCGGCCAGCGTGGCCCCCACGTCGAATCCCCGCCCGTCGTCCCGCACCGCCACCCGAATGACGGAACCTTCCTCCCGCACCTCGACCCGAACCGTTTTGGCCTGAGCATGTCTGACCGCGTTGGTGAGCGCTTCCTGGACGACCCGGTAGACGGCGGTCTCCGCCGCCGTTGACACCCGCCGAACGGGAGCGTCTACGGTGATGGCGAGCCCGGTCCGCTCCGCCATGCCTTGGGCCAACCACTCCAACGCCGCGGCCAGCCCCAGGTCGTCCAGGATGGTCGGTCGCAGTTCGCGAGAGAGCCGGCGGAGCTGGGCTTCGACCCCATCTAGCAGGTCGTGGAGCCCCCGGACGCTGTCGGCTCGCTCGGCGGGGATCTTTTTGGCCAGATCGTCCAGGGCGATGTGCAGTGACGCCAAAAGCTGCCCCGCCTCGTCGTGCAGCTCATGGGCAATCCGCCGGGCTTCCTCCTCTCGGGCCCGAAGTATTCCCCCGGCCAGAGCGCGGAGGCGGTCCTGCTGGGCCAGCATTCTTTCACGTAGGGCGGCATTTTCCAGGGCCACCCCCACCAGGCCGCCAATGGCCTGGATCAGCGCCGCTTCCTCCATCGTCGGCGGCGCCTCCTGGCCGCTGGCGAGGTACAATATCCCGAGGCTCTGTTGGTAGCCAGCTACAGGCACCACGGTCAGATGACGGAATCCCTCCTCCGCGAAGAGCGAGCGGAGGTGGGGCGTGGGGTGCTGGTCGACGGAGATGGTAACGACACGCCGCTCCTCGAGGGCCTTGGCGGCCAGGCGCGCGTCCGAGAGCGGGACGGTGGGCACCCGCGCCCGAAACGAGAGCCTGGTCCCGGCGGACTCTTGGAGGACCAGCGTGCTCCGGCTTGAGTCCAGGCGATACAGCGCCACCCCCTCCACGCCGGCCGCGCGCTGTGTCTCCGCGATGGCCACGCGAACCGCCTCGTCCGCATCTCGGGTGCGCCCGAGAGCGACCGCTGCGACATACAGCGCCTGGGTCAGATCTCTCACCACGAGCACAGGTAGCGCGGGCCGATCGACGGTGCGTTGACCAATGCTAAAGTTCAGATTTCGGCACGCGGGAGGAGCAAGTTATTCCGGGCCCGACCTTCCGGACGATGTGAATTGAACTGCCCCCCCTTGGGCCGGCAAATGTCCGCCATGCGCTCTCGCTTCCGCTCATGAACTCTACCACCGGTAGGTCGTGTACACCAACGCCACTACAGCGCGTTCGCTTGTTCGCAAACCTCGTTCTTCGGGACGGGCCGGAGTTTGGATGCTGGCCCCGGGGGTTTTTGGCCCAATCTCTGGGGTTGATCGTCGGGCACCTCGAGAAGAGGCTTACCACTTGGAGACCTGGTGCTGAGTCTTGCCGCTATAATGAGCGCGTGTGACGCGAAAACGACGTGGACGGCCCTCGCGACGCGGTCGCATGTAGCCCCGACAGGTGGCGCTCGTCATCGGCACCGTCTTTCTTCTGGGGACGCTGGGGGTAGCCGTCTCCGCCCTCTGGGCTTTCGCCGTTCCCCCCCGCTCACTCCCCCCAGTCACTGGCCTGGAGACCATCCAGCCGATCCAGGGCTCCACGCTCTACGACGAGAATGACGAGCTTATCACCGAGTTCCAAGTGGAGCGCCGGCTGTTCGTTCCCCTGGCCAAGATCCCGAAGGCCCTCAAAGATGCGATCCTCGCAGTGGAGGACTCACGGTTTTACTCCCATCTCGGCCTGGATCCCATCGGGATCGCCCGGGCGTTCTATCAGAATTTTCGCCGGCGGCGCAT
>JBHIAB010000136.1:0-9666 GCA_046758385.1 Methylomirabilia bacterium | reverse complement strand
CACCTGGGTCACTCCAGCCAAGCGTAGGCGGTCAACTTCTCGCGAGCGTCGAGGCGCGCGCGCGCGCGTGGCAGTAGCCAATCAGGTAGAGCCCGCCGCGGTGGAAGGTGAGATGGTAGGAGTCGACGAGGCGGGTGGATTCCTCCTGCGGCTGGCGCACCTGATAGCCTTTCCGGTATAACTCTGCGATATAAGGAGTCCGGGGGGAGAGCCGCTGCGGAAGATTCTTGGTCGCTCCGCTCCTCAGAATGACAGTGCTTGGCACTCTGAACGAAGCTGGGCCACCGATGACGAGGCGAGTAGGCCTGGCCCATCTCACCAGTTTGGACTGCTGTGGATCCCTTCATAACCCAGCTCGGTGAGCTGTGCCGGTCCAACAGGACCAGGGTGAAGTGGGTCATTGTGCCGACCCACGCGCTCGGCCACACCCTCGGCGAGCGCCTGGCGCTCGAGGGAACAGGCTGGGCCAACCTCCGCTTCACCCCGCCCCTGGACCTCGCTCTCGAGATGGCCGCGCCCTTCCTGGTCGAGCGCGGCGTGGATCCTTCGCCCGACGGGGTGGGTCCGGCGCTGATCATGCGGCTCTTGCTGGAGCTGCCCGAGAGTACGCCGGCCTATTTCCGCCACCTGGCCGAGCAGCCCAAGATGGCCGAGGCGCTGTGGGCGGCGATCCGTGAGCTGCGCATGGCGGGGCTGACGGCGGCTGACCTGCGAAGGGATGCCTTCACCACCGCCGACAAGCACGCGGAGCTCCAAGCGCTCCTGGCAGCTTACGAGGAGCATCTGGCTGCCCACCACCTGGCCGATGCTGCCGCCGTCTACCACGAGGCCCTTGAGCACCTGGATGTCTGTCCCATCGCGCCCGCTGATGTGTGGATCGAGCTGCCCGGCGTCGTCTGGGCTCCCCTGGAGGGACGGCTCCTCGACGGGCTGCCCGGGACCCGCCTTGCCTCGGAAAGCCTGGAGCTGCCGGGGCTTGAAATGCCGCGGCGACTTGGGACCCTGCCCGCGGCACGACGCTCCGTCTCCCCTGCCCCAACCTCAGACGCTGAGCGTCTGGCCTTCCTCCTCGACCCGGACTCTGCGCCACCATCAGGAAGGGACGGCACGCTCACGATGTTCCGGGCCGGTGGAAAGGAAGCTGAGGTCGAAGAGGTGTTCCGCAGGATCCTCGCTGGTGGAGTCCCGCTCGATCAGGTGGAGGTCGCCTGCGCCGCACCCGACTACGCCACGCTCCTCTGGGAAAAGGCCCAGCGGCACGACTGGCCCATCACCCTGGACCAGGGAGTGCCGATCACGTTGACCCGCCCGGCGCGGGCCCTGCTCGCCTTCTGCGCCTGGATTGAGGACGGGTTCCCGGCTGGTGGACTCCGCCGGCTGCTGCAGTCCGGCGACGCGCACGTGGATCTGGCCGGCGGGCCCACCGCCGGTCAGGCGGCGCGGCTCCTGGCTCGGTCGGAGGCCACCTGGGGGCGCCAGACCTACGCCCCGGCCCTCGCGGGGCTGGCCCAGTCTTACCTCGAACGCGCGGCTGACATCGACGCTGGTGACGAAGCCAGGGCACGGTACCGTACGCGCGCCGCCCAGGCCGGACGCCTGAGAGCGTGGATCGACGACCTACTCCGGCTCGTTCCCGAGCCCGCGGCCGACGGCCGGATCGGGCTTGGCGCTCTCCTGACGAGCTGCCGAACTTTCATCGAACAGACCGCCGCGAAGAGAAGCGAGCTGGACGGGGCCGCGGCTTCAGCCCTGGCCGATGCACTGGATGAGCTCACCGCACTCGGTGATCTCACGCGCCCGCTCGGCGAGGCCTTCCGGCTCATCCGCGATCGCATCGAGAGGCTCGGGGTGGGGAGCGACCGCGCGCGGCCTGGCCATCTGCACGTCACCATGCTCAGTCACGCGGGCTACGCCGGGCGTGCCAACACCTTCGTGGTCGGGCTGGATGAGGGCAGCGTGCTCCCGGCTCCGCTCGAGGACCCGGTGCTGCTAGACGATGAGCGCAGAGCGCTCGACCCTGCCCTCGCCCAATCGGGCGATCGCGTGAGCGAGGCGCTGGCCCGTGTTCTCTCGCGCCTGGCGGCGCTCGGTGGGCGCGTCTGCTTGAGCTTCTCGTGCCGCGAGCTGCGTCAGAACCGTGAGACCTTTCCATCGTGGTTGCTGCTCCAGGCGCTGCGGGTCCGGGAGGCGGGCCGTGAGCTGACGTATGAAGACCTGAACAGGGGACTCGGCGAGCCCGTCTCGGCCATCCCCGCCAGCCCGGAGCTCGCGCTCGGCGATGCCGGCTGGTGGCTCGCGAGCCTTCGTGGTGCAGGGGCCAGCGCGCACCCGGCGATACAAGCCGCGTTCCCATGGGTGGCCCAGGGCGCAAGGGCCGAAGCCGAGCGAGAGTCCGAGGCCTTCACGCCCTACGAGGGCTTCGTCCGCGTGGCCGGAGCACATGTCGACCCGCGCGTCTCCGGCCGTTCTGTCTCACCAACCGGCCTCGAGCGGGCGGCAGCCTGCCCCTTTCGCTACTTCCTCGAGCGCGGCCTCGGTCTCGAGCCATTCGAGGATTCCGAGCCCGACCCCGATCGCTGGCTCGACCCCGCGACCCGCGGCTCGGTCCTTCACGCGCTCTACGCCAGGATCTGGCGGGAGCTTCGGCAGAGGGGCGAGCGCCCCGACCCCGAGCGCCACGGCGGGCGCCTTCGCAAGCTCGGCCGGGAGAAGCTGGGCGAGCTTCGGACCCTGATCCCGCCGCCGTCAGAACGCGTGTTCGAGCGGGAGGCCCGCGAGATCCTTGGCGACCTCGATCTGTTCCTGAGGCTCGAGGCCGGAGGGGAGCATCGTGACCCTGTCGGCTTTGAGATCTCCTTCGGGGGTGGGGGCGACGAGCCAGAGCCACTCGCCCAGGCCGACCCGGTCCTGATCGACCTCGGTTCGGGGCTCAGGTTCAGGCTCCGCGGCAGGATCGACAGGCTCGATCGCCTCCGTGACGGCACCTACGACGTGGTGGATTACAAGACGGGGCGATACAGACGGGACGCTTACCTGGGCCGATTCATGGGAGGGCGGCTGCTTCAGCATGCTCTCTATGCGCTGGCTGCCAGAGAGCTCATTCGATCCACTGACGCCGGCGCGCGCGTGGTATCAAGCTCCTATTACTTCCCCACCGCGCGAGGACGGGCGGAGCGGGTGACGCTCTCGCAGGAAGATCCCGGCAGGGTCGCAGCAGTGCTGCGCGATCTCTTCGACCTGCTTGCCCAGGGAAGCTTCGTCCACACGCCCGAGCGGTCTGACTGCGCCTGGTGCGAGTTTCGTCGCGCGTGCGGCCCCGACCCGACGGCTCGCGCACAGCGGAAGATTGCGAGCCCAAGCAACACCTCGCTCGCGGCGTATCGGAGGCTCGCGGAGCATGAGTAGGCGTGGGGCCCTTCCCGACCAGCCCGCGCGTGACGTCATCGAGCAGGGGCTGGACCTGAACCTCCTGGTCGAGGCGGGAGCCGGATCGGGGAAAACCGAGAGCCTCGCACGGCGCATGGCGGCGGGCATTGTGGAGGGCCACTACCGGGTCGAGGACATGGCAGCCGTCACCTTCACGCGCAAGGCCGCGGCGGAGCTGCGCGGGCGATTCCAGATCGTGCTCGAGCAGAAGCTGCGCGAGGAGCGCGACGAGACCCGCAAGGCGCGAATCCACGATGCCCTCTCCCATCTGGAGCGTCTCTTCGCCGGCACCATCCACGCGTTCTGCGCCCACCTGCTCCGCGAGCGCCCGGTCGAGGCCGGGGTGGCGCCTTGCTTCTCCGAGCTCGACGAGACCGCCGACGCCGAGGTCCGGAGAGAGGCCTGGCGCGACTACCTCGACCGCGAGCGCGCCAGCGCATCGCCGATCCTCCATGAGCTTCGAGAGGCAGGCATTGCCCCGTCCAGCCTCGATCGCGCTTTCCAGACCGTGTGCCTCTACCCGGAGGTCGAGTTCCCGCCGGGCACGGCCTTGCCGCCTGATCCGGCTCCGGCACGGCAGGCCCTGGACGGGTTCTGGCAGCGGCTGATGCGGCTCCTCCCGGATCCGATCCCTCCAGAGACCACGTGTAGGGTCCAGCAGGCAGCCAGGGAGCTTCACGGCCGTCTCAGGGTCGCCGACCGCTCGCGCCCGGAAGCGCTGGCCGAGCTGCTCGCCCCATGGGAAGGCGATCTGAAGATCGTGCAGAAGTGGTGGGGCGAGACGTCGAGGGAGCGGAGGGAGGCAAAGAACGAGGTCGAAGCACTCGTGCGAGACTTCCGCGAAAGCACGGTCCAGCCGTTCCTCGCCGCATGGCGCCAGTACGCCTACCGGCTGGTCGTCACCCTGCTGGTCGGAGGTCGGGCGGTCGCAGCCGAGGCACGCCGAGGCGCCGTCACGCTCAACTACGGCGACCTCCTTCAGGTCGCGGCGCGGCTCCTCCGGGAAAACCTCGAGGTCCGTGCCGCGCTGCAGCGGAAGTACCGCTGGCTCTTTGTTGACGAGTTCCAGGACACCGACCCGATCCAGGCCGAGGTGATCCTCCTCCTGGCGGCGGAGCCCGGAGCCGGTGGTGACTGGACACAGGTGCCCCTGCGCCCCGGCGCGCTCTTCATCGTGGGGGATCCGAAGCAGTCGATCTACCGGTTCCGCCGGGCAGACATCGACACCTACACGCGCGTCGAAGCGTGCATCCAGACGACCGGTGGGCAGGTGGTCGAGCTGACCGCCTCGTTTCGTGCCGTGCCGGCGCTGTGCAGGTGGGCCAACACGGTCTTCCCCAACCTCTTCCCTCAGGCGCCGACTCCTGAGCAGCCGGCCTTTCACGGCCTGGACCCGGTCCGGGAGGAGGCGGACCCGAAGCTCACCGGCGTTCGGGCGCTGACCATCCCAGACACAGTGACCCAGGGGCAAGTCGCCGCAGCCGATGCCGTGGCGATTGCCGGCTTCATTCGTGCGGAGGTGGACCGTGGCCAGCGCTCCTGGGGAGATTTCCTCATCCTCACCCGCAAGAGGAAACAGCTCCCCGTCTATGCCCGGGCGCTCGATGAGCGTCACATCCCCGTGGAAGTGAGCGGGGGAGCGGCCTTTGCGGCCTCACCCAAGGTCGTGCTGCTCGCGGGCCTTCTCCGTGCTCTCAGCGATCCGGACGACGGCCCAGCACTGGTCGGTGTCCTTCGCGGCCTGCTCTTCGGCCTGAGCGACGAGGCGCTCTTCCAGCACCGCCAAGCAGGCTACGGCCTTTCCCTGGCTGCGCCGCTCCCGGATCAGGCCGAGGGACCGGTGGTCGAGGCACTGCGTGCGCTTCAGGAGCTCTACCACTGGACACGCACCCTGCCCTTCCCTGCCGCGGTCGAGCGCATCCTGGAGGTGACGGGGCTCCTGGCGCTCGGCGCCGCCGAGACCCCGGGCGGGGCCGAAGCTGCTGATCTCCTCCACGCCGTCGACCGCGTGCGGCAGATCACCGAGCGCGGCGGGAGCCTTGCCGAGGCGGCCCAGGCGCTGGAGGAGGACCTCGAGTCGAGCGAGGTCGAATCTCTCCCGCTCGAGCCTGGACGGCGTGATGCCGTTCGCCTCATGAACCTGCATCAGGTCAAGGGCCTTGAGGCCCCGGTCGTGTTTCTGGCCGACCCCCTCGGAGGGGTGAAAGAGCGGGCCAGCATCAGGATCGTCCGCGACCAGGCGCAGGCCGTTGGCTACTTTCAAGTGACGCGGCGCGTGGGAGAGTGGGGCCAGGAGCTGGTGGCCGAGCCCGCAGGCTGGGAGAGCCATGCGGACGCCGAGCTCGCGTATGTCCGCGCGGAGGAACAGCGTCTCCTCTACGTGGCTGCGACCCGTGCCGCCGAACTCTTGGTGATCAGCCGCTGGGCCAAGGCGGGCGGGGGCAGCGTCCGCCCGTGGGAACCTTTTGATCCCTACCTTGATCAGGCCCAAGCCCTGCGCCTTCCCACCGCAGTCATCTTGCCGAGAGAGCAACCCGCCGATTTCGCCCCGGATGCTCGAGCCGCCGCCGAGGCGACGCGCGCGGAAAGGCGGCAGGTCGCGCTGGAGCCCTCGTGGGAGGTCGAGTCGGTCACGGCCACGTCTCACCGCAGCGGTGGCGGGGGGCGCCGCGCCACTCAGGAGGGCCGCGCCCGTGAGCCCGACACGGGGATGGGTTGGGGCAGGCTGGTTCATGCGCTGCTGGAGCACGCGGTACGCGGCCCGCATCGCGACCGCGCTCATCTCGAGCGCCTGGCCCAGTGGCTGACCTTGAACAACCCAGAGCTCCGGCGGGTTCTCCCCCAGGCCCTCGACGCCGCCGAGCGCGTGATGGCCTCGGGGTTCTGGGAGCGGGCGATGGGGGCGGAGGAGCGCCACGTGGAGGTACCCTTCGCGGTCAGGGTTGATGCTGAGGCTAGCCCGCCACGGATCCTCCATGGCATCATCGATCTCGCCCTCCGGTTCCCGACCGGCTGGGAGCTGATCGATTACAAGACCGATGAGCTGGATATGGAAGCGTTGGTCGAGCAGTACGGCGATCAGGTCCGCCAGTACGCCCGGCACTGGGCCGAGCTGACGGGGACCTCTGTGTCGTATGCTGGTCTCTACGCGGTCCGAGGTGGTGAGCTCACCGAGAATCTCGTAGGCTTGTAAACGTGTTAAAGCTTCGGGGCCGGAAAAAGCGGGAATTTCCATGCGATGGCTTGTAGACGGCTACAACGTAATCCGTAGGGCTCCCGAGCTGGCTTCGCGGGAGCGGGAGAGCCTGCAGGCTGGGCGCGAGGCGCTCTGCCGTCTCCTGGCGACCGCCGCCCGCCTCTCAGGCGACCAGTTCACGATCGTGTTCGACGGCACTCGGGGCGGCGGCAGCGTGGCCGGCGGCGCCGGCGTGCGCGTCATCTTCTCCAGCGCTCGGGAGACAGCCGACCAGGTGCTGGCGCGCCTCGCCACGGCTGGTGTGGCCGTCGTCTCCAACGACCGTGAGGTACGCCAGGCTGCTCAGCGCGCTAGGTCCATCTCCATCGCTACCGACGAGTTCCTCGCCCGGGTGCGGAGGCGCAGCGGCCGTGCCGTCTCAGACAAGGATGAAGACGAGGACACGCGCCCGGCGATCAAGAAAGGCAACCCGCGCCGCCTGCCCAAGAAGGCCCGCGCCGCTGCTCGCGCGCTGCGACGCCTCGACAGGCCATTCAACAAGTCCCCGTGAATCGCACCGCACCCGGTGATCTATCCCCGCCACATCCGTTTGCCCTCTGGACCAACGAGCGCAGAACATGCTGTCCAGGGAGGCGATCCAGGGCCATGATTGCATCCCCCTTGGGCCGGACACCGAGATTTCGGACTTCCCAGCAACGTAGGCGGGCCCCGTCAGCTCTCGAGAAGAGGCAGGCGTGAACCCTGGGGGACACCTTGCCACGACCCTGGCCCTGAGCGTCACAGGGTACATGGTCACAGGTTCTGCGGAGCTGGCGGCTGGCTGCTTCGCGGGCGGTTTCCTCATCGACGGGGACCACTACCTGGACTACTTGACCGTCGAAGGCCAGTGGCGCCGGCCGAGTCCGACCGCGTTTCTCCGATACTACTTCACCCGTCGCAACCGGAGCGCCGTCCTCCCCCTCCACTCCATTGAGCTCATGGGGATGCTCGCCCTGCTGGCCCTGGTCTGGCCCCGCCCGGCGCTCCTCGGCTACCTCGCCGGGGCGCTCCTTCACATCGTCTTGGACATCCTGATCAATGGGGAGTCCACCCTGAGGCAGCCTGTCCTCTTCTACAGCTTTGCTTACCGTGCGCGCATGGGGTTCTCTGCCGCCCGCCTTGAGGTTCGCACGGTCGTCTCTTCCGAGGCCGGGCAGGCACCCATCCGGGGGTTCTTCACTTGGTGAACCTTCCCGAGTGGGGGCGTAGTCGGAGAATGGAGTGAGTCCTTGCCGGCTAAATGAGCGTCTTCACCGATCTTGAGCCATTCGTCGAGGCCCACCGTCCCTGCGGCGAAGTCCTTTACCAGCGCGGGCCGCGGCCGCGTTGGAACCCCTCGCGGCGTCCGCCCCGTTTCTCCGACGGCTTGGCCAGCTCAACCTTGATCTGACGGCCATCCAGCTCCTGGCCATTGAAACGCGAGACCGCCTGCTGCGCTTCCTCCGCCGTCTCCATCTCGACGAAACCGAAGCCGCGCGAGCGGCCGGTGTCGCGGTCGGTCACAACAGTCGCGGCTTCCACGTTACCCGCGGCCGAGAAGATCTCACGGAGACGATCACCGGAAGTGGAAAAGGAAAGACCACCAACGAAGAGTTTGTGCGCCATGCGCGCCTCCTTAGCTACCTTCCGCCCTTCACGCACGCCCCAGAACTCGGAAGAAGCACTGGAAACGCGGCCTGATGGGATAGCGGCTCCCAACTCAACCGAGGATCACACCAGACGCTAAAAGTGTACAGGACGGTGGCCTGGCAATACCAGCTTTTCTAAAGCGCCACCCCCGGGGTAGTGTCCTTGCAACCCCTCCAGTCGGACGCGATAAACGTTGCCCCGATCACCTCGGTCACCCCTCGCTTGCCCCGTAGGGGGCTGCTGGATGCACCACCCCCGGGCAGTTCCTTGCGGGGCACGGCGACGACGCCCTTGACCCCTCCCCGCCCTGGGGCTACATTGGCGGCACCGTTTGCCTTTCATTGGTCCCACGCAGGGAGGCCTCGGCATGCAGTGTCCCCGGTGCCAGCACGACAATCTCGCTGACGCGACCTTCTGCCAAGAGGGTGGGTCTCAGCTGGAGGCCACGTGCCCTAGCTGCGGCGGGGCAAATCAACCCAACGCGAAGTTTTGCAGGAAGTGCGGGCAGCGGCTTCAAGCGGAGGGTGCGCAGCCAGGAGCCGCCCCGGAGTTCGGCTCCCCCGAAACCTACACCCCCAAGCACCGGCTGCTCGGGGAGGCGGCCGCCAGGCGGAGGCGGAGCTGAAGGCGCTGGGCTGAAGCGCATCACAGTCCCGCGTCAGGTCTGAGATCGCGGCTTCAAACAGGTCCACAGAGGAGAAGTGCTCACCATGAAGATGCCGCTCGAGGATGTCAAGCTACTGGATCTTTCCCACGCCCTGGCAGGGCCCTTTTGCTCCACCATGTTGGGAGACTTCGGCGCCCAGGTCGTCAAGCTCGAGGTGCCGGGGACTGGGGACATCGCCCGAGCCTGGGGGCCGCCCTTTTATCACACGGAAAGCGCCTACTTTGTCAGTCTGCACCGGAACAAGAAGAGCATCGAGGTGGACCTGAAGCACGAGGCGGGCAAAGAACTCTTCTTCCGTCTGGTGGAGCAATTCGACGTGGTCCTGGAAAATTATCGGGTGGGAACGCTCGACAAGCTGGGCATAGCCTATGAACAGGCGCGTGCGCGCAACCCCGCCATCATCTACTGCTCTGTGTCGGGGTTTGGGCAGACAGGACCTTACAAAGACCGGGCCGCTCTAGACCTCATCGTGCAGGCCGAGAGCGGCATGATCAGCATCACCGGGGAACCCGGTGAACGGGGTGTCCGCAGCGGCGTCTCGATCGCGGACATGGTCGCAGGCATGTACGCCGCCTTCGGAATCATGAATGCTCTCAGAGTGAAGGAGAAGACCGGCAGGGGCCAGCATGTCGATGTCTCGATGCTGGAAGGCCAGTTAGGGCTCTTGCAAGGCACCATCGGCACCTACCTGGCCGACGGCGTCGTCCCC
>JBHIAB010000135.1:0-9695 GCA_046758385.1 Methylomirabilia bacterium | reverse complement strand
GCTAGAATCTGCGCAAGCTCGCCTGTCTCGATGACGAGCTGGGGATTGGCGTACCCATGCTCGGATGCCCCGGCCATGCCAAGGCTTTCCGCCCAAACGATCACTGCCCAGAGGAGCCCTATCAGGATCTTGTGTCGGCCCATGACTGTCCTCCTTCGCTTTGCCGGCACTCCCGTCCCGCGGGCGGGAGGTTCAGCTCCGTCACGTTGCCCGCTCCCGTACGGTTCAAGCCAAGAGCGGTGCGCCATACGCGACCGCCATCAGTCATGCCTCCCATCGCCGGCCGCCCGGCCACGCGGTCCTTCCCCCGCGTCCTCGAGGACCGGGGGGAGAGCATCGCGGCGCAACGTCTCCTCGATCCTGTCATAGAGGACCGTTTCGGGGATCTCTCCAATGTGCTTGTGGGCGATGACGCCATCGCGGTCGATGAAAAAGGTCTCAGGCACTCCATACACACCGAAGTCGATGGCGGCCCGGCTCCCCGGATCAAGGCCGTTCGGGTAGGTCTTCTCGAAGCGGCGGATGAAGTCGCGAGCATTGGCCTCCGAGTCTTGGTAGACGACACCGAACACCATGACCCCACGATCCCGGTATCGCAGCCACGCCGCCTCCAGCCGGGGCGCCTCGTTCCAGCAGGCGGGGTAACACCACGAGGCCCAGAAGTTCAGCACCACCACTTGGCCCCGTAATCCCTCGAGCGAGAGCTCGCCGCCGTCAATCAGCCTGAGCGTGACGGCGGGGGCGCGACGACCGACCAGTGGTGAGGGGATGGCCCGCGGGTCTCTCGTGAATCCCCAGGCAAGGAGCGCGACGAAGGAGAGGATGATGAGGACTACGGTGATGAGCTTCGCGATACGTTTCCGTTTCATGGCCTGCTCAGCCCCATGAGCCCAGCGCCACACCCTCAGCTTTGATCGAGTGACATCGGAGCCACACCTTGTCGGTTGCCTCCTCTTCCCCGGTCGGTGCCGCCGCCCGTCCGTCTTGCCCTGGGCAGCTCAGGCGCGCTCGCGGGTGAGCCGCAGGCGTAAGGCCTCCTCTTCCACCCGGAACTTGAAGGCGGGACGCCCGTTGATGAGGACCAGCGGGATCCGCTTCTTGTAGGCCTCGTAGAGCTCGGGTGTGGACTCGATGTCGATCTCGTGGAGGTCGAAGACGATGTGGCGCCGGACCTTGAGGAGTGTTGCCTTCACCTGCTCGCAGAGGCAGCAGTCGCGCTTTCCGTAGACCTCCACGCAGAGCATCGCGGCTGCCTCCTATGGCTCCACCACCAGCGTGCCCATCAACGCCATGTGCAGCGGGCTGCAGCGGACGCCGCAGTAGAATGGGAACTCTCCCGCTCTGTCCGCGGTGAACTCGACAACCTTGGCACTCCCCGTCTTGATGGCTCCCGCGTTGACCCCGAAGTGAAGGAGCTGAAAGCCGTGGGTCACATCCGCGGAGAGGATCCTGAGTCTGACCTTCTGCCCCTGCCTGACAACGATCCGCGCGGGGCTCCAGCCCCCTCGCTCCACCGTTCGCGCGACGAGCAGGATCTCGCCCGCCTCCCCTGGCGGCCCGCGGAGTGCTCGGTAGGAGAGAACGGCGGTGGGGAGCCCCACGACGATCACAAGGACGACGGCCAGCGCAACACGCTCGATTCGAATCATCATCCTCATCTGAAATAGAGGGCCAGGAAGGCCCAGGTGATGGCAACGAGGAAGGCGGCGAGGGGTATCAGGCCGCGCCGGGCGGCCGTCGCCTCGCCCACCGCCTCCTGGACAATCCCGTGCGCCACCCGGATCGAGCCCCAAAGCCCGACGACGAGGAGGACGAGCTGGGCCGAGGGCACGATGCCCACGGGTACCCACCCCCCCCAAGTGGTCTCCCGCGTCCCGAAGAGGTCCCATCCCCAGCCGAAGGGGTCGGAGAGGACGCGTGGGATGTAGGAGAGGTTCGGGAGGACCACCGCTAGTGTGAAGGCCATCCAGGCTGTGAGGCTCAGCGGGATCAGCGCGTAGGCATAGTCCACGAAGAGGGTCCCGACCCTCACGTGCGAGGCCCTGGCCAGGGTGCGGGAGAGCCACGCCGTGAGGAGGTGGACCGCCGGGAGCGCGACGAGGACCACGCCGACGAACAGAGCGGCATAGCGGAGGAAATCCACGGTTCCGTCGAGATTCGCCCAAGACTTGATCCACCCCCACGGACCGAGCTTGATCACCGAGTGGGCGAGGGCAGTCCCGAGGAGGAGGATGATGATCCATGCCTCGTCGGCCCGCCGCCCTCGCTTGACCCAAAGGTCCCCGCCGAAGGAGCGGAGACTGAGCGCCAGGTTGTCGTACGGGCAGGCCTTCAGGCACTCGGTGCAGAGGAGGCAGTAGGTGTTCCGCGCGAGCCCGCCGCCCGGGAACTGGAAGGTCGGGCACGGGTAGCCCTTCCCGCCCTCGTAGCACGCCTTTTCCCGGCACCGCCGACAGACATCGAGGTCTCGCGCCCGGAGCTCAATCGGCGCCGCCATCGAGTAGACCCCCAGTAACCCGCCCACGGGACAGAGGTAGCGGCAGAAAACCCGGCGCTCAAAGAGAAGGTGGGTCGCTAGCGCGGCCAGGGCAAGGCCGAGGAGGACGAGCCCTGTGACGACCGGGCGGGTGGTGACAATGAGGCCGAAGACCACCAGGAGGAGGAGCCCACCGAAGGCCGGCCAGAGGTTCTGGAGCGCTTTGGGCCACGACCAGCGGAGCCCGAAAGTGCGCTGAGTCCGCTTGACGATTGCACGCCGTGCCAGCCACTCTCCCGGGGCCGGTATCGGGCACATCGCACACCAGATCCGTCCCCCAAACGGTATCAGGAGGAGAACGAGGAACCCCCACCAGACAAGCCAGACGAAGATCGTTGAGAAGTTGAGCGCCCCCGTCGCCGTCCCGATGAGCCCGGAGAGGATGATCAGGGTGAAGGCGAGAAGGTTGGGGGCGACCAGGGTGAACTGAAACCAGCGGCGGGTGAGGAGCCAACGGAGCGGGCGCCAGCCCAGGAGGTCGTACCGCACGGTCGGGGGCGCGAGGCCGGCCGAGGCGAGGAAGCCCACGAAAAGGGCCAGTCCGCCCCCCCAGAGCGGCCAAAGGTTGGGGTGCACGACGACTTCGCCCACCATGAATGGGTGGAGCGGCCCGCAGATGACGGAGCAGCGGTAGCGGATCTTCCCTGCGTGCTCGGCCAGGACTGCGACGCGAACCTCTCGGCCGGGGAGAACCGTGGCGTTCACCCCCGTCCCCTCCACGGCGAAGCCGTGGGTGATGTCGAGCGAGCGGATCTTGAAGATTACCCGGTCCCCGGCCTCCACACTGACCCGCGACGGGGAGAAGGCAAACTTCTGGACCGTCAGCGGCACCTCCACCTCCCGGCCACCCGGTGACCCAACTAGGAAGCCGGTGGAGAGCACGAAGCCTCCGGCGAGGGCAAGGCTTACGGCGAGGCCGCCGGCGAGTCGCCTCACGTTACTGCCCCACGACGGCGATCGAGGAGGGCGATTGCCCCACGGGAATCGTTGCCACAACTGTGCGCGTGGCGGTTGAGATTACGGACACCGTGTTGCTCCCCATGTCGGCGGTGTATGCGTAAGCCCCGTCGCGGGAGAGCGCCATGGTGTGCGGCATTCGTCCAACGGGGATCTGCTCGACCGCACGCGCGCGCTCCGTATCCACCACCAGCACGGTGTTTCCCACCTCGCTGGCCACGTAGAGCGTCCGGCCGTCAGGGGCCGCCGCCATCCCATGGGAGTTCAGGCCCAGGTCGATCTTCCCCACTACGGTCCACGTCGCGGTGTCAATGACCGAGAGGCTGTTGGAGCCAATGCTGCTCGCGTAGGCGCGCCTGCCATCCGGCGAGAAGACGGCCAGGTGCGGGAGGAAGCCGACCCGGATCCGGTCTACGAGGCGTCGTGCCGCGGCGTTGATCACGAAAATCTGGTGGGACTCGGCTCCCCCGACGAGGACGGTGCGGCCATCGGGTGAGACGGACGTGATGTGGGGTTCAGGCCCGGTGAGGATCTTCGCCTCGACGCGGTTCGTCGCCGTGTTGATCACCGCGACCTCCTGTGAGGTCTCGAGGCTCGCGTAAACGAACTTTCCATCGGGGGCCATGGCGAGGTGCGTGGGGCGAAGCCCGAGTGAAATTTTGGCTATCACCCGGTCATCCCGGGTGTCGAAGACCCACACCTCATCGGCCCCCGCCATCGTGACGTACAGCCGCTTGCCATCGGGCGTCGGGACCACGAAGTGCGGGTCTCGGGCGGTCGGGATCGCCCGGGTGACCTCGAGGGTCCACCCATCGATCGCCGAGAGAGTGTTCCCTCCGAGGTTGGTCACGTAGAGCCCCTTCGGCTCGGCGGCGACCTGCGGGCCGAGGGCGAGGAGGAAGAGCATCAGGATCGTTGGCGATTTCATGGCTTTACCCTTGGGCTTCCGAAGAGATAGTCCGGCTGGCGATGTCGAGGGGCTTGGGGCATCGCCTCCGGCCGTGGCCAGGGCTTCCTGGCTCACGGCTTGAGCGGTAGCTCCCAGCGAAAGCTGCGCTCCACCACGCCGCCGACGTTCGTCACAACGAGCTCGATCCGGTCGCCCACGGGCTGGGGAGGAAAGACCACGACAGCCCGCCGATGGTGGCCTCCCCCTTGGGCTTGCTCGACCGCAGTCGGCGCTATGTCGCCGCCGGGCTGGCGAAGGGCAACGGCTGCGTCGAGGCCGATGTCGTCAAGCGCAACCGAGTGGGTATCGAGCGCCACCCTGACCCGGAGTGGCCGACTAGCCTCCACGGGGGGAATGAGCGTTACAGTCACTGTGACCGGCCCCTGGCGGCTCGTGCGAGTCAGGCTCTCCTGAGCTGCCGCGAGACCGGAAGCCGCGCCCAACCAGACTAACGCTGTAGCGAGGAATGGGACTGCGACCCCTGTCAATCGCATAGCTCGACTCCTCTCGCATATTCTGTTTCCGTCAATCTCACACTCCAGTCGTCGTGCAAGTCGCTTCCCGACAAACCGACAAGCTTTACAGAGGAAAAATCCTAACAAGAGACGGGGCGGGGCTCGGAACCGTCCGAACACGAGATCCCGAGCTCCGCCACCCTCCCTCAATGGCACGACTGGCCGCCGGCGTGGCCTCGGAGATACTTCTGCGGGTCTTTCTCGAATGAGTTCTTGCACCCTACGGCGCAAAAGTAGTAGGTCTTTCCCTGGTGCGTCGCCGTCGCAGCGGGCTTCTGCTCGTCCACCTCCATCCCGCAGACCGGATCCTTCGCCATCACTATTCCCTCCTTTTTTGTCTTAGCAGCACCCGCCGCCACGGCGGGTGGCGTCTCCTGAGGCCGCCTGCCCCTCTACGCCTCCGTCCCCGTTCGGGCGCGGTTCATCAGTGCTGGATTCGAGCTCCCTCCGGGTGGGGTCCGAATCGCCGCGCCTCCCGTGCCCGCCCATTCCGCAGCCCATGCCGCCTCGCCTGCAGACGAACCACAACACGCCGACACCGAGGAGAATCCAGATCCAGTCAGACATGGCTCATTCCTCCCATTGCCGGTCGCTCCCCGAGCCACCGCGCCAGCCAATTGTAGAGGGGCACGAACACTACCGCGGCGTAGACTCCGTAGAGGAAGCTTTCGACAAGCCCCAGGGCGAAGCTCGCCAGGCTGATCCCCTGAAAGCCCGGGAGCAGCAGCTCCCAGAGACGCACCATGGAAAGGCTCGGCAGCGCCAGGTCCCACAGGATGCAGAGCGTGAACGTGATGGCGCCGAAGAGCCCGAGCGTCAAGCTGATCACCCCGAGGTTCAAGGGTTTCATGGGCTTCACCTCACTTTCTCTCAGACCCGGCACCAGCACGTGGGTTGGCCGAATCAGCGACTTCCTCTCGCTGGGCACGAGGCTGAATGTTCACATGACGCAGTCGGTTGGCATTAGCCACCACTGTGGTGGATGACGTGGCCATGGCGATCTCCGCCAGCACCGGGTGCATCCAGCCGATGATGGCCAGCGGGATCATCGCCACGTTGTAAAAGAAGGCCCAGAACAGATTCTGCTTGATCTTGCGGAACGTGGCCCGGCTCAACTTGATCGCGCTCACCACACCGGAGAGCTGGCCGCTCACCAACGTCACGTCCGAGGCCTCGATGGCAATGTCCGTTCCCGTCCCGATAGCGATACCCACGTTGGCCTGGGTCAGCGCAGGCGCATCGTTGATGCCATCACCCACCATGGCCACCGGTCCGAAGCGATCCTGCACCTTGTGGATTTCGGTGACCTTTCCATCGGGCAAGACCTCCGCCAGCACCTGGTCGATCTCGACCTCCCGGGCGATCGCCTCGGCGGTGCGCCGGTTGTCGCCGGTGATCATCGCCGTCTGCACCCCCATCTCGTGCAATTCTCGAATGGCGCCAACCGAGTCGTCCTTCAACGTGTCGGCAACAGCCACCAGCCCGGCCAGGGTGTCGTTGGCGGCCACGACCATGGCCGTCTTGGCCTCCCTCTCCAGACGGACGAGTTCCGACTCCAGCGGAGCCGGGTCCAGGCCGTGCTCTGTCATGAGCCTCCGTGAGCCAACCAGTACGCGGTCGCCGTTGACGGACGCCATGACTCCCTTGCCCCGGATTGCCTGGAAGCTCTCCGGGGCGGCCAGGGACACTCCGGCCGTGTCGGCCCGCTCCACGACAGCCCGGCCCAATGGGTGTTCGCTCCCGCGTTCTGCCGAGCCTGCCAGGCGGAGGACGCTTTTCTCGTCGAAGCCGTTTACCGCCACGACATCCGTGAGCTCCGGCCTCCCTTTCGTGATCGTCCCGGTCTTGTCGAAGACGACCACCTTGATGTCTTTTAGGGTCTGAATGGCCTCACCGGAACGGATCAGAATGCCATTCTCGGCACCCATGCCGCTGCCCACCATAAGCGCGGTCGGCGTGGCCAACCCTAGGGCGCAGGGGCAGGCGATAACCAGCACGGCCACGGTGGATACGATCGCCAGTGTTGCCACTCCGAGAGTGGGACTGACCCAGGGCAGGAAGGCGCCGAGTTCGACCAGTGGCTTCATCGCCCCGGGGACGAAGAGCCAGGCCAAAAGCGTGAGCACGGCGATTCCGATCACAACCGGCACGAAGACCCCCGTCACCCGGTCGGCGAACTCCTGGATGGGGACCTTGGAGCCCTGGCATTCCTCCACCAGCTTGATCACCTGGGAGAGGAAGGTGTCTTTGCCGACCTTGGTGGCCTCAACCTGCAGCAGCCCCTCCTGGTTGACGGTGGCGCCGATGGCCTCGTCACCCGGGCGCTTGTTGACCGGCATGGACTCTCCGGTGGCCATCGATTCGTCCACCGCGCTCTCCCCGTTTTGAACCACGCCGTCGGTGGGGATCTTTTCCCCGGGCCGCACGACCATCACGTCACCGACCGCCACCTTCTCGATGGGAATCTCCACCTCCCGGCCGTCGACGAGGACCCGCGCCGTCTTCGCGCCCAGCTCCAGCAGCTTGCGGATCGCCTGGGAGGCCCGGCCTTTGGCTGTCTCTTCCACGTAGCGTCCGGTGAGGTGGAAGGCCATGATCATTGCCGCCACACCGGCGTAGTTGGCCACGGAGAAAAAGAACGTGGCCGGTCCCGTCAGAAAGGAAACGCCGGTGCCCAAGGCGATGAGGGTGTCCATGTTGGCGTAACCATGCCGCACCGCGCCCCAGGCGCCGGTGTAGGTCTTGCGGCCGACCCAGAACAGGACGGGAACTGCCAGGAGGCCCAGTCCCAAATCGTACGCGGTCTGATTGGGCCAGACGATGCCGAAAAACATCTCCGCAAACATCCACAAGATGATGGGCCCGGTAAAGCTCCACGCCACCAGCATGCGGAAGCGAGCCGCCTGCATTTTGCGCTGTTCCTGGTGCGCCTCCTTTCGGGCTCCGACGGCAACTTCGTCAGGCGCTTCCAGCACTTCGTACCCGGCAGCAGCCGCAGCCTGTTTGAAGTCGGCCAGGTTGGGGACCCCGGGAATGTGTGTCACCGTCGCCTTCTCGGTGGCGAGGTTCACCTTGGTGGCGACCACGCCGTCCACGCCCAGGAGCGCCTGCTCCACGTGGGAGACGCAACTCGCGCACGTCATGCCCCCGATCGGCAGGCCAACCTGCTCCAGCGCGACCTCGTACCCCGCGTCCCGCACGGCTTGGACCAGGACCCTCGAATCCGTTCCGTTTGGCTCGTACCTCACCCTGGCCTTCTCCGTCGCCAAATTGACCCTGGCCTCCTGCACGCCGGGCAGCTCTTGCAGTGCCTGCTCGATGTGCGCCACGCAGGAGGCGCAGGTCATGCCCCGAATTGGAAGCTCAACTGTCTTGACAGGCATCAGACCGCTCCTTTCCACCTCGCGCTGTCTTACCTTTTCCTGCGAATCTTGCGATATGCTTGGCAATGGACCGACCCAGTAGTTTCGGGATGTATCGTCATGCTCCTGTGGCCAGCGCAGCAGACGTCACGGCACTACTTGTAGACTCCCCGAGATCCAGCATCACCATCTCACCGGCGTTCTCCTCGGTCGGCCAACCAGTCAGGGCCTCTCACCGAGCAGAGCCCCCAGCAGAGCCCGGCGGTAATCACCAAAACGAAAACCGCCGCCCACCCGGCTACCGTGAAACCGAGCCACGGGGCGAGCAGCAAGGCGACGAACGGGAGAGTGCAGATCCACACCCCCAGGGCCACCGCCATGGGGGCCCATCGGGAAAGGAGCGGGGACGCCTGGCCCGACATCACCAGCCCGAGCCGGAGCCCGGGACGGTCCAAATATCGGATCTCCACGCGTTTGGTCTCAGGCTGCGTGCTCATGTGGCGCCTCACGATCCCCGCGACCTAGAGACCCAAACCAGCCTCGCCGGCCCTGCCTTACGGCGCCCAGCCACCGGTGAAGGTTCCTTGGCTGCTTCTCCAGGAGGAGGGACCGGATGACGACGGGGCCGGCCTCGCGGGCGGCCCGTACCTCGCCTGGGTCGAGCGTCTTTCACGCCTCTGCCGCACTGGCGAGGGGGTCCCTTCAGGACCTCCGTCGTGGCAGCGGCAGCCCCCCTCTCCCTGAGGCCGGCCGCCGGTGACCCCGGGATTCACCGATGCCTGCCGGGAAAAAAATCGAACGATCTCGCCGTAATCCAACGGCTTGTGAAAGATGGCGTCGGTCGGAACTCGGGCGCTCCGGGGAGGTTGGCCCAACCACACGATCCGCGCCGTCCCCCGTAGCCGCGCCAATTGCTCTAAGAGGCGTGCCCTGTCGAGGCGCCAGGCGGCCTCGTCGAGGATGAGCCAGTCGAAGGCTTCGCTTTCAATGCGCTTTCTGAACCTGTCCGGCGCCGAGACGACGGTGACCACATATCCCAGAGCGTTGAGACGCGTCGAGAGGAGCAGCTTCGGCCCGATACTGTTCTCCATGAATGCCAAGATCTCGCGCTCCATCTGAGCTGCTCCCTGCTTTAGGCAATGCGCAAAGGTCTTGCCAGGTTTGCGGTCGGACAAAAAGTGACGCCATGACAGGGTGTTAAAGACACTCGGGGCTCTAGATGAGGTCGTCCCGGCTATGTCAGACTGGAACTAGCCATGTGAAAATGTCATAGTTCGGGACGGAGGCCAGATCGCGTTGATGGAGTGGCCGGCCGACACCCGGGAGGGACCCATGAGGGCCGACGAGCTGAAGGTCTTTGAGCTCCTGGACTTCCG
>JBHIAB010000134.1:0-9766 GCA_046758385.1 Methylomirabilia bacterium | reverse complement strand
GGGCGCATGGTGGAGCACGGCCCGGCTCCGAAGCTCTCGGAGACTCCCGGCCGGATCCGCTGGTCAGGCAAGCCGGTCGGGTGGCACAACGAGGAGGTCCTGCTCCGGCTCCTGGGGCTCTCTCCAGCCCGGGTTCGGGAGCTCGAGGCTCAGAAGGTGGTCGGCAAGTGGGCGGATCGCCCTGGGGCCAAACCCCCCGACGACTGGAGCCTGGCATGAGCGATCCCCAGGTACCCTGGTCCGAGTATGCCAGATCGATGACCGATCATACACGGGCCGTGGGGAAGCCGGAGGCCCTGAGCGATCTCCGGGTGCTGGACTGCTCCGAGGGCAACTTCGCCGCTCTCTTCTGTTCCTCTGTCCTGGCCGAATTCGGGGCCGAGGTGATCCGCGTAGAGCCGCCGGCGGGCGATGTGGCCCGGCTCTTCTCGCCCCGCGGGCTCTTCCACCGCGGCACGGGCCTCGCCTATCTGGTCGAAGGGCGGAACAAGCGCCATATCACCCTCAACTTGGAGACGGCTCAGGGCCAAGAGCTGCTCACCCGTCTCGCTCGCCACGTGGACGTACTGATCGAGAGCGCCAGGCCGGGCGCGATGGACGCCCGGGGGATCGGCTACCGCCAGCTCTCTGCGGTGAACCCCCGACTGGTCTACGTGGCCTTTTCCAGCTACGGGCAGTTCGGCCCCAAGGCGGCCACCCCGATCCCTGATTACGACATTACTAACCAGGCGCTCTCGGGCGTCCCCTATACGACGGGGGAGCCAGAGGGCGAGGGGCCCGCGGAGTCTGCGGTCCCCACCAAGCAAGGCAATTGGGCCGGGTGGTACATCGGCGGCGGCTGGGGGACGTTTGCGGTGATGACGGCCCTGGTTTGGCGCTGGGCGTCGGGGCGAGGGCAGTTCGTGGATTGCTCGCCTGCCGAGGCGGAGATGCGTTTCACCGACTACGACGTGCACTGGGTCCACTCACACCAACGGGTGCGGGAGCGCGTGGGGTCCCTGAACATCTGCGTCTTCCCCTACACCCTCATCAAGACCCGGGACTCGTACTCGTTCATCGCGGGCTTCTCCGACATCAACTGGACCGGCCTCACCAACATCATGGGCCGGTCCGACCTGAAGGAGCGCTTTCCGACGACCCGTGATCGGATCGGCTCCTCCAAGCAGCTCCATGGGCAGCTGGAGGCGTGGGGGCGCGATCTGACCTCCCAGGAGATCCTGGAGAAGGTTCAGGACTACATGCTCAACAAGCGTGGCCCGGGCACCGTGGCCACGGCCCCGCTCAACCGACCCGCTGACACCCTGGCTGAGGCCCACTGGTGGGAACGCGGCGTGTTCCAAAAGGTGGAGGACCCGGACTACGGCGAACTGCTCTTGCAGATGCCACCGTGGAAAATGTCCGCGACGCCCCCCCGGATCAAGTGGGCGTGCCGGCGCGCGGGAGCGGACAACGAGGCCGTGTATCTGAGATACTTGGGGTTAGGGAAGGAGCGCCTCGCAGCGCTCAAGGCCGAAGGGGTGCTCTGAGACCCCAGGCCCTGGGAGGAGCGAAATCGCATGAACCGGCTCAGGTGGCTCAGTATCGTGGTGGCGGTGGCTGTTCTCATGGCGGGGCCCCTGGGTCCCAGCGCGTGGGCCCAGCAGTCTCAACCGCCGAAGCTCTACGGCGAGGTCGTCAAGGCTCCCGAGCGGCCGGCCCCGACGGCCAGCACCGCCTACGGCGTCGGCGCGGTCGGCGTCAACCTCATTCGCGTTCCCGGCAAGACCGTCCTTTGCGCGCTGGGCGGCGTCGCCGGCCTCGTCACGCTCGCCATCACCTTCGGAAGCGGCTATCGGGCCGCGGCCAAGGTCGTCGAGGAGGGATGTGGTGGGCCCTGGGTCCTCAGCGCCAAGGACCTTCAAGAGGATCGCCTAGACTTGGGCATGGCGTACTAGCTGTCGGGAGGCGACCCGTGGCTGAGATCCTCTGCCTGAGCTGCCGGCACTTTGCCCCGGCGCTCGACCCCAACATTGCCAAGGCGTTTCTGGGGGCGTGCCGGAAGAAGGAGGCGCCGTTCTCCCTGATCCTGCCCCCGGAGGGGGTCACCGAGTGCGAAGTGTACGAGCGGGCTCCCCAGCCTGCCCATGTGGCCGCTGCCCCGGCCGAGGCTCGGGCCAGGGTGGAGAGGAAGGCGCCGCCGGCGGAGAAGAGGCTGGTCTTCTACTACTCCAGCGCCCATGCACCGGGTGAGCAGTTTCCTTGCGATATCAACAGGACCCGCTCACTGGTGGATCAGCTTCGGGCCAAAGGCCTAGCCTCGGAGGCGCGAGATCTGGCCGGGGTCGGCGATGTTTTTCCCGACTACCACAAAGCGGTCACCGGTCCCTCGGCGCAGAGGCGTCCGGTCTTCGGCATGAAGGGCGCGCTGCAGGAAGATTTCGGTCGCCGGGTGCCAGTGCTCATGATCTTCGAGGGCGACCGCTACCCTACCGAGGTTTTCCCCCGGATGGATCGCGAACTGAACCGCGTCCTGGGCGTCGAGGAAGCCCTGGAGCGCCTCCTCCAGTCTGCCTAGGAGCTCCCTCTCCCCATGCTTCTCGCGCGCGTCTGCGAACCCGGAAAAAACTCTCAATGGGTGACTTCTGGAGGAGATTATGGGGAAGATTCCTGCTGACTACCTGCCGCCGAAGGAGCTCTGGCCTCAGCGCATCTACCCCCTGCCGGAGTGCAAGAACTATCCCCAGCGCTTTAACTCCACCGAGGAGCTGGTAGATCGTCAGGTCGAGGCCGGGCGGGCCGACAAAGTCGCCATGCTCTTCGAGGACCAGAAGATCACCTTCAAGCAGCTTCAGACCTCCGTCAACAAGCTGGGGTCGGGGCTCAGGGGGCTCGGCATCGAGGAGGAAGATCGTGTGCTGCTGCGCTCCCCCTCCATCCCACCGGCCCTGGTGGCCAACTTCGCCGTGATCAAGATCGGGGCGATCGCCGTCCCCACCTCTCCGCTCTTTTCCCGGGCCGAGCTGGCGCACGTGGCCGCCAACACCGAAGCCGTGGCCCTCATCGTGGCCGCTCCACTGCTGGAGGAGGTCGAGAAGGCACGGGCCGACCTCAAGACGGTCAAGCACGTGATCGTTATTGGGGGCGAGCCGGCCGACATCAAGGCCAAGGGCTACGTCCCGTACGGGGAGCTCCTGGCCAAAGGGAGCGACACCCTGGCGCCGGTCCGCCGTGATCGAATGGCCATCTCGGTGCTGCTCTTCACCTCGGGGACCACGGGGCTTCCCAAGGGGACGGCGCACTTCATGGAGGAGGCCCTCATCGTGCCCGACGGCTTCGGCAAGCACGGCTGGCGCGTGACGCCTGACGACATCGTCGGCGGGCCGGCACCACTCTCGCTGGCTGCCGGCTACTCCACTCAGACCGTCATCCCCTTCCGATTCGGGGCCGCTGTCTCACTCCTGCCCCGCTTCAGCCCCGAGGGGATGTTCGAGGCCATCCAGAAGCACCGGATCACCATTCTCTCCGTCCTTCCCACCGCTTACAGGAAGATGATGCAGGTTCCTGAGGCCAAGACCCGCTATGACCTCTCCTCGCTCAAGGTCTGCACCGGGGGTGGCGAATCGCTCACAGCTCAGACCTACCAGGACTGGAAGCAAATGTTCGGGCTGGACATTTACGAGGGCCTCGGGACCACGGAGATGATGTTCGTCTTCGTCTCCTCCGCGGTGACCCGCAAGGTGAAGCCGGGGGCCATCGGCCCGGCGGTTCCGGGCTACGAGCTCAAGGTCATCTCGGATGAAGGCAAGGAATGCAAGCCCGGCGAGGTCGGGCTCCTGATCGCCCGCGGGCCTACGGGCACCGTCTACTGGCGTGATCCGGAGAAGCAGAAGTCTGCCGTCCGTGACGGCTGGTGCCGCGCTGGTGACTTCGTCACCATGGACGAGGACGGTTACGTCTGGTTCCTCTCCCGCGAAGACGACCTCATCAAGTCCTCAGGCTACCGGATTGGCCCGGAAGAGATCGAGGACGCCCTGGCCAAGCACCCGGCCGTGGCCGATGTGGGGGTCATCGGCGTGCCGGACCAGGTGCGCGGCCAGAACGCCCGGGCCTATGTGGCTCTCAAGCCTGGCACGGCGGGCAGCGACGCGCTCAAGCAAGAGCTGATCGAGTGTTGCCGCGACGAGATCGCCGTCTACAAGCTGCCTCGGGAAGTGGAGTTCGTCGACCAACTCCCGCGCGCCCCGGGGCCGGCGGGCCCGGGGACTGGGAAGCTCCTGCGTCGCGTGCTCCGGGATCGGGCTGGGAAGTGATTCTGGTGTGCTCGACCTTCAGGGAGCCTCGCTCGAAAGGCTCCGCACGTACGCCACCAACTCCTCGATCTCGCTATCCGGCAGGTGGAAGGCGAAGCTGGGCATCCCCGGTCTCCCCAGGGAGGCGCCGCCGTGCTTGATGATGTCGAAGAGGTACTGGTCTGACACGGTGGCCATTCGGTGGGGGACGGCCAGGTTGCCGGGGCGGATGAGGAAGATGGTGGCGCGCCAGGAGCCTTCTCCCGTAGTGCCGTGACAGGTGACGCAGCGGAGAAAGTAGTTGCGCTCGGCGGGGGAGGCGTCCGGGGACGGGGAGGGCCTGGGGAGGAAGGCGGCGGCGACGATCACGTTGACCGCGATCACTCCGAGGGCTGCTAGCAGCAAGAGCCCCCCTCGTCCCATCGCCACTCAGGGTACCACGCCCGGGCAGTCGACCTCGCGCGGGTGGTCCGGGGGCGTGCCTCACCCCGCCGCCTGGTCCACTCCTGGAATCATCTCGAGCAGCGTCCGCCGCAGGCGCTCGTCCTCCAAGAGCTCGGCCCCGGATCCGGAGAGCACGATCTGGCCCTCGTCGAGCAGGTAGGCGCGGTGGGCGAGGCGAAGGAGGCGGCGCACGTGCTGGCCTGCCGCCAGGATGGTCATCCCTTCGGCGGTGATGGCGCGGATGGTCTGGCAGAACCGGTTGATCACCTGACGGGTGAGTCCGAGGAATGGATCGTCGAGGCAGAGCAGCCGGGGCCGGGCCATGAGCCCGCGCGCCAGGGCCAGCATCTGCTGCTCGCCGCCGGAGAGGACGCCTGCCGGGGCCGCCTGCTTTTCCCCAAGGACCGGGAAGAGTGCTAGGACGTGACGGAGCGTTTCTTCCCGCCGAAGGTCGGCGTGGGGGAGAAAGGCCCCCAGCTCGAGGTTTTCGCGCACCGTCAGAGGGGCGAAGAGTCGGCGCCCCTCGGGGACCATGGCGATCCCCCGCGCGGCGATCTCGTACGGTGGCCGCCGGTCGATGCGTTCCCCTTGCAGCTGGACGCTCCCCGCCCGGGGAGTCAGCAGACCAGTGATGGTCCGAAGCAGGGTGGATTTGCCGGCCCCATTGGGTCCCACCAGGGCCACGAACTCGCCCTCCCGGACCTCGATGGAGCATCTCTTGAGCACGACCAGATCGTCGTAGCCGACCCAGACCTGGTCCACGCTCAGGAGCGGCGGGCTCATGGGGTATCGTCCTCTCCGAGGTAAGCCTCAGCGACCCGTGGAGAGGTCAGCACGACCCGGGGATGTCCGTCGGCGACGATGCTGCCTTGGTCGAGGACCAGGAGGCGATCTGCGACCTGGGCCAGCACCCTGAAGGAGTGCTCGATGGCGAACACGGTGAGACCGCGGTTGCGGAGCTGGCCGTAGAAACGGATCACCTCCTCGCGCCCTTTGGGGGAGAGCCCCGAGGCGAGCTCGTCGAGGAGCAGGAGTGTCGGGCGCGTGGAGAGGGCCAGGGCCAGCTCGAGGCGCTTCCGCTCGCCGAGTGACAGCGCCAGCGCGCGCTCGCCTGCCTTGTCGATCAGCCCCACCATCGTGAGGAGCCGCTCGGCCTCATTGCGACGATCCCGACCGCGAGAGTAGCGGTGCCGGACACGGAACGTCACGCCGGCCAGAACGTTTTCCCAGGCCGTGAGGTGGGGGAAGGGGCGGGGGATCTGGAATGTGCGACCGATCCCGAGACGGGCTAGCTCCCAGGGTGCGGCGTTCGTGATCCGGCGTCCCTTGAACCAGACCTCTCCTGCTGTGGGGCGCAGGAGACCGGAGAGGATGTTGAAGAGCGTGGTCTTCCCGGAGCCGTTGGGCCCCAGGAGCGCCACGAGCTGCTGCTCCTCCACGGTGATGTCAATCCCTCGGAGGACCGAGAGACCACCGAACGCCATGAAGAGGCCTCGCCCCTCAAGCAGAGGCATGGCGTCGTCTCCGAAGGAGGCCAGCGAGCCCGCCGGGAAAGTAGAGGATCACCGCGACGAGGGACAGGGCGTAGGGAAGCTGGTGAAGCGCGGGGGCGTAGGGATGGAAGAGCAACTCGCTCATCAGGTAGAGGACGAGCGCCGCAAGGGCCGGGCCGAAGAGGGTGTAGAGACCCCCGACCATCGCCATCACCAGCGGCAGGAATGAGAAGTAGCGGCCGAAGACCAGGTCGGGCTCCACGACCCCGATCGTGTGGATATAGAGGCCGCCCGCGAGGGCTGTGAAGAGCGCCGACAGCGCAAACGCCAAGAGCTTCCAGGACAGGGGCCGGAGCCCGAGCACCCCGGCGCGCTCCTCTTCCTCGCGGATCGCGGCGAAGGCGAGTCCGATCCGGGAGCGGAGCACCGCGGTGAAGGTTGCCAGCATCGCGACCAGGACGGCCAGCGAGAGATAGTAGGCGATGGCTCTGCTGCGGGTGAGCTCCCCGGCGAGCCAGCCCAGCCCGGGCAGCGGAGGAATTCCGATGAGCCCGGCCCCCCCTCCCGAAAGCGCAGTCCAATTCAGCGCCACTCCTCGCAACGCCTCGGCGTAAGCCAGCGTCGCCAGCGCCAGGTAGGCGCCCTTGAGTCGAGCGGCCGCGAGCCCAATGGCTAGAGCGCCGAGGACCCCAAGGAGGCCACCGACCCCGATGGCAGCCCATGGCGAGAGCCCGCCGAGTGAGGTCAGCGCTGCTCCATAAGCTCCCAGGCCGAAGAACGCCGCGTGGCCGAAGGAGATCTGGCCGGCGTAGGCAAGGAGGTTCCACGCCGAGGCCAGGGTCCCGAAGAGGAACGCGGTGGAGAAGAGGTAGAGGTAGTACGGGTGAAAGCCGGTGAGGGGAGGGAACGCGATCAGGATGAGGAGGATCGCGACACATGCCGCGAGCCGGGCCCGGGGATTCATCAGTGGCTCCGCCCTCTCGCGAGCCCTCCAGGGCTCAGGATGAGGGAGCCCAAGAGAAGCAGCGGGACTGCCAGCTCGCGCCAGCTCGGCCCGGTCCACGCCACGGTCAGAGACTCGACGACCCCGAGCAGCACTCCGGCGACGAGCACGCTTCGGAGCCGGCCCACTCCGGCCCAGATTGTGAGGACGATGGCCAAGAGCGTCAGCTCGACTCCGGCCGCCGGATAGAGGTAGTGGAGGGTGGCGAAGAGTACGCCGGCGGCTCCCGCCAGGGCGAGGGCGAGGACGAAAGTGGTTCGGGTGGCTCCATCCACGTTGATGCCCAGGAGCGCAGCGGCCTGGCGATCGATGCTCGTGGCGCGAACCGCCCGGCCCCAGCGGGTCTTGGTGAGGCCGAGCCAAAGCCCACCCACGACCGCCAGGGCAGCGGCGGCGACGAAGAGTCGTCCCAGGTTGAGGCTCACGCCACCGAAGCTGAGGCTCCTGGTAAACGCCTCGCTGGTGATCAACCGGTACTCGCCCCGCCAGAGGCCGAGCATCACATTCTGAAGCAGGAGGGACAGGCCGAAGGTGAGCACGAGGCTGTTCAGCTCCTTGGGTTCGGGAACCCGGTCCAGGAGCCACTGCCAGAGGAGCGCCAGGGGGAGGAGCGCGACCGCCGAGATCGGAACGAGGAAGAGCGGCGGAAGGCCAGAGCCGGCCCAGAGCCAGTAGCCCAGGTACCCACCTAGGATGATCAGATCGCCGTGAGCCAGGTTCAGTGACCGGGTGACGCCCAGGATCATCGAGAAGCCCAAAGCCATGAGGCAATAGAAGCACCCCAACAGCAATCCGGAGGCCAGCGCTTGGAGCAGCGTCGTCAGCGACATCGTCTCTGCCTTCTAAGATGGCGGGGCCGCGGGCTCGGGTGCGCGGGCAAGCCAGCTGCCGGCACTGGCCGACTCCTTTGATGCTCCCGCGCCGAGAGCTGCTCAGGCTGCTCGAGTAGCCCCCCCGGCCTGTGACCTCTCTCCCGTCGGGGCGGAAGGGAGGGCGAGGGGGCGGAGTGCGTCACCGGGCGGGGTAGCGGATGGCAGCGGTTGCGCGCTCCTTCGGATACACAAGGATGTGCTTGCCGTTCTGGATCTGGACCACCACCCGCTCGTAGAAGAGCGGGTCTCCGCGCTCGTCAAACTTGACCCGGCCGAGCGGCGTCTCCACGTCGATCCTGGCAAGCGCGTCCCTCACTGCCTCGCCGGCGAGGGGTCTTCCTGAATCCGCCACGTCCCGAAGCGCATGGAGGAGAGCCTGTGCCGCGGCATACCCGTGCATGGTGAGAGGCACCGGCGCCCGGCCAAACCGCTTCTTGAACGCGTCGATAAAGTCGAGGGAGGCCTGCTCGTTGGGCCCGAGGTTGACCCCGGGCTGCCAGGAGGTGGTACCGAAGAGCCCCTCACTCTCGGGCCCGAGGGCGGTGATCACCTTGGGAAACTCCATTCCGAAAGCGCCGAGGAAGGCCTTGACGCGAACGCCACCCTGAGCCATCTGACGCACCAGGAGCAGGTGGTCGCGGAAGAAGGTGTCGGAGAGGATGACTTCCGCGCCCTGGTCCCGGACGCGCGCGAGGAGGGGGGTGAAGTCGGAGAGCCCCGGGGAGAACTGCTCCTGGACTGACACCTGCACTCCGGCCTGCTCCAGCACCTCGCGCTGGCGTCGGGCGAGCTGGCTGGCCCCCGGGGTGAAGGAGTGGAGGATCGCCACGTTCTTGGCTCCGAACTCCTCAAGCACAATGCCCGTGGTGACCTTGACGAAGGGCTCGAGGCTCGAGATCCGGAAGAAGTAGCGGTGGCCTTGCCGGGTGAGTCGCTCGTCCAGCGAAGCCGTCGCCAGGTATGGGATCTGCGACCGCTCAGCGACCTCACCGATCGGGCCCACCAGCCGGTCCACGTAGCCGCCGATGAGGGCCAAGGCGCCACGGCGCGAGGCCAACTCCTCGGCGGCAGCGATGGCCCGCTCGGGTTTCCCCTCATCGTCGCGAGAGATCAGACGGATCGAGCGGCCGCCAACCCCACCGCCGGCGTTGGCCTCTTCCATGGCGAGCAGGATCCCCTCGTGGACCGCGGTGCCCAGCACGGCGAACACTCCAGTCCGCGGATTGATCTCGCCGATCACGATGGGCTCGGCCGCCTGAGCCCCGGTCGTTGCCGCGATCAGAAGGCCGACTCCTAGCCAGATTCTCATTCGCTTCATCTCATTGCCTCCCTTGTGTCATGATACTGCAAAACGAGTGCCCGCGGCGAGGGCGTTCATGGATGGTGGAACGATCGAGCATGCGTCTACGCGCTGACCAGTTGCTCAAGAGAACGGTTGGCACCCTTGTGGGCCTCGGGTTTCTGACACTCGGGCTGTTCAGCGTATTCGGAAGTGCGGACCTCGTCCATGAGATCAACAGGGACCGGGCGTTTTGGTTTGGCATCACGTCGATTGTTATCGGACTGATTGCGATTGCTGCTTCGTTGGATGTGAAAAACTTGGACGAGATCTGGTGCCGCCATCCAGGCCGCTGGGGGAGCGGGTGGAGGAGCACTCGTGAGGGATAGTGTCCGTGTTGGCCACTG
>JBHIAB010000133.1:0-9796 GCA_046758385.1 Methylomirabilia bacterium | reverse complement strand
CTGCGAGGGCAAGCTGAGCCACCTGGGGATCGCGGCCCCGTCCCGCTCGACGCTGCCGTACGCCAATGAGCATCGGCCGTGGCAACGCTATCGGGCCGTGTTCCAGGAGCTGCTCGGCCGCTGCCAGCCCCGGGCTCAGGGCCGGCCCAAATTCCGCTTCAAGAACAAGCTGGTGAGCCTGGACTCGACGGTGATTGACCCGCCCGGGGGGATGGCTCGTACACCCGGCTTCTCGCCAAGCTGGCGAGGACCGCCCTGCTCGTGCTCGACGACTGGGGCCTGGCCCCGCTTACGGGTCCGCAACGCCACGATCTCCTCGAGGTGCTCGCGGACCGCACCGAGCGAGCTTCGACCCTCATCACCAGCCAGCTGCCCATCACCGCCTGGCACGAGGCCATCGGGGATCCGACCCTGGCCGATGCAATCTGCGACCGTCTCGTCCAGACGGTCCACGTGATCGAGCTCCAGGGCCGCTCGATGCGGGAGGTCCGGGCCCACACGCAGCGCGCCGGGCCCCGTGCCGCCGAGCTCCAGACCCGCGCCCCCGCAAAGCCGGTCGGCCGGGATAAGAGGGAGCCCAAGTGACCCCGACCGACAGCGCCCTTCGCATCAATCGTCAAGCTCAACCACAAATGTGCCCTCCGAGAATGTCTGGTTTTCTCCGCTTTTCGCTCCTACCTCGAACTTGAACTCCGTAACACCGGCGACCGCATAGGAATCCAGGTATTCGAACGGAACAGTCACGCTCACCTGACCCGGCGGGAGTTGGACGCTAAACACGCTGAATGGCAGGCCCAAAGCCTCCACGTCGACATCCGGTTCGACGACAACCTCCCAGCGCTCCACTGCCACATTCGCTGGGTCTGGGATGGTGCCGTTATTGACAAGTGCCTGATCGTGACATGCCCCCAGATCGGTACCGGGCCCCCAATGGATGACGACGGAGTCGTCGTCGTCAAGCTCGACGGTGGATCCATCGAACGCGGAAATATCGGGAGCTGCCGGAAGAGCATGTGTGAGGGTGAACTCGCCTTCCAGTATGTCGGCGCCGTCATTCGTCTTGCCCTCGAACGAATAGACTCCCGTCGGGAACCGCAACAGGAACGCCGCTAGCGGCTGTTCCTCACACGTCGGCTCGGCGCTTTCAAAGAAGTTCTCCGTGAGTCCTTGTCGCTTCAAGTTCCGTCGGGCTCTCACGCGATATATCACTTCTCCATCCGGGCGCCTAATCGTCATCAACTTCGAGGGCTCACCATCAAACTTGCCGTGGAATCCGACATCGCCGTCCGAGGCATTGATCTCGATTCTCACAAATGCCTCGTCGAGTTCCACCGTCGCTGCCCAACTCGCCGGGACAGCGGCTGCCAACGTTAGAGCGGCCATCGCCGCGAGGAACATCAAAATCCGGCGCAGTGACTGTGGCGCATTCCCAATGCCTTTCATAGCCAACCTCCCTTTCGGAGCTCTGCCCCGTCGTTTGACGCTGTGGGTGCGCTCCCGACGGGACGGCGCGAGCCGGGGGCGTGCAAGCCCACGCCTGCGGGAGGCCCATCCCGCTGGTATCGTGCGTGGGCAATCTGAGGATTCCCTGAGGATTCGAGCGCCTTTTTTGCGCCGGCGACCGGGGGGCATGCCGTCCGGCGTGTGATTTCTCAAAAGGTTGCCCCCACTTGACCCGACTTTGACACGGCGAGTACACGAAAATCGGTCTTAAGTGCCCGCCAAGGCTGATGTTTGAGGCGATGCCGCCGCGCAGCCCGTTTGTACTAGGCACGGCCGCCCCGCCACCTTGAGGTGCTCGAGCTGATCCAGGATGTTGCGCCACGTGTCCTAGCAGGCCTGCTCGGCCACGCGCTCGAGGAGCAGGCTTAGAACCGAGAGCCGCACGGCCGAGGAGCCGCTGGAGCGCAGGCGGCGCCCGCTTCGCTCTTCCATCCTCGCCGCAGAAGGGTCATCACGGCCAGGTCCCTGGCCTCCTTGAGACGGCACCGCTGCACCCAGCGGCGGACACGACCCAGTTCGGTGGTGCGGACGTACTCCCGCGCGTACCGGTCTGTGTGCGATGCTCGGTCCGGATACTCGTAGCGCAGGAACCAAGAGGGTCCATGTCTCAACCCGCAGCCTTGATAGTCCTCCTGTCGGCCGTGAACTGGGAGCCAGGCTCCGCCCAGGGGATCCGGATCTCCTTGACGCCGTGGGTCGGGCAGCTCACCCGCGGGACCTCGGCCTCGATCCAGGTCGTGAACTGGCGGGTGTCCAGGTGGCGCCAGCGCCGGGGCTTGCTGTCGTAGCGCGGCCCGGTGCTCTCGCACTCGGGCACGGGAACGGCCCTGGCCCGGCCTCGACTCGGACCACCACCCGCCGCCCCTTCACATGCAGGTCCACGCTGGTCACCGTTCAGGGGGTTCTAAGCCTCAGGATCGCCCGGTAGAGCTCGACGCCTTTCTGCCACCACGCTGCTACCACTCCACTTCACACCAGGGCATACCAGGAGCATCGTCGCCTACTCCGGTTCTCTGGATTTTGGGGTGGTTAGGTCTTCCTGAGTCGGCTCAGGCCGGTTCTCGTCACACCACCGAGATGTTCGATGACGCCTGCTGCTTTCAGGACATTGCCCAGAGGGGGGCGCGAACGATCAGCCGGGGAAAAGTAGGCCGCTACCAGTCTGGATTGCACTTCAGATCGCACGCAAATGTTTGCACCCACAAACAAATGTTCACTCGGTTCGCCTCTAGGTCTGGTCTCTGGACTTCCGGACAAGGTTCTCTGGGGGGAATTGCACCGGGATGAGCTTTTGGGGGCTCGTTTCGCCACAATTGTGGCAACGCGGGGGGACATCACCCTTCTGGCGTTTTTGTGTTTGCCAAGTCTTTCTGCAAGTTAAACACACCATGTCGTACCGACCGAGCATTAGCTCCTCCCCAAGAGTTCCCTCACTTGGACACCCTCACCCCTATCCTGTCCCTCCCACGGAGAGGGAGAGGATTTTGAAACCCTCGCCCCTAGGGGGCAGAGGTATAGGGTGAGGGGGCAATAGGAAGGCTGCTGTTGCACTCGTGAATAGTGCGCGTTAGGGCCAGAGAGAAGCGGGAACAAGGGCGAGGTCGGGAAACGGCAGGAGGGAAACCGCCTGAAGCCCGGCAGCACGCGCAACGAGCTGGTACGCCCCCCCTGACAGGACGTGCACCTCAATGATGCGCGCCTCCGGGTCCACGATCCAGTAATAGGGGGCGCCATACCTGGCGTAGAGCTGGAGCTTGGTGCTCCGGTCAATGAGCGTGGTGCTGGGCGAAAGGATCTCTACCACGAGCGTTGGCGCACCCTCAATGCCGCGAGCGCTGACGAGAGAGAGTCGGCTCGCGTCGAGATACACCAGATCAGGCCGGAGGATCGTGGTTTCGGACAGGATGCAATCGATTGGAGCGAACAAGATCTCGCCCAGGCCATGCGTTTTGACGTGCTGGCGAACGATCTCGTTGAGATTACCGAGGATATGCTGGTGGAGGGGGCTCGGCGCTAGTGTCACCGACAGCTCCCCGTCGTGGAGCTCGTAGCGCCGGCCATCCGCCGGTAGGGCCTCGTAGTCCTTATAGGTGAGAATCACCCGCTCGGCTGCCATGGGCGCACATCCCTTGAAGAATTCTACGGGTCATTACGATCCACCGTCGATGAGTTTAAGCGCCGATTACGCGCGACCCCGTCCCCGGGGAACCGGGCTAGCAGAGGGATGCGTTGCTCCCGAGCCAGACTCACTATTCTGACGGATTTAAAACCATTGCTTGCCGGGTTCGGGGGGAGCGCCCGCCGGATCCACGTGAACCACGCAGTAGCCGACTCGCGTTTCGGTCATGATGGTGTCTCGGACAGCCTTGGCGATTTCTTCCCCCTCGGCCACTGTCAACGCCGGCTCCACCTCCACGTGAATCGTCAGGTGGATGGCGTCGGGTCCCACGTATTCGGCCCTGAGGTCGTGGACCGCCTGAACGGCCGGGACCGAGCGGGCCAGGCGCTCCACTTGCTCGAAGAACTCGCGGCCGGGCGCCCTCCCGATCAGCACGCGGGCGTTGTCCCTGAAGAGGCCCACCTCATTGGCGGCGATGAGTGCCGCCACCACCAGAGAGGCGATGGGGTCTGCGATCGGGGCCCCTCGCGCCACGAGGATCGCGCCGCCAAGGGCGGCCAGGAGGCCGAGCTCATCGTTGAATAGTTCTATGAGTTGGGCTCGAGCTGCGGGGCCGCGGCGCCGCTCAAAGACCAGAAGCGCGATGGGGACCAGGCCGAGCGCCATGGAGGCGACGAGGACCCACGCGGCCAGATCCAGGCGGCTGTAGAGGGGCGGCGGCCTGAAGAGCCGGGCGATCTCCTCCTCGGCCAGCCGGAAGCTCGTGAAGGAGATGAAGAGAGTCGCCGCCGTGAGCGCCGCGACGTGCTGAGTCCGCCCGTACCCGTGTCGGTATCGAGCGTCGGCGGGCCGGCGGGCAAAGCGGTCGGCCAGCAGGAGAAAGCCGGAGATCATCAGATCGGAGAGGGTGTGCAGGGTTTCTGCCAGGAGCACGAAAAGCCCGGTCATCCACCATGCGCCCAGCTTGAGTAGAAACACCACCAGGTAGGAGGTCAGAGCCGCTCTGAGGCCAAGCGCGGACGGGCGCGACATAGCGACTATGGGGGTATCGTACACCGGGTGCTTGGGCCCTCGGTGGGCTTCCTGCGATTCGAGGTCGCACGGCCCCAGTTTGCTTGACACCGCCGGGGACCTTTCGCTACAGTGAAGCGAGTCTCGTCCTGATCTTCACGGCATGTCCACTCTCGCTTGGCTGATTCCTCTCTTCCCCCTTCTGGGGGCTGCCGTCAATGCCTTCTTCGGACGGGCTGTCGGGGCACGGGCCCATTGGGTGGCGGTCCCGGCGGTCGGCCTCTCCTTCCTCTTCTCCGGCGTTGCGTTCCTCGGCGTTTTGCGAGGTGACACGTATAGAGGTGACCTCTTCTCGTGGATCGCCGCAGGAAACTTCAAGACGGCGGTGACCGTTCAGCTGGACCATCTCTCGGCGGTGATGCTCCTGGTGGTGTCCGGGGTCGGGTTTCTTATCCATCTCTACTCCGCCGGATACATGCACGGAGACGCGGGCTACGCCCGCTACTTCGCCTACCTGAACCTGTTCGTCTTCTCCATGGTGATGCTGGTCCTGGCCGGCAACTTCCTCCTCCTCTATGTCTTCTGGGAAGCGGTCGGGCTCTGCTCATATCTCTTGATCGGCTTCTGGTACCAGCGGAAGGCCGCGGCGGACGCGGGGATGAAGGCGTTTGTCGTCAATCGAGTGGGCGACTTCGGCTTCGGCCTCGGGGTCATGTACCTCTGGGTGGTGATGGGGACGCTCGACTACGGGCAGGTCTTCGCCAACGCGGGGACTCTTTCGCCCGCTACCGCCACGGTGATCTCGCTCCTGCTCTTCATGGGAGCCTGTGGGAAGTCCGCTCAGCTGCCGCTCCACACCTGGCTCCCGGACGCCATGGAGGGGCCCAGCCCGGTCTCCGCCCTGATCCATGCCGCAACCATGGTGACGGCAGGCGTGTACATGGTCGCCCGGAGCCACGCGCTCTTCGAGGCCTCGGGGGTGGCCCTCAGCGTCGTGGCATGGGTCGGTGGGCTCACCGCCGTCTTTGCGGCCTCCATCGGTCTCGTTCAGACCGACATCAAGCGTGTGCTCGCGTACTCCACCATCAGCCAGCTCGGTTACATGTTCGCGGCCGCCGGGGTCGGCGCGTACACCGCCGCGATCTTTCACTTGGTGACCCACGCCTTTTTCAAGGCGCTCCTGTTTCTTGGGGCGGGGAGCGTGATCCATACGCTGGGGGGTGAGCAGGACCTCAGGAGGATGGGCCGCCTGGCGCCGCGCATGGTCCCCACGACGGTGACATTCCTCGTCGGTGCTGCCGGCCTCTCCGGCATCTTTCCGCTAGCGGGGTTTTTCTCGAAGGATGAGATCCTCGCCGCGATGTACGACGGCGGGCACCTCTGGCTCTATGGGCTCCTGCTCCTGGGCGCGTTCATGACCGCCTTCTACGCCTTCCGGTTGGTCTTTCTGGCGTTCTTCGGCGGTCCGCGCATGCCCATGGAGGTGGTTCACCGCGTCCACGAGTCCCCTCCGGTGATGACGGTGCCACTGGGCGTGCTCGCCGTGCTGACCATTGTGGCAGGCCTTGCGGTCGGCATCCCGAGCGCCCACGGCACGATCTTCACTCGCTTCCTGGCCCCTGTCTTTCCGGTCCATGAGAGCGAGCTATCGGCCCTTGCGTTGTTCGTCCTCGGGATGCTGTCGATGATTCTGGCGTTCGCGGGCGTGTTGCTGGCCTGGCTGATGTACGGGGGCCGGCCGCTGCGAGCCGAGGCCATCGGCAAGCCGCGGAACTGGCTCCACGCGCTCCTCCTCCGCAAGTGGTATGTCGACGAGCTCTACGATGTCTCCATTGTGCGGCCCGTCGTGGGGCTCTCGGGAGTCTGCGCCCGCGCGTTCGATCTGGGGCTCATCGACGGGATCGTGAACGGGCTCGGGCGGGTCGTGACGGGCTGGGCCCAGGGGATGCGGCGGGTCCACACCGGCTACGTGATGAACTATGCGCTGACCATGCTTCTTGGCGCCGTGGCCATGCTGGGCTTTCTCCTGATGAGGAGGTAAGGGTGCCATGCCGCTCCTGACCCTTGTGGTCTTCCTTCCCACGCTCGGGGCACTCGGCATCCTCCTCCTTCCACGGCGCCGGGAGGCGTTGATCCGCTGGTCGGCCTTCCTCGTGGCCACGGCCACCTTGCTTTTGTCGCTGGCGCTCTACTTCGGCTTCGACGCCGTCAACCCCGGCTACCAGTTCGTGGAGCGGTACCAGTGGATGCCGAGCTTCGGCATTTCCTACCATCTAGGGATCGATGGCATCAGCCTGCTCTTGGTCCTCTTGACTACATTTCTTTCCCCCCTGGCGCTCCTCTCCGCCTGGAAGGCCATCGAGCATCGGCAGAAGGAATTCGTCGCCAGCATGTTGCTCCTGGAGACGGGGATGGTGGGAGTCTTTGTCAGCGTTGACCTCTTCCTCTTCTACATCTTCTGGGAGGCCATGCTGATCCCCATGTACTTCATCATCGGCGTCTGGGGGGCGGGCAACCGCATCTATGCCGCCATCAAGTTCGTGCTCTACACCATGTTCGGCTCGCTCCTGATGCTGGTTGGCATTCTCGCCCTCTATTTCGACCACGGGCTGGCCACGGGGACGTACACCTTCGACCTGCCGACTCTGGCCCTGTACCTCCCGCCGCCCGAGCTTCAGACCTGGCTCTTCCTGGCCTTTGGGCTCGCCTTCGCCATCAAGGTTCCCATGTTCCCGTTTCACACCTGGCTCCCCGATGCCCACGTGGAGGCCCCCACCGCTGGAAGCGTGCTCCTGGCTGGGGTTCTCCTCAAGATGGGGACCTACGGGTTTCTTCGCTTCTGCCTGCCGCTCTTCCCCCAGGCCAGCCTGACCTTCGCCCCGTTGGTCTTTGCTCTGGCGGTGATCGGCATCATCTACGGAGCCTGGGTCTCTATGGTCCAGCCCGATCTCAAGAAGCTGGTGGCGTACTCCAGCGTAAGCCACCTGGGGTTCGTGATGCTGGGCCTGTTCACGCTCAACTCCCAGGGGCTCGTGGGCGGGCTCATTCAGATGGTGAATCACGGTCTCTCCACGGGCGCCCTCTTCCTCCTGGTCGGGATGATCTACGAGCGGCGCCACACGCGACTCATCGAAGAGTTCGGGGGCCTCTGGCAGGTGGTCCCGGCGTTTTCGGCGGTCTTCCTCGTCGTGGTGCTCTCGTCGCTGGGGCTCCCCGGGCTCAACGGCTTCGTGGGAGAGTTCCTGATCTTGGTGGGGACCTTCCGGGAGAAGCCCTGGCTGGCGGCGCTGGCGACCACGGGGATCATCTTCGCAGCGGTCTATCTCCTCTGGATGTACAAGCGGGTGTGCTTCGGTCAGGTCCGACACGACGAGAACCGCGGTCTTCCGGATCTCTCCCCGCGGGAGTGGGTCGTGCTTGTTCCGGTCCTGCTCTTCGTCGTCTGGATCGGGGTCTATCCGGGGACCTTCACGCGGCCTACCGAGGCGAGCGTGCAGGCGCTCATCAGCCAGGTGAAGGCCAAGGCCGAAGCCAGCCAGGCTGCGTTGGGTGCCCGCTGATGCCTGCCTTGATGCCAGCGGTCACCCTCGGACCTCTTGCTCCCGTCTTGGTGCTCGCCTCCACGGCGGCGGTGCTCCTGCTGCTCGATCTGCTGCCCCCCAGGGATCGGAAAGAGCATCTGGGGTTGGTGGGGTTGGCCGGAGTGTTGGGCGCCCTGGTGCTCGTGCTCCTCCGCTGGGGGCGAGGGGGCGAGGCCTTCCGCGGCATGGTGGTGCTGGACGACTACGCCCTGTTCTTCGACATGGTGATCGGCTATGCGACGGGGCTCGTCCTCCTCCTGTCCATGGACTACATCCGGCGAAATGGGGTCGAGGCCGGCGAGTACTACGTGCTGGTCTGCTTCGCGGCGACGGGAATGATGCTGCTCGCCTCCGCCGGGGATCTGATCGTCATCTTCCTGTCCATCGAGCTCATGTCCCTCTCCCTCTACGTGCTGGCCGGATTCTTCAGCGGGCGGCTCATCTCCGGCGAGTCCTCCATGAAGTACTTCCTTCTGGGCGCCTTCGCCTCCGGGTTTCTCCTCTATGGGATTGCGCTCATCTACGGTGCCACCGGGACGACCCGGCTCGCCGAGATCGCCCGCCTCTCCGGCGGGCTCGGTCGAGACCTCCTCATGGTCGTCGGTTTGGGGCTCCTGCTGGTGGGCTTCAGCTTCAAGATTGCCTCGGTGCCGTTTCACATGTGGGCGCCGGATGTGTACGAGGGCGCGCCCACGTCCATCACCGCGCTCATCGCCACGGGCTCCAAGGCCGCCGCGTTCGCGGCGTTGCTCCGGGTGCTCCTGGTCGCGCTCAAGAGCCTCCAGTCCGACTGGACGGACCTTTTCTGGGTGGTGGCTGTCCTCACGATGACGGCCGGCAACGTGGTGGCGATCGCCCAGTCCAATCTGAAGCGGATGTTGGCGTACTCCTCGGTGGCCCACGTGGGGTACGCGCTGATCGGCGTCGTGGCGGGCGGCCCGCTGGGCAACGGCGGCGTGCTCTTCTACCTCCTGGTGTATACCTTCACCACCCTGGGTGCCTTCGGCGTGATCCTGCTGCTCGAGCGGGGTCGGCAGGAGGCCGTGAACCTTCCCGACTATGCGGGCCTGGCCGTGCGGCATCCCGTCCTCGCCCTGGTCCTCTCCCTCTTTCTGCTCTCTTTGATCGGCATCCCTCCCACCGCGGGGTTCGTCGGGAAGTTCTACCTGTTCGGCGCGGCCATTAAGGCCGGCTACATCTGGCTGGCCGTGATCGGCGTGTTGAACTCTGCTATTGCCGCCTACTATTACCTGCGCCTGATCGTCTACATGTACATGCGGGAGCCCGAGGGCGCCCCGACGGCCTACGTCCCTTCCTTTGCCGGTGGCCTCGCCCTGGGCGTTGCCCTGTGGGCGGTCTTCCAGCTTGGGCTCATGCCCGCCCCGCTCTTCGACCTCGCCCAGGCCGCCGTCACCCCCCTCCTCGAGTAAGCCCCTGGCTCCGCTCTAGTTTAGCCTTGCGTGACGGATGCTCTGAGCTCGGGGTAATCGCCCGGTGAATCAGCTGCGGCATGCGCCGGTGGGGCCGAACGCATATTCCTTGGCCGCTCCGAGCGCGGGCTTCGCCCGCGCAAGCTGCACGG
>JBHIAB010000132.1:0-9827 GCA_046758385.1 Methylomirabilia bacterium | reverse complement strand
GTCGCGCGGTAGTTGGCGTTCAGCTCCGGCCACCAGATCCCGTACTTCTTGACGACCTCGCGGTGGATGTCCGCGAGCAACGGATACGTGATGCCGCCGAGCGACTTCGCCCATGCCTCGTGGCAAAACATGCTGTCGGTGCTGATACCCATGACCTGGGCATTGGCCGCCTCGAAGTCCTTGAGCTTGGCTTCGAAGGCGGGCATCTCCTTGGTTCAGCCAGGAGTCCAGTCAAGCACGTAGAAGAGGAGAACGGCATTCTTCTTGCCCTTGAGCTCGCTGAGGGTATGCTCCTTGCCGCCGATTCCTTGGAGCTTGAAGTCGGGCGCGTCGCCGCCGACCTTGATCTCAACCTGCGCGGTCATGCCGAGCGGCCTCCTTTCGTGCGGGAAATGTTGGATCGCATCTTACTCGAACTCAGCCGTGGGTTCAACTTGGGACCGTCCGCATCGCGCCGCTCGGCCCAGAGGCGGTCGCGCGACGCTTCGAGGCAGGCGACCGGAACGCGAAGGTGTTCAGCGGCTGTAACCACCTTCCCGGTGTCCCAGACGCGGGCCAAGCGCTCGCGATGCCGAGCATCACGAAGCGCGTGGTGATCGAGGATGACTTGGCAGCCGGTCTCCCCGATGATGCGACGCAGGTTGTCGATCGCCTCGTCGATGAGCTTGGACCCCACTTGGTGCTCCAGGTAGGTGGGCGGACCGGAGAGATAGAGGCAATGGGGAGACTCTCGGACCAGGTACGCGGTGACGACGGGAGAGACGGGGCCCTGGACGTCAGAAGCGAACACGAAGCGGAACCCCTCGGTCCGATCAGTCACGGTGAGCGCCACCACGTAGCCGAGTCCGGTCCCTTCGAGCCCGTGGGCGAGGGGCGGAGAGGCCTTCAGGATGGCATCCGGAAGCTCACGCTGCTTCCCCTCCGCAGAGTCCAGCCAGCAGCCGGCTTTGAGGGAAGCCCAGAGTTCGGATGCTCTCCGCCCCTGCATGGGGTTGATCATGTGGCGAGGATCCTTGGCCCACACTGACCGGCCCTGGTAGAGAGTCGAGTCGTAGCGGAAGTGGTCTTCGTGGTAGTGGCTGACAAAGAGGAGTTCGGACCGGACCGCGTAGGCGGAGATACGGTCGTTGGCCCGCCTGAGCGCCTCCCATTCGACGTCGGCCGGCGGCAGGCCATAGCGTCTCGGCCCCAGCGTGGCCCCCGGATCGAGCAGGATCCGGCAGCGACCGCACTCCACATAGGTGGCCATGGAACGGACGCCGAGCGACTCCGCTGCGAGCGGGATGATCTTCATCGCGCCTGGTTCAGAGGCCTCAGGCGACCGACATGGAGACGCCCACTGGCGCCTCGCCGCTTGCAGAGCCTCCGCGAGCGGGAACGGGTCTCACCGTCAGATGCACCGCCCCCCGTCCACTTCCACACAGGTGCCGGTTACCATGGCGGCATCGTCGGAAGCGAGGAAGAGGGCGACGCGCGCGATGTCTTCGGGCGTATTCAGCCGCCCGAGCGGGACTGTCTTGACCATGGCCTCGCGCCCCTTGTCGTCCACCACTGTTTTTCCCATGAACGAGGGAAGCATTGGCGTGTCGGTTGCCACCGGGGCAATGGCGACCACCCGGATCCTGTGGCGAGCCAGCTCGAGGGCCAACCCTTTGGTCATGGCGATGACCGCACCTTTGGAAGCCGTGTAGGCCTGTAGTCCCTGACGTGGCCGGATGGCAGCCGTGGAAGCGGTAACCAGGATCACGCCACCGGCCGCTCGCTTCATGACGGGCACGACTGACTTCACGCCAAGGAAGACGCCCTTGACGTTCACGGCCATAATTCTGTCGAAGGCGGCCTCGTCCACGTCCTCCACCGGCGTCGGCGACTGAGGCACCCCCGCGTTGGCGTAGAAGATGTCGACGCGGCCCCACTGCGCCACGGCGCGTTCGACCATCGCCTGATTGTCTGCCGGGGAGGAAACATCTGCCCGCATGGCAAGGGCCTGGTTCCCCACCCGTTCGATCTGCTCCACGCTCTCTTTGGCCGTCGCCTCGTTGAGGTCGGCACACACCACGCGAGCCCCTTCGCGCGCAAAGAGAAGGGCTGAGGCCTTCCCGATCCCTGATCCTGCACCGGTCACGAGTGCAACCTTGTCTTTCAGCTTCACCGTCGTCCCCTCCCCTCTTTCACTCGGGACGGTTCTAACGCTGCGCAGCAGACTTCGCTTCGTTCAGAATCACATGGGCCTTCGGCGCTGCTCAGGGCAACGCTCTACAGCACCAGCTCGGCCATCATCCGAAGGGCATCCACCTGGGCGGTCGCGCAGATCAGGGTCGTGACTCCGGCCGCCTTCCACGCCCCGAGCTGCTCGCGGATGCGATCCTGGGGGCCGCAGAGCGCGACTTCATCCACCAACCGGTCTGGAACCGCCGCCGCCGCCTCCTCCCTTTTCCCCACCAGGAAGAGTTCCTGAATCCGTCGGGCGTCGGCCTCGTAGCCGTAGCGGCACACCAGCTCATTGTAGAAGTTTTTCCCGCGCGACCCCATCCCACCGATGTAGAGCGCCAGCCGAGGCTTGACCACATCGCGGCACGCGGCCACATCGTGGCCGGCGACCACTGACACGGAGGGAGCAATGTCCAAGGACACCGGCGACTTGCCTCCACCCGCACGGGCGAAGCCGGCCTCGAGCGACTCACGGAAGAGCGCCATCCGGTGCGGGGAGAAAAACACGGGGAGCCAGCCGTCGGCGATCTCGGCGGCCAGGGCCACGTTCTTGGGGCCGATGGCCGCCAGGTAGATGGGGATGTCCGGCCGACCGTGGAGGATGGATTTGAGCGGCTTGCCGAGGCCGGTGGCGCCAGGCCCGGAATACGGGATCTGGTAGTGTTCCCCATTTACATCCAAGGGCTTTTCCCGAGCCCAGATCGTCCGTACGATGGCCACGTACTCGCGAGTCCTGACCAGGGGCTTGCCGAAGGGGACGCCGTGCCATCCCTCCACCACCTGAGGGCCCGACACGCCAAGCCCCAACAAGAAGCGGCCACCCGAGAGCTGATCGAGCGTCGTAGCCGTCATCGCCGTCGCGGCCGGGGTGCGACCGGGCATCTGCATGATCGCCGTGCCAACCCGAATCTTCTCCGTGCGTGCCGCCATCCACGCACACGGCGTCACCGCGTCCGAGCCGTACGCCTCCGCCGTCCACACGGAGTGAAACCCGAGGCGCTCGGCCTCCAGGACCAAGGGAAGGTTCAAGGAAAACTTCGGACCCGAGTAACCAACGTTCAATCCCAGTCGCATGAAGCCCTCCTACAGGTTGGCGAGGGTCGGGAGCGTCAAGCGGGGCGCGCGCCTCGGGCCGGTCCAGCGGTGTTGACCGATGTCGACCCTGCCGCGACTGAGAGCGATCCCCTCACCCTCGAGCAGAATCCGCTGGGTCACCATTCCGCTCACGTTGGCCCGGAGGCTGATGCCACCCCGATGGTTAAGCACCCGATGCCAGGGGAGATGGTGCGGGCAACGCTTCAGCGCCGCGCCCACGGCGCGCGCGGCCCGCGGGTACCCCAGGAGCGCTGCAAGCTGGCCGTAGGTGGCGACGCGTCCCGGCGGAATCCGCGACACGAGCCGATACACCGCCCGGTCAAATGCTCTCATACACGCTTGCCGAACTGGAGGTCGTAGAGCTTGGTATAGAGCCCACCTCTTCGGAGGAGCTCAGCGTGGCGCCCTTCCTCCCTCACCTCTCCCCGGTGGAGGACGAGAATTCGATCCGCCAGCTTTATGGTAGAGAGGCGATGGGCGATGATGAGGCTCGTTCGGCCCACCATGAGCCGCTCCATGGCCTGCTGGATCAGCGCCTCCGACTCCGGGTCCACGCTGGAGGTGGCCTCGTCCAGCACCAGCACGGCGGGATTGTACACGAGAGCCCGGGCGATGGCCAGCAGCTGTCGCTGTCCCTGGGAGAGGTTGGCTCCGCGCTCCCTGAGCTCATGGTGATAGCCGCCGGGGAGACGCTGGACAAACGCCTCGGCGTTCGCCGTGGCCACGGCCCGCTCGAGCACTTCCTGGGCCACGGCGCCGTCGGTCCCGAGCCCCAGGTTGGCCTCGATGGTGCCGGAAAACAGGAAGACATCCTGAGGGATCACGCCGACCGCGCGTCGGAGCGCGGGGAGGTCCCACTGCCGGACATCGAGACCCTCCACGAGCACCTGGCCCCGGCTCGCCTCATAGGAGCGGTTCATGACGCGGGCGATAGTGGTCTTCCCTTCCCCGGTCGCCCCCACCAGCGCCACACGCTCGCCTGGGCGCACCGTAAGGGAGCAATCTCTCAGCACCCAGTCCCCGCCCTGATAAGCAAACCAGACCTGCCTGAACTCGACGGCGCCTCGGACCCGCCCCACCCGCGCGGGGCGGACCGGGGAGACGATGGTGGGCTCGAGGTCGAGAAGGGTGAAGATCCGTTCCGACGAGGCCATGGCCGACTGCATGACGGCATACTTGGCACCCAGGTCGCGGATGGGGAGGAAGAAGCGGTGAGTGTACTCGATGAACGCTACCAGCCCTCCGAAGGTGAGGACTCCTGCCCAGATCTGGCCGCCGCCGTACCAGAGCAGTAGCGCCACCGCAGCCGAGCCGATGGCTTCCACGGCGGCATAGAGCGAGGCGTCGTGGGCTGTGGACCGGAACAGGGCGCAGCGGTAGTCGCGGTTAAGCTCCGCGAAGATCGAACGCTCGTGCTCCTCCCGGGTGAAGAGCTGGATCACGGCCATCCCTTGGAGGGACTCCTGAAGAAAGGCATTGAGACGAGCCAGGCGCACGCGCACCAGGCGGTAGGCAGAGCGCGCCCGAGCCCGGAAGTAGCCGGCCAAGACCAAGAGGAGTGGCACCAGAGCAAACGTCACCAGGGCAAGCTTCCAGTTCATCCCCAGCATGACCACGATCACGCCGATGAGGGTCAACCCGTCGCCGAGAAGCGCTCCTGCCCCAGAGGAGAAGGCCTCGCTCACCGCTTCCACGTCGTTGAGGATCCGGGTCATGAGCCGTCCCACCGGGTTCCGGTCCAGAAAGGCCTGGTCAAGCTTCTGCACGTGAGCGAACAGCGCGCGGCGCAGGTCGTACATGACCTGCTGACCGGTCCGGTGAGTCAGGTAACTCTGCCAGGCGCGGAGGCCATACAGAAGGACCAGGGTGCCGAGGAAGGCCAGCGCAACCCAGCTCAGACCGAACCAGTCACCACGGAGAATGTGGCGATCGATCGCGATCTTGAGCAGGTACGGCTGGAGCAGCTCGAGGCAAACGACGGGGAAGAAGAGAATCATGGTCAAAAGGATGACCGAGCGGTGAGGCCGGGCGATGGTCCAGAGGCGGGCCATCAGCCTGGCGTCGTAGGCCTTCCCCAGGACCTCGTCTTCGAAGGGGTTGCCTGCCCCTAAGGATCCATGACTATGCGCGCTCAAGCTCTTCCTCCAGCTGGCCGAGCCGCCAGAGCCGCGCGTAGAGGCCCTCTCGGGCCAGCAGATCCCCGTGCGTCCCCTGGTCCACGATCCGCCCCTCGTCCAGGACGACGATCCAGTCTGCCTCTCGGGCGGCTCTGAGCCGGTGAGTGATGACGAGCACCGTCCGCCCGGAGACCGCTTCCCGCAGGCCTCTCAAGATCTCTCCCTCTTTGGCCGCATCCACGCTGGCAAACGCATCATCGAGGATCAGGATTCGTGGATCCCTGAGGAGGGCGCGCGCCAGAGCGGCGCGCTGGCGCTGGCCGCCCGACAGGGTCAGGCCGCGCTCGCCGACCACGGTCTCCCACCCCTCCGGAAACGACTCCACCTCTCCCGCGAGGCCGACCAGCTCTGCTGCCCGGCGGATGGCAGCCTCACCCAGCTGAGGGCCGGCAAGGGCCAGATTGTCCCGGATGGAGCGGGAGAAGAGGAAGGGTTCCTGGGGGACATATCCCACCGCCTGTCTCAGATCGCACAAGGGGATCGTCCGGACATCGCGGCCGTCAACGAAGACGGTTCCGGGCGAGGCGTTGAAGAGGCGAGGGATCAGCGCTCCCAGCGTTGACTTGCCGCTCCCTGTAGGGCCTACGATGGCGACGGTGCTCCCGCCCGGGATCGTCAGCGTCACCTCCCGAAGCGCCGCACCGCGACCCGAATAGGCGAAGGTCAGGCGTCGGAACTCTACCGAGAGGCTGCGTACCTCGGCAGGAGATGGAAGATTAGCGCCTGTCTTGGGATCCTCGATCTCCGGCTCGATGGCCAGGACCTGCCCGATCCTCTCCATGGCGCTGAGTGCTCGACGGACGACGGAAAGCGTCCAGCCAAGCGCGATGGTCGGCCAGACCAGGTGTGCCAGGTAGCCGTTGAAAGCCACGAACCCACCCAGCGAGATCCGCCCGTCCACCACCGCCATTCCGCCGAGCCAAAGGATGATCAGCGTCCCCATGCCCCCGATCAACCCGATCAGAGGAGAGAACCCGGCCTGGGTCAGCGCCAGCGCCAGGCTTCTCGTCAGATACTCGCCGTTGAGCCCGTCGAACCTCGCCACCTCCCGTGCCTCCATCGTATAGGCGCGCACGACTGCCGCGCCGGTCAGGTTCTCCTGAACCTTGGCCGAGAGCAGCCCGAGCTGCTCTTGTATGGCCTGGGCACGACGGTGAACCACCGAAGCGAAGCGCCTGGCCAGGAGGATGACGAGCGGATACGGGGCCATGGCGTAAAGCGTCAGCCAGGGATCGATGGCGAGCATGGCGATCAGCGCCCCGGCGAAGGCGAGCGCCGTCCCCATCAGGCTTAGGGTGCCGAAACCAACCAGGAGCTTCACCGTAGAAACATCGTTGGAAGCCCGAGACATGAGGTCTCCGGTGTGGTGGGTCTGGTAGAAGGCCAGGGGGAGCGCTTGGAGGTGGGTGTAAAGGTCATTGCGAAGATCAGATTCGATCCGCTGCCCCGCTCCATGGATGACAAAGCGAGAGCCGAGGCGAACCAGGCCGTGGCTGCCTGCCAGGATCAGGATAGCGACGACGTACCACCAGAGCTCTTCCCGCGCGCCCCCGGCCTCGAGCGATTCAATGGCGCGCTTGACCATCCATGGGATCGCGAGCGAGCAGAGGCTGGCCAGCGCCACAAAGCCAAAGCCGGCGAGATACCAGCGAGCGTAGCGCCGGACGTACCGAGCCAGGAGACGTGCGGGCACGAACCGCCAATCCCGAACGCGCACTCAGCCAGGAGGACCGTTCACGTACGGCATGAGGCTGGCGTACACCGCAAAGCACATGGGCGTGGGAATGCCATGCCGCTCTCCCAGGCGCACGGCGTGCCCCTGAAGCGCTTCGATCTCGAGCCGCTTGCCGTGGGTCAGGTCGTGGTGGAGCGAGGAATAGGCGTTCGGCGCCAGGGAATCGGTCGCGGTGAGAACCTTCTCGACCACCTGGGGCGCCAACCCCACTCCTTCGGCCTTGGCCAGGGTCGCCAGCTCCTCGAGCATCAGGCGATACATCTGCCGCGTCTGGGGCAGCGAGCGGACGACGCCGATCGGACAGCGGGTAAGGGCCGTTATGCTGCTCTGCGCCACGATGAAAAGATACTTCTCCCAGAGGACTCGAACGATCTCCGAGGAGAACTCGACCGGGATTCGTCCGCGCTCGAATGCCTCGAGGACGCGCCGGGTGCGGGCACGCTCCTTTCCGTCTAGCTCCCCGAAGATGATCCGGCCCGCGAGGGTGTGCTGAACGACGCCCGGAGCCTCGATGGTGGCGAAGACATAGGCCGCCCCCCCGAGCACATGCCCCGGGCCGGCGATCGCGGTGAGCTTCTCCTCGTTGTCCACTCCATTCTGCAGCGAAAGGATCGCTGTCTCGGGCCCGAGAGCCGGGACGAGGGCCCGGGCTGCGGCCTCGGTGTCGAACGACTTGACGCAGAAGAGCACGAGGTCTGCCGGACCGGCGGTGGTCGGGTCGTCGGTGGCAGGCGCCGTCACCGCAAACTCGCCCTCCACGCGCGACCGGATCCGAAGCCCGCGGGCACGAATCGCCGAGAGGTGATCGCCTCGCGCCACAAACGTGACCTCCTCACCGGCCCGCGCCAACTTGGCGCCGAAATAGCCACCCACCCCGCCAGCTCCCATGACCAGGATCTTCATCGTGCTCCCATGACTGCGCATGCGCTCATGCTCTTTCCTCGCGCTGGCATGCTTGTGATTGTCACACTGGCTCCTGTTCACTCTTTGGTCATGCTGCAGGACGCGGGTGTGGATGTCAAGCGCGGCTCCAACGGGCCATGGTATGATAAGTCGTGGATGCGGCCTCTGGCCGCATTCGTCGTGTCAGGGTGAGGCGTGAGCACCGATCAAGCTCGAGAGGTGGCAATCCAGGCGGCGACGCGGGCGGGCAACCTCCTCCGTGAGGAGTGGGGGAAGCGTCATGAGGTCGCATTCAAGGGCGGCCCCACCAACCTGGTGACCGAGATGGACCGCCGCGCCGAGTCTCTCATCATCGAAACGATTCAGGCCAGCTTTCCCAGCCATGCCATCCTCGCCGAGGAGCGTGGGAGTGTCGGCCCAACCGCGTCCCACCGATGGATCATCGATCCGCTCGATGGCACCACCAACTACGCCCATGGCGTTCCCGTCTACTCCGTCTCCATCGCGCTGGAAGCCAGCGGCCAGGTGGTGCTGGGCGTGGCCTTCGATCCCAATCTGGGCGAGTGCTTCGTCGCGGAACGAGGCGGGGGTGCCTTCCTGAACGGCGAGCGGCTGCACGTGTCGGAGACCCAGATCCTCAACGAGAGCTTGCTGGCCACCGGCTTTCCTTACAACATCAGGACCACGCAGGACACAAACCTCGCCGAGTATCAGGCCTTCAGCCTTCGGTGCCAGGGTGTCAGGCGGATGGGATCTGCGGTCCTCTATCTCTGCTACGTGGCCGCAGGCCGGCTGGATGGCTACTGGGAGCTGCGGGTGGGCCCCTGGGATGTGGCGGCGGGCGCGCTGATGGTCAAAGAAGCCCGCGGCAGGGTCACCGACCTAGTCGGCGCGCCCCTGGACCTCGACAATCCCAGGATCGTCGCCTCAAACGGCATGATCCACCAGGAGATGCTGGCTGTGCTTAAGGAGGTTCGCGCCCGATGAGCGATCAACCGGTGCACGTGAGAACGATCCGGGTGGAAGTCCGAAAGGTAAGCGACGATGAGGTGGAGGTTCAGGGGGCCGTCTTGGATGAACGGCCCCAAGGGGCCCGCTGGTTCGGGGAGGAGCGAGGGACAGAAATTCACAACATGACGGTGACCTTCCGGGTCCGCTACCCCGACTTCACGATCACCCAGGCCTCCGGCAGTATGACCACTCATCCGTACACGATTTGCCCTGAAGCCGTGCTCCCGCTCCGGCAGCTCGTGGGACTCTCAGTGTCCAGGGGTTTCAGCCGGGCGGTGCAAGAGCGGTTGGGCCGGGAAAAAGGCTGCGCCCACCTGACCGCGTTGATTCTGTCTATGGCTCCGGTGGCGAAGCAGGGGGTTGGCGCTGCCTTCCGCGCAGACTCCCGTGTCCCCACCGATGAGGCCGATCTTTGGTTCGTCAACAGCTGCCAAGCCTGGCGACAGAACGGCCCTCTTCACACAGTGCTCAAGCGAAGGGACAGAGAGGGCTTCCGGGCCTTGTCCGCGAGGACCCCGAAGGCGACCCCTCCCGCCGACTCCTAACCCTATTGCGAAAACACTTCGGCCTTCCACGACCACGGGAGACAGTCGTGAGGCTCTCCTTCTCCCTTCCAGGGAGAGGGGCGGGCGATTAAGCCCTACCCTCTGGCCGCCGGCATGAGCGGGACGTAGATGCCCGCCTTGGCGATCGTG
>JBHIAB010000131.1:0-9848 GCA_046758385.1 Methylomirabilia bacterium | reverse complement strand
GTACCGCCTGGACCGCTCCCAGCGGTCCAGCTGGGAGGAGGTGTCCGACCGGATCTACAAGAACTACTTCGGTCCCGAGCGCGGGCTTGAGTGGTTCAAGGCCTCGGGCGTGCTCCGCTGGCCGAAGCGCGTGGAGGAAGCCTACTGGAAGCCCTTTGTCAAGGCGCGGGTCCCGATCTACTTCGAGTGGATGAAGGCGGTGGGGGAGCGGGTGGAGAAGATCAAGCGAGAGCTCGGTCTGAACGAGCTCGATACCTCAGACTTCCAGCCGCTGCCCGACTGGAAGCCGTGCGCGGCGCTGGAGGTAGAGGACCCCGGATATGACCTCCAGGCCGTTTACTACCGCGTCGCGTGGCACACCTTCTCCATGACGTACGAGAACCCGTGGCTTGACGAGATCTCGACGGTGGCAGACCCCTACAGCTACTTCGTGTCGATCAACTCGGCTACCGCTCGCGCCAAGGGGATCCGGGATGGGGAGTGGATCTGGGTGGAGTCCGCGGGGGCTGGGCGCGTGAAGGGGCGAGCCAGGCTGGTGGAGGGGATCCACCCCGGGGTGGTGGGCATCGCCAACAACGGCGGGCACTGGTCTCCGCACATGCCGGTGGCCCGGGGGAAAGGGGTCTTCTTCGAAGCCCTTCTCCCCCTGAATCTGAGGGCCCTGGACCCGGTCACCATCACCATGGATGCGGACGCCAAAGTCAGGGTCTACAAGGCGTAGGAGCGAGTTGTGGCCCGCTACGGGATGGTCATTGACCTCAAACGTTGCGTCGGGTGTCACGGCTGCGCGGTCGCGTGCAAGGCCGAGCACTTCACCCGCCCGGGGATCATGTGGGCCCGAGTGCGCAAGGCCGAGTCAGGGACCTATCCCGCGGTGCGCCGCCTCTCGCTCCCCCTGCTCTGCATGCAGTGCCGGGAGCCAGCCTGCCTGCCCGTCTGCCCGACCGGGGCCACGGTCCGGCGGGACGACGGCATCGTGGTGATTGATCGCGAGCTGTGCATCGGCTGCCGGTACTGCATGCAGGCCTGTCCCTACGAGGCCCGCTACTTCAACGACGGCCCCGGCTCGTATTTTCCTGGCGTCCCGACGCCCTATGAGCAGGCTGGCGCCGAGCAGCGTCCGTCCGGGGTCGTGGAGAAGTGTGACTTCTGCATCGAGCGCGTCGAGCGCGGGCTGGAGCCGGCCTGCGTGGCCAACTGCATGACGAAGGCGCGGATCTTCGGTGACCTGGACGATCCCGGGAGTGTGGTCTCGCGGCTGATTCGGGGGAAGGCCGGCTTTCAGCTCAACCCTGAGTTCGGCACCGACCCATGTGTTTACTACCTCCCACCCTAAGGGTCCAGGCATCATGAACGGACAGGACGTGTGGGGGTGGAAGGTCGCGACCTACCTCTTTGTCTCGGGGACGGGGGCTGGGGCCTACACAGTCGGCATGGTGAGTCAGCACATGGGTGACCGGACTTGGGCGGCCGCTACCGGCCTCCTGCTCGGCCCGGCCCTTGTCGCGCCGGCCACGCTTCTCCTGATCTGGGACCTGGGGCGCCCGGGTGGCTTCCTCAGGGCGGGACGGCGGCCGATCTCCTCGTGGATCTCCCGGGGGGTGATGATCCTGTCCGCGTTTATCATCGTGGGTGGGCTGCACGGGGCGCTCTCAGTCTGGCCGTGGGGGTGGCTTGGACCTTCCGACCGGCTGACCCTCGCCACTTCGCTGGTTGCCGGGCTGCTGGCGCTCTCGACGATGATCTACACCGGTCTGCTCCTCGGAGCAATCAGGCCGATCCCGTTCTGGAGCACGCCGGTCCTCCCGGTCCTCTTCCTCGTCTCCTCGCTGTCCACCGGGATCATGGTGGTCGACCTCACGCTCACGCTCCGGGGGGTGGTGACCGGGACTTCGGAGAGCAGCGCGTTGGTGGGGATGCGTCAGGCAGACCTCCTCCTCCTCGCGCTGGAGGCGGTGGTGATCGCTTGCTACCTGGGGCTCACCCATGCTACCGCGGGGTCGCGGGCCTCGGTCGCGCTCCTGACCCGTGGTGCCCTCGCCACACGCTTCTGGGCCGGCGTGGTGGCGGCAGGATTGATGCTCCCTTTCCTCATCCAGCTCGTCGAGGTGACGGGGGCCATCCCTACGGCCGCGAGCCTTTCCCTCGTGTCGAGCCTGGCGGGGCTCCTTGGGGGACTTCTCCTGCGCCATGTGGTCGTGACTGGTGGCGTGAAGGAACCCCTCAGCGTCGCCGGCGTCCTGTTGACGCTCCCGAGCCGGGCGGGGGTCTGATCGGGAGGAGAGATGCCGACCGTCGCCGTCCATTTTGTCGGAGTTCTCGCTCCGGGGATGCCCAGAGACCTCGTGCTTTCCCTCGAGGAGGGCAGCACGGTCCGGGACGCCCTCGAAGCAATAGCAACGCGGGTCGGAGGGCACGTTGGCGCCCGGCTCGTGACGGAGAGCGGTGGGTTGGAGGGCTCGGTCCAGGTCGCCGTGGACGGCGAGGTGGTTGAGCGTGATCAGCTGGACACGCGCCTCCCGGCCACTGAGGGGCAGGCGGCGGTTTCTGTGTTGCTCGTCCGGGCCATTTTCGGGGGAGCCGCGGGCTGCCGCGGCGACGCCAGGGAGGAGCTCTGACATGGGGGAGCTGAGGGGGCTGTCGAAGGCAAAGGCGCTCTACGAGGGGCGGGACCGGCGAGCCCGCGAGCTCAAAGCCGAGGGAAAGCAGATCATCGGGTACATGTGCTACTTCGCGCCGCCGGAGATCCTGGAGGCGGCGGGGCTCGTCGCGTACCGGATTCGTGGCGACATCCGCGAGCCCGTGACTCACGCGGACCAGTACGCGGAGCCGTACGGCTGCCCCTTCGTCAGGAGCACCTTCGACCTGGCTGCCAAGGGACGCTATGACTTCCTGGACGGCCTCGTCATGGCCCACGCCTGTGACAGCGTTCAGCGGATGTACGGGATCTGGACCCACTACCGGAGGGCGCGCTTCACTCATCTTCTGAACGTCCCTCATGTCGTCACGCCCTGGTCCGAGCGCTTCTTCCGGCGGGAGCTAGAGCTCTTCAAGGAGCGCGTCGAGCAGTTTGTGGGCGCGCCGATCGACAGCCGTCGCCTGCAGGCCACGGTCGACCTTCATAACGACAATCGCGAGATGATCTGGGAGCTGTATGGGCTCAGGAAGGCCGCTCCCCCCCTCATTACCGGGACGGAGATGCTGGAGCTCTTGATTGCCGGGAGTGGGATTCCGGCCGGGGAGTTCAACACCCTCCTCCAGGAGGTCAAGGCCGAGGTGACCTCCCGCCCCGGTGGTTCTCGGGGCAACCAGGCCCGCCTGCTCTTCTACGGGTGCATCAACGACGACGTGGCGCTCATCCGCCTCCTGGAAGAGTGCGCCGCCGACGTCGTGATGGACGATACGTGCATTGGGGCCCGCGGGCTGCTCGGGCGTGTCACCGACGACGGAGACCCTCTGGCAGGGTTCACCCGCTACTATTTCACCGGCTTTCATTGTCCTCGGACCTACCGGGGCACGGACCGGACGAGGTTCGACTACCTCATTCACTCCGCCCGGGAGTTCGACATCCACGGGGTCGTCCTCTACCTCTTGGGCTTCTGCGACCCCCACAAGCTCGACGTGGTGGATCTGAGGGAGTACCTGGAGGCGGCAGGCTTCCCCTGCCTGGTCCTCGAGGATGACTACACCCTGGCCAACCTCGAAGCCATGCGAACACGCGTCCAGGCCTTCGTTGAGATGATCTCCTGACCGTCTGAGGGAGGATCACCATGAGCGAGTTGCGGAGCGCTGTAAAATCTTTGGAGACCACGCGCCGTGCCAAGGAGCTTCTCCCGACCTTTTACGCCAGGCAAGGGCGGAGGTACCCCGGCGCGCCGCTGGCCTGGTGCATGGCGGGAGTCTCCTCGGAGCTCCTGGCCACGTTCGACATCCAGTGGGAATGGCCGGAGAACTTCGGCACCCTGTGCGCGGCCCGCCAGGTTGCCACCCAGTTCTGTGAGCGGGCTGAGGCGGAGGGCTTCTCGCCTGACCTCTGCTCCTACGTCCGCAACACGATGGGCTATGTGAGCCGGCAGGTGGAGCTGGGGACGATCCCTCCCGAGGCACCCAAGGGGGGAATGGGGACCCCCACGATGCTCCTGGGCTCCGGGTATGCCTGCGACCCGCGGGTCAAGTGGTTCCAGTCGCTTTCCTCCCGCTACCTCCCGCTCCCGGTCTACCACACCGACCCGATGAGCCCGCCCCACGACGTGGACGTCAAGGACCCGCGCATCGCCGCCCACTATCTCGAGCAGCTAAGGGAGACGCTCAGGGACCAGGTGGCCTTCCTCGAAGCCCAAACCGGCGGGAAGCTCGACGCGGCTCGCCTGCGCGAGACCGTGGCGAACTCGCAGGAGGCGATCGCCCTACTCTGGGAGGTGCACGACCTGCGGAAGGCCGTTCCCTGCCCGATGGGCTCAGAGGATTTCTTCACGGGTGGGGTCGCTCCCCTCCTCTTCATGCTCGGCGAGCGCGAGGCGGTGGAGTACTTCCGATGCCTCAGGGACGAGGTCCGGGAGCGGGTGGCGCGCGGGGTCGGCGTCGTGCGCGACGAGCGCTTCCGGCTCCTGTGGATGGGAATCCCTCCCTGGTACAACCTGCGGTTCTTCAACGACCTCGGGGAGCTGGGAGCGGTCTTCCCCATCGAGACCATCTACTACGTGGGGGCGCCGGTGGAGCTGGATCTGACCGACCCTCTCGAGGCGCTGGCCGAGCGCACGTGGAAGCGGGCGGTCTGGGTGCACCAGTGGGGCTCCGAGGTCATCCCGGAGATCTGCAACCCCGCGGGGCTCTCGGCGCCGGGCACCCGGTTGATCCGCCAGTGGGTTCACGACTACCGGCTGGACGGCGCCATCATGCACCGGACCCGCTCGTGCCGCGCGGTGAGCTGGGGCCAGGTGCACCTCAAGAACCTGCTGGCAGAGGAGGGGATCCCTTCCCTCATCATCGAGAGCGACATGGCCGACCCCCGGAGCTGGGCTGAGGCAACGATCAAGGGGCAGGTCCACGCGTTCCTCGATGCGATAGCCGCCGGCAAGCGGCAAACATGATATCCGTCGCGCGCGAGCTGCCGGCCCACCTTTGCGTGGTCGGGGTGGACATTGGATCCACGACCACGAAGGTGGTTGTCTATGACGGAGACCTCCTTGCGACAGAGACCGGGCCTACGGAGCCCGCGTATGCGCGGGCCGCGGCCCGGCTGCTCTCCCGCGCCCTGGTACAGGCCGAGCGTGCGCCGACCGACCTCGGCTACGTCGTGGCCACGGGCTATGGACGACGGCAGGTGCCCTTCGCGGATCGCCAGATCACCGAGATCACCTGCCACGCCCGGGGCGTGAGGGGGCTCTTCCCCAGCGCGCGCACGATCATCGACATCGGCGGCCAGGACGCGAAGGGGATCAAGCTTTCGCCGGCGGGCAAGGTCGTCAACTTCGTCATGAACGACAAGTGCGCGGCCGGGACGGGACGATTCCTCGACGTGGTGGCGGGGTCGCTGGGCCTCGGTATCGACGAGCTGGGCGAGCGGGGCCTCGGTGCGCCGCGCCGGGTCGGCATCTCGAGCGTCTGCACCGTCTTCGCCCAGCAGGAGGTCGCGCAGCACCTGGCGGAAGGGGTCCCGGTGGAGGAGGTCCTGGCCGGACTTCACGATGCCCTGGCGAGCCGGATCCACCGTATGGTGCGGCGCTTGTCGGTGGAGGCCGACGTGATCCTGACCGGAGGCGGCGCCAAGAACCGGAGCCTCGTGCGGGCCCTGGAGGAGCGCCTGGGGGTCTCTGTCGTGGTGCCTCCCGAGCCCTTGATCACCGGGGCCCTCGGCGCGGCTTTGCTCGCGCGAGAAGCCATCGCGCAGGGGGGAGCCGCCGAGGAGGGCGCCGGTCGCCGAGGAGGGGGCACTTGCCGGGGGAGAAGGCCCGGGAGAGCACGGGTGGACCCGGTTTGTCTCGGGCCCGGCCCGGGCGGGAGCGGCCAGCCTCACGGGGCAGCTTTCGGTCCCGGCAAGGGAGAGCGCAACGCGTTTCCCCGTGGCCGGTCTCGACGCGGGATCGCTCTTCACCAAGGTCGTGGTCGTGGAAGGGCGTCGGGCGGCCTTCGCCGTGCTCCCCTCTCAAGGAAACTACCTCAGGGTGGCGGAGGAGACCCTCGATCGAACCCTCAGGAGCGCGGGGATCCCGAGAGCCGCGCTCCGAGCGATCATGGCCACGGGGCTCGGAGCCTCGAAGCTTCGCTTCGCCAGCCAGGCCAGTGAGATTTCCTGTCTAGCCAAGGGGATTGCCCGGCTCTTCCCCGAGGCGGAGCTGGTGATCGACATCGGCGGCCAGGCGACGCGGGCAATCCGGCTCGCCCCGGGCGGCCTGGTGAAGGACTTTGCCGTGAGTGGCCAATGCGCGGCCGGGAGCGCGAGATTGCTAGAGGTCATCGCCCACCTCCTCGGGATGGACGCGGATGGGCTCGGGCCGCTCTCGCTCAGGTCGCGACAGCCGGCCGCCTTTTCGGCCGGGTGCGCCGTGTTTGCGGAGACCGAGGCTATCTCGCTCCTGGCACAGGGGACCTCCCCCGAGGATCTCCTGGCCGGGATCCACCAGTCGCTGGCGGGGAAGATCATCGCCCTGGCAAGGGCCACGGGGCCCCTCGACTCTTGTGCTCTGTCGGGCGGGGGTGCCCGGGATCTGGGGCTCGTGGAATGCATGCGGGGAGCCATGGGCCGGGTGATGGTACCGCCGGAGCCGATGGCCGTCGCAGCTCTGGGAGCTGCCCTGCTGGCAGCCGAGGGGGACGGCTGAGGTGCGTCAGTTTCCGTCGCTCAAGCTGACCTTCCCCGGCCAGGCAGAGGGGATCTTTTTCAGCGGTGCTGGAGTGCGCCGTGCCGGCTGAAACCGTCCGCTTGGAGCGGGAGGACGGCGTGGTCGTCCTCATCATCAATCGGCCGGAGGTAAAGAACGCCCTGGATCTTAGGACCATCGAGGTTTTCTCGGAAGTCGTCGACGGATTGGCCCAGGACCCTTCGCTGCGCGTGGCGGTGGTCACTGGGAGCGCGGGGACATTCATCTCGGGCGGCGATCTCAAGGACTTCCTCAGCCTGGACGACTCCGAAGCCGGCAAGCGGATGGCGCGGCGGACGCAGTCGGTACTGGCCAGGCTGGAGGCGCTGGAGGTGCCCGTGATCGCCGCCATTGAAGGCTTGGCCCTGGGCGGCGGCGCCGAGGTTGCCCTGGCCTGCGACATGCGGATCGTGGCGGAATCGGCGCAGATGGCCTTCAAGCAGGTGAGCCTGGGAATCATGGTGGGGTGGGGTGGCGGCCAACGCCTCTTGAGGCTCGTCGGACGATCACGGGCGCTTCGGCTCCTGCTAACGGGCCTCACGCTCACCGCTGAGGAGGCGGCCAAGATCGGGCTGGTGGATGAGGTGGTCCCGACCGGCCAGGCCCTGCCGTGCGCCCTCTCGCTGGCCCGACGGATCGCGGCCCAACCCCCCGCAGCGGTGCGGGCCACCAAGCGCGCGCTGCATCACGGTGCCGAGATATCCCGCGCCGAGGCGGCCGCGCTCGAGGCCGAGTGCTTCGCGACCCTCTGGGGAAGCCCCGATCATCGCGAGGCCGTCGCCGCGCTCATGGAGAAGCGGACCCCGATCTTTAAGGGCAAGTGAGGGTGGCCATGGCTTTTGAAGACGCGCGCTCCCGCTGGCAGGAGCGACTCAACCGGCAGGCCAAGCCCGGCGCGACCCACTCGGGGCTGCCCCTCCTACCGCTCTACTTTCCAGAGATTGACACGGCAGGCTACGCCGAGAAACTGGGCTTCCCCGGTGACTTCCCGATGACGCGCGGGATCTATCCGGGGATGTTCCGGGAGCGGCTCTGGACCATGCGCCAGTACTCCGGCTTTGGCACTCCTGAGGAGACCAACGCTCGGTACCGCTTCCTCCTGGAGCATGGGCAGACCGGGCTCTCCGTCGCGTTTGACCTCCCGACCCAGATGGGGCTTGACTCAGACGACGCGCAGGTTCACGGCGAGATCGGGAAGGTAGGGGTGGCCATCGACACGGTAGACGATCTGGCCACGGTCTTCGAGGAGATCCCGTTGGAGAAGATCAGCGTCTCCTTCACGATCAATGCCACTGCCGCGATCATCCTGGCGATGTACGTGGTGGTGGCGCGGGAGCGCGGCGTTGAGCCTCGCCTCCTGACGGGCACGATTCAGAACGACATCCTGAAGGAGTACGTTGCGCGCGGCACGTGGATCTTCCCCGTCGGACCCTCACTCAGAATGATTGCCGACACGATTGAGTACGCCTCTCGGGATCTCCCCCGCTTCAACCCCATCTCCATTGCCGGCGCCCACTTCAGGGACGCGGGGGCCACCGCCATGCAGGAGGCTGCCTTCACGCTGGCCGATGCCATCGCCTACGTGGAGTATGTGGCGGGGCGGGGTCTCCCGGTGGATGCCTTCGCGCCGAGGCTCAGCTTCTACTTCTATACGCACTCGGACTTCTTCGAGGAGGTGGCCAAGTACCGGGCGATGCGTCGCCTGTGGGCCCGGCTGATGCGCGACCGGTTCGGGGCCGAGGATCCGCGCTCGTGGCACTTCCGCTTCGGCGTGGTGTGCGGCGGGAGCACGCTGGCCCGGCAGGAGCCCCTGAACAACGCCGTGCGCGTGGCCTACCAGGCGCTGGCCTCTGTGCTCGGTGGCGCCCAGACCATCTTTACGTGCGCATGGGACGAGGCGATCGCGATTCCCACCGAAGCCTCGGCCCTCCTGGCCCTCCGGACGCAGCAGATCTTGGCCCACGAAACCAACGTGGCTACAGTCGTGGATCCCATGGGGGGGTCGTACCTCCTCGAGGACCTGACCGACCGGATGGAAGCGGCCGTCGCGGAGAAGATCGCTCGGATCGAGCGAGACGGGGGCATGGTGGCGGCCGTCGAGGCCGGACGGGTGCAGCAGGAGATTGCCGACAGCGCCTACCGGTGGCAGCAGGCCCTGGAAGCCGGCGAGCGCCGGGTCGTGGGCGTCAACTGGGACCGCACGGAGGAGACCCCGGTCGGCGAGTTCTTTCGGGAGAACCCTGAAACCGTCAGCCATCAGCTCCATCGCCTGTCCCGCACCAAGGCAGGCCGCGATCCCCGGCGCGTGCAGAAGGCGCTCGATGCCCTCAGCGAGGCGGCCGCAGGGGGCGACAACCTGATGCCGTACTTTCTCGAGGCGGCGGCGGCCCGCGCCACCATCGGCGAGATGGTAGCGCGGCTCAGTCAGGTCTTCGGCGGGTTCCGGGAGCCTCTGGTGTTTTAAACTTTCTCCCACCCGCCCTCTCCAGATGCACACCCGGATTTTCGTCAACGGGAACCTGGCAGACGCGGAAAAGCTGGACGAGCCCTTGCCGGCCGACGGCGGCGAGGCCGGATGCCCAGAAGTCTTGATCTGCCTCATGCCAGCTGCAACGGGGGGATGGGATCCACCCTGAGGGGGTTGGCATCAGTGCCTGCGCCGGGCACTGGACCCGCCACCAGCCCATCGAGGTGGGAGCTGAAAGGAAAGTGTTTACGAAACGCCCAATGGAAAGGGCGGTATTACGAGCTGAAGCAAGTGGTCCCAGTAGTTGCGGACGAGGCTGATCGCTGGGTGGTAATTACGGTTTATGTTTTCTATACAGTGCGGCTCACTGAGGATGTGGCCATCGATCTTGGGATGCACGAGGAGATCATAGGGATCGAAATTCTAGATGCATCCAAGCATTTAGGCATTGATAAAGCGCAGCCGATATGCTCCTGCGCCAGCGCGGCCTCGTCCAGGATCAGGAGGGTCGGGTTCCCCAT
>JBHIAB010000130.1:0-9869 GCA_046758385.1 Methylomirabilia bacterium | reverse complement strand
CCGTGCTTCTTCAGCTCTGAAAACGGCAAAGACAGCAGTATCAACAGCGCAAGGACCAAGGTTGCAGTGTAGAAAAAGTGGATTGGCACATTCCACGCGACAAACTTCTCACTTAACTCTGGAGAGACCGCACTCACGCTTCTCAAAACGTCGCCCTCTAACTTGCTGAACCCCGACACAAAGTGAACAGCCTGCCAGAGGGGACTGGCAAGACCCGCGATAGTCGCCGCTAGCACCTTTCGCCTGCGCATGACCGATAAGACGATGAACGCCAGAGCGGCGATTGTCTGGAGGCCAGAGATGATGTAGAACGCGTAAAGTCCTGGGCGACCTGAAGAGACTGCGAAAACAGGATACGTCTGGCTTAAGAGCTCTCCCTTGCCGGACGCTAGCATCCAGCTTAGGAAGGGTCCGAGGACCAGCGAGTGACCAAGCATAAAGCCGGTGACAGCGCCCGTCATCGCGGTAGCGAAAAACCAGCCGGACCAATACATTCGATCCGTAATGCCCTTCTCCATCCCGTCGTCTCCTACCACCACACCACAGTGACTGGCTCACTAAATCAAAGCATACTACAGACTCCGCAGGCCGAGAAAGCCACCGTCTCCCGAACGCGCCTCGTCGCGCGTCGCCACTCTTCGCCGCCTGCGCGGAACATCCTCGTTCGCTGGGTGTGCTAGAATCAGCGTGGTGGTCGCCCACGGAGCAGCCCGGTGAAATTCCTCTTCATCTGTACCGGAAACGTCTCCCGAAGCCCGGCCGCCGAGAAAGTCCTCAGTCAAATCTCACAGAACGCCCACGAGACGCGTTCAGCTGGGGTTTCTGTCTTCTGCGCCCGCCCGGTGGCCGAGAAGGACGTTCGCTGGGCCGATGTGGTGGCGGTCATGGAGGACGCCCACCGTATCTTCGTCGTCAAGCGCTGGCCCGACGTGGCGCCCAAGGTCCGCGTACTTGACATCGAGGACCGCTACCATCGCCATGACCCCGAGTTGCGCCACCTCCTGGAGGTCAAGCTCGGCACGCTCCTGAGCGAGTTCGAATCAGGTGGTATCATCGGGGCGTGATGGTCTGGGTCCATGCTTGACATCGGCCTCCAGGAGCTGATCCTCATCTTCCTCATCGCGTTGATGGTCTTCGGCCCCAAGCGACTCCCCGAGCTGGGCCGGGCCCTCGGTCGCGCCATGCGCGAGTTCCGGCGTGCCAGCGACGAGTTCCGCTCCACCATCGAGACCAACCTGGAGCTGAACGAGCCTGACCCGGTCTCGGCTTCGCCCTCCCTTGAGCCGTCCACGCCCGACCCTCCACCCGCGCCGGTGGAGCCTGTCCCCGAGCCGGTGCCGGGCTCACTCAACCCTTCCGCGGAAGAGCCCGATACCTCGGGTGTGGACTCGACTCCGACGGGCGAGCCGTATGTGGCCCAGCGGGGCGCGCGGCTCTTCCACACCCGGGAATGCAACTGGGCCGCCCGGATTGCCGAACCCAGCAGGACTTACTTCAAGCGAGTGGCGGAAGCCAGGGAGCAAGGGCTTGCCGCGTGCCCGGTATGCGAGCCCTGGGAAGTTGAGGCGGAATAATTTTTTTGATTGACAGTGTCAACACGTGTTAAGTATCTTTTGAGCTGGCCATCCCCCTATGGCCTCCTTCCGGTGGGGGGAAGAGCGCAATGAGAGAGTTGACGAGCCGGCAGCGGGAGATCTTGGCCTTCATCCGGACGTTCTCGCAGCGTCACGGTGTCTCGCCCACTGTCCGCGAGATCGGCGAGCGTTTCCGTGTCACTCCGCGGGCGGCGTTCGATCACCTGAAGGCGCTCGAGCGCAAAGGTGCCCTCCAGCGTCGGCCCTCCGCCCGGCGGACCTCGAGGGCGCTCACCTTACCCGACCGGGGCGCGACAGTCCGGGAGGTGCCCGTGCTCGGCCGGATCGCGGCGGGCCAACCGCTGCTGGCGGAGGAGAACCGCGAGGGGAGCATCCCCATCCTGGCCGAGTGGCTGGCCGGCAAGGGCCGGGAGCTGTTCGCCCTGCGGGTTCGTGGCGAAAGCATGGTCTCCGCCCACATCGTGGATGGTGACCTGGTGCTAGTGAGGCCACAGGAGACCGCTGAGCCGGGGGAGATCGTGGTGGCGCTTTTGGATAACGAGGCCACAGTGAAGCGTTTCGGGCGGCAGGGCGAGGCTATCGTGCTCAAGCCCGAGCACCCGACCATGGCGCCCATCGCCGTCAAGCCCGGCGAACGGGATGTGAAGATTTTGGGCAAGGTCGTTGGATTGCTTCGCGGGTTCTGAGGGAGCCAGGCATGACCACAGACGTGATCCCAGTCCAACAATCCGTTGTCCGTTTCGGGAAGCCGTGCTGGGCTTTTTTGTTGGGCAGAACCGCTCAACAAATGAGGAGCTCAGCGCTCGTGAGGGACGTCCTCGCGGGCAGCGCGATGGTGCTTGGCATCTTTGCTTGGGGCTTACTCTTCGCCTTGCTTGCCGGTTGAGGGACTAACCCTGCCCGGTTTGACAATCTCGGCGATAGTAGGAGGAGCGCGGGCGGGTGTTGGAGCGACTGATCAACGGAGCGCAGGAGTGGAACACGACAAGGTGGGATGGGCGGAGGTGACAGGCGGCGGGGCCAGCTAGGCGAGGGGGAGGGTGCGCTCGTACACCTTGGCGTCGATGAAGAGGTCGAGGAGGACCCGGTCGACGAGGCCTGCGTTCCCCTCGGAGCTCAGGATGTCCAGCGCCCGCGCCGCCGGGACGGCCTTCTTGTAGGGGCGGTCCGCTGCGGTCAGGGCATCGTAGATGTCCGCGATCGTCATCGTCCTCGACTGCGGAGGGATCTCATTTGCTCTCATCCCGTCGGGATACCCGGAGCCATCGAGTTTCTCGTGGTGGGAGCGCGCGATCTCGGGGATGTGCTTGAGCGCCTTGGTCCAGGGGATCTGGGCCAGAAACTGGAAAGTGTGGATCACGTGGGACTCGATCTGTAAGCGCTCCGGCTCGGTCAGGCTCCCTTTGGGGATCGAGAGGACGCGGGCCTCCTGCGGGGTGACGATTGTCTGGGCGGTGCCCAGGTGGTCCTCGAAGCTCTTGAGCGCTAGCTGCTGGACGGCCGCGGCGAAGTCCTCCGGCATCACCGCCGGCTCGTTGGCCGTGAGCACGGTCCGGAGGTAGCGGTCCAGTTCCTCGATGGTGGCCGCCAGCTCGGTGTCGTAGGCCCGGCACTGGTCGAGGAACTGCTCCCGCCCCTTCGCGAGCAGGTACTCGATCTTCTTCTGGCTGTACTTGAGCGCCAATCCCCGCTTGACCACTTCCACCCGCTGCTGGATCAGCTCCACGTGCCAGGGCTGGAGCTTCTTGGCCTTTACCAGGACCTCCTCCCGCACGCCGACCTTGCCGAAGTCGTGGAGGAGCGACGCGTAGCGGATCTCCTTCATCTCCTCCTGCGTGAACCGCAAGTTGCGGTAGGGGCCGGCCTCCACACGATCGATCGCCTCGGCCAGCCCGACGGTGAGATAGGCGACGCGGAATGAGTGGCCGGAGGTGGTGGGATCTCGCGACTCGATGGCCGTGACCGAGGCCTTTACGAAGCCCTCGAAGAGGGTTTGGATGCTCTCGTACAAACGGCTGTTCTCCAGCGCCACCGCTGCCTGCGAGGCTAAGGAGGAGGCGAGGTCCAGCGCGCTGATCGGGAAGGGGAGTGCCTCGCGCTCGATCTCTTCCCCCGACGCGAAGCGCTGCGTGCCGTCTTCTTTACGGTTGATCAGTTGCAGGACGCCGATGATCTCGTCCTGCTGCGTCTTCATCGGCACGACCAGCATGGATTTGGTCCGGTAGCCCACGTCGCGGTCGAAGGCCCGGTTGATCTGGAACGGCGAGCCGGGCGGTGGGACGTAAGCATCCTCCAGGCTGATGATCTCACCCGTCGATGCCACGTGCCCCGCCACGCTTTCAGAGCTGATCGGCATCGTGAACTCTTTGAATGGGATGCTGGGCAGGGTGTCGTTCTGGGTCAGCTTGAACCGGAGGCGCCGCGTGCCCGCCTCCCCCTCCTCGACCAGGTAAAGCGAGCCCGCATCACTTCTGGTGATCTCGCGCGCCGTGGCCAGGATCAGCTCGAGAAGCGCCTGGGTGTCGCGTTCGGCCGAGAGCTTGATGCCGATGGCATTCAGCTCGTGAAGCTCCTTGGTCAGCCTGGCTAGGTAGGCACTGGTCCGCCCCTGCTCCTGGCGGAGCCGGAGGTGCGCGAAGGCGTTGCCGAGGACCTTGTCGAAGAGGAGCGGCGATACCGGCTTGGGCAGGCAGACGTAGACCTCATCGGAGGAGAGCTCGGGCAGTGCTCGAGGATCGACGAGGGCCACCATCTCGAGCAGGGGGTCGGCTGCCTTGAGCGCGCGAGCGCGGTCCAGGCTGTCGGTGGCGGCATCCACCAGAAGCATTCCGGGACCAGCGAGGGCCGGGGCCGTGGCTTCTCGGGGATTGAGCGCCACCCACTCGTACTTCCCGGCGGACGCGCCCTTCAGGCTTGCGGCTCCCGAGCCCTCGAAATAGAAGAGCCGGTCCACCATAGGGTTACCGTATGGCTGCGACAGTCGCCCTGTCAAGGACGCAGGCGCGCAGGCAGGGAAGTTGTACCTGTTCGATGGCTTGCTGCCCCAGGGACGCTCGCTCATCGTCGAGGCTGACTTGACCGGTCCGGCGCCGTCCCGTAGAATCCCGCCGGTGACTTCGCGCACATCCACGGGGATTCCGCGTCTGGACGAGATGCTCGGCGGTGGGCTTCTGCCGGGGACCCTCGCCGTCGTCTACGGGGCGACTGGCATCGGCAAGACCCACCTCGGGTTGACCCTCGCCCGGCATGGCGCCGCTGCAGAGGGAGCGCCAGGCCTGATCTTCGACATGAACGCCCGCGGGGACTGCCAGCAGCATCACGCCTACGCGGAGCGCCTCTTTGACTGGAGGCTCGGGCGGTGGGCGCACGCCGTGAGCCCAATGGCAGCCCCGTTCCCACCGGACGGTGCGCTCGACGACTGCTATTCGGACGCCTTCCCGTGGGTCGGGAAGGTCCGCGACTACCAGGTGCCGACGCCTGATGGCGCGGAGTTCGACTGGAACTGGAAGGCCGCTTACAACCACGCCCTCTACACGGTCCGCCCGTTTTTCTATTTCCACTTCTGCGCGGGAACGCGCCGGGTGGTGGTGGACGGAGTGGAGCCGACCAATGCTCCCGCCGAGTCCATCCAGCTCTTTCTCTTCGACGAGCTCTACCGCAAGGTGATCCACCGGGATGCGGAGACCCTGGGGATGGAGATCTGCCTGCCGGTGTGGAAGTACCGGGATTTCATCGATGCCCACGGCTACGACCATCGGGCCGTCACCACGCTGCTCCTGGTCACCAGCGAGGAGACCCGCCTGGAGGACCTCCTCGCGCGGAAAGTGGGGGCCGGCGACCTGGGTGCCGTTGCCAACACCGTGTTGGTGCTGGGGAGCGAACGCGTGGGCCGCCGTCTCGGGCGCTTTTGCTGCGTGATCAAGCACCGGGAGAGTGCCATGGCCGATGAGATCGTCGAGTACCGGATCACCGAGCGCGGAATCGAATTCCTTTGAAGGCGGCCCATCGTGGTCTGTCCACCGCGACCCTCAGGCGCTTGAGGGACCGCCGCTTTCATCGTGTCCCGGCCCTCCGTGTTCGGAGTGCCCGCAGGGCTCTGACCTTCGTCAACACGGTGGGGTTCTGCTCTACCTTCTATCGCTTCCCCGAGGGGGTGCCGTGTCTCTGGGAGGCGGTGGTTGGGAGGCCCAACCCTCGCTGGCCCCGCCGCTCCCACCACGATGAGGGAATCGGGCTCACCTGGGACCTCAAAGACCGGCTCCCCGCGGCAAAACAGGTGTACTATGGCAAGCTCCTCAAAGGCCGGCCGATCCTGGTGGCGCTGGATCTCTTCCCCGCCTTCTACGCCGTGGTCCGCGGGCGGCAGCGCGCTCGTGATTATCGGGAGGAGTACGAGGCGGGGCGGCTCTCGCTGACGGCCAAGCGGATCATGGACGCCATGATGCGCGAGCGTCCCCAGTACACGCGCGAGCTCAGGGCCAATAGTTTCATGCTGGAGTCCGCCAAGACCCGAGAGTTCGAGCGGGCCATGGCGGAGCTCCAACAGGGGATGTGGGTGGTCAAGACCGAGGAGCGCTACGAGCCGACGTTCTCCTATCGATGGGATCTCCTGGAGACCTGGCTCCCGGGGGCCACGGCCGAAGGTCGGCGACTCTCCCGGGCCGCCGCGGTGGCGCGGCTCGTGGAGCGTTACACGGCTACCGCGGTCTTTACCCACGAGAGTTTACTGACGCGTCTCTTCGGTCTCCGACATGACGAGGTCACCCGAGTGATCCGGCGGCTGGTCGGGGCAAAAGCCCTGCTCGCCGATTGCGCGCTAGACGGGTGGCCCGGCTCCTGGCTGATCCACGCCTCGGCCCTTCGCCAGCGCCCAGGGTAGCGGCGGCGCCCCCCCCGTGTAGACCCCGATCCGGGCTCGGATTGGCAGGGGCGAACGAACCCGAAAACGAATCGCGTTTCCGGCGTCGGGTCTTTTCGGATCGGGGTAGAGTAGACGCGAGGGAATCTTTCGATGGGTGGCAAGAGAGGAGCGAGGAATGCTTCGGTGATCATGTCGGGCTTTCTCCCCTTTCACCAGACGCTGCTTCGGCGTCTTGCTGCGCTTCTTGCTCCGTCGAAGGATGCCTTCGTGGTGGGTGGGGCGATTCGTGACCTGCTCCTCTCCAGGCAGCCCCTCGAGGACCTGGATCTGGCACTGCCGGGCGGAGCGCTCCAGACTGCCGAAGCCCTGGCGATCCACACGGGTGGGCGCTACGTCTGCCTGGACGCCGAGCGCGGGGCTGGGCGGGTCGTTCTCCGCTCGGAAGGCCGGGTCGCGCAGGTCGACCTGACCGAGTTCCGGGGCCCGTCCCTCGAGGCCGACCTCCGCGCACGGGACTTCACGATCAACGCCCTGGCGGTGTCGCTCTCAGGGCTGGTCGAGGAAGGAGCCGTAGAGGTCGTCGATCCCACCGGAGGGCTCTCGGATCTCGCTCGACGCCGCCTCCGGTTGGCCGGGCCCGCGTCCTTCGCCGAGGATCCCTTGCGCACCCTCCGCGCCGTACGCCTCGCCGGCGAGCTTGGCTTCTCGCTCGATCCCGGCGTGCGACGCGCCGCACGGGCCGTCGCGCCCCGGCTCGGGGAGGTGGCCCCCGAGCGGATTCGGACAGAGCTGGCGGGGATCCTTGCGCTGCCACGGACCGGGCCGGCTCTGCGCGAGCTGGATCGCCTGGATCTGCTCGCGTCGATTCTCCCCGAGCGTAGTCCGATGAAGTCAGCGATCCAGCCGGCGCCTCACCGCTTCACGGTGTGGGAGCACTCCCTGCGGGCGGTGGAGGCGGCGGACCGGGTGCTCGCAGATCTGGAGGCTCTGGCCCCGTACCAGGCCGCGCTCACCGCCCACCTGAGCGAGCCCCTGGGTGATTCGCTCACCCGGCGGGAGGTGCTGAAGCTGGCCGCGCTCCTTCACGACGTGGCCAAGCCCGAAACTCGCCAGCGGATCGGGGGGCGGATCCGCTTCATCGGTCACGACAAAGTGGGGGCCGAGAGGGCGCGGGCCATCGCCCTGCGGCTTCGCCTGTCGAGTGCCGCGACGGCGGTGCTCGTGCAGTTGGTGCGTCACCATCTCCGGGCGATGCACCTGGGCCAGCTGCCTGAAGTGAGCCGGCGGGCGCGGTACCGCTTCTTCAGGGACCTTGGTGCCGAGGTGCTGGATCTCTTCCTCCTGGCGCTGGCCGACGCCGCCGCGGTCCGGGGTGTCTCGCCCAGGGCGGTGTGGAGAGGCGCCATGGGACGATTGGTGGCTGGCCTCATGGTGGGCTGGGAGGAGGATTGTCGGCAGGCGACAAGGCCGCCGCTGCTGCGCGGAGAGGATGTCATGGCCGCCTTCGGCTTGCCTTCAGGCCCTGAGGTGGGCCGGCTCCTGGCCATGGCTCGCGAGGCCCAGGACCTGGAACTGGTCAGGACACGGGAGGAGGCGCTCGACTACCTCGCGTCTCGTTCCGACACACCCCATCCTCTCCCCCAAGGGGACAGGGCAGGGTGAGGAGGAAAGGGGGAAAGGGACGCGAAGATTGACACGCGCAGGGAGATAGTTAGAATAGGCTCAACAAGCGGGCGTAATTCAGGGGTAGAATGCCAGCTTCCCAAGCTGGACGTCGGCGGTTCGAATCCGCTCGCCCGCTCCAACAAATTAAGTAGTTAGCACGCGCGTCCTCTGTGGTCGTATGCCCCAGCATTTTGACGACCCAGCCGATATCCTCGCCGCTTGAGAGTGCCAGCGTTGCGGTGGCCTCCTTTCTCGTTGGGGAATACCCACGGGCTCTCAAGCCGGTTTGCCGTGCGCTGCTCTCGCAGTGTCCCCTCGACAATCGGCACCATGGTAACGTCCCGGTAAGATCCGGGCGTTTTGGGCATCGCTGGAGCGCCGAAGCGGCTAACCCCACGGCGGACCCGGATAATCTTCGCATGCCAATCGAAGTCATCGCACTGCAGGCCGATCTGTTCCGCCGGCCGGAGGCCGGGAAAAAAGGCCACGGTGAAGTATCGGGCGTCTTTCGGTCGCATCGCCGCGCCCCACACAAGGATCGGGGAAGCATCATGCGGACGCTGACCGCGTTGGGCGTGACGTTGCTCTGCGGCACCGCCGTGACCCTGCTGGAACGACCCTTGACCGGACAATGCCCCGATGGGAGGTGTCGGAGGAGGACATGAACGACCTCATCGCCTATCTGAAGACCCTGGGCTGATCGGTGGCCAGAGGAGGTGAATTCGATGATGCCGGGAGAAATGATGGCCGGCCCTTGGTGGGGGGGCTTCGGGCTCTTCGGGTGGTTGCTGATGCTTCTTTTCTGGGTTCTTATCATCCTCGGAGTCGTGCTGCTCGTGAGGTGGCTCGTCGAACAGACCCGACCCCGCAGGGCCGTGGAAGAGTCCGCCTTGGAGATCCTGAAAAAGCGCTACGCCCGAGGGGAGGTCGAGAAGCAAGAGTTCGAAACGAAGAAGCGGGACTTGATGTAGATGTGCCGGCGACTCTACGAAAGTAGACCGAGGCGGGTCTCACGAATGAGGTGAGGCCACCACTATTCAACATGACCAGGAGAAGGGGGGCATCGATGTTACACGTCGTTGGATCGAACAAACCTCTTGACCAGGTCGTCATGGAGTTGGAAACTGCGGTAACCCGCAACAAGTTCGGCGTGCTCGGCGTTCATGACCTCAAGGCCAAGATGGCAGAAAAGGGGGTACCATTCGCCCGCGAGTGCCGGATTTTCGAGGTGTGCAACCCGCACCAGGCGAAGAAGGTCCTCGAGGCGAACCTCGAGATCTCCACAGCCCTCCCGTGCCGGATCTCAGTGTACGAGGAGGGTGGGAAGACCACGCTGGCCACTATCAAGCCCACCACGATGCTTAGCCTCTACCCAAATCCGGAACTGAAGGGCGTGGCCCAGGAGGTGGAGGAGATTCTATTCAGGATTATGGACGAGGCTGCGAAATAGCTGAGGGTGTTGGACATGGTTATCGCTGAGGCATTCTCCGATCGCGAGGGTGCCCCGACAATCCTCGACACGCAGAGGCTTCGCACGTTCAGCGGCGAGCGGGCATGAGAGGAGAAACGAGATGAGACAAAACGTTGGAACCGTCGAACGGGCCACCCGAATCGCAGTCGGGATCGTGCTCCTCGTGCCGGTGATGGGCCTGACCTTGAGGAAGAGATGAGACTGTCGTTAAGATTTGTCCTGCTCTAAATGGAGCCCCATGATTTGGAGTGATCAAGCAGGCCATACCAGGCATGCG
>JBHIAB010000129.1:0-9896 GCA_046758385.1 Methylomirabilia bacterium | reverse complement strand
GTTGGAAGATGTAGAGAAGCCCGATGGTCGCCACGATGGTGCTCTCGGGGTTGTACTCGATGTGACGGAGGATGAGCCGATCAGCGAAGAAGGCGATGCCTCCGACGATGAGGGGAGCCGCGACCAGGGCCGCCAGGAAGCCGCCAAACACGGTCGAGAAGTACCAGGCGATGACTGCGCCTAGCATGAAGAACTCTCCGTGAGCTACGTTCACGATGCGCATGACGCCGAAAACGAGCGAGAGGCCGAGGGCGGTGAGCGCGAGCACAAAGCCCGTGACCGTCCCTTCAAGCAGCGCGAGAAAGAGATGACCCTCGAAGCTCACTAGAGTGTGGCAGGGAAGGGGGAATCCTCAGGACCGCCTTCCGTGGTCGTGGCAACGACACGGTGGGCAGCCGAGGATTTGCCCCCACTCCGCAGGTGCGTGTGACGGACCGGCGTTGGAGAAGATCGAATCAGGTCTTTACAGCGATTGCTTCGTGTAGTCCGCCTCGGGCTGATAGAGAGAATCCTCGATCTCCGTTCTGTGGATCACCTTGAGCCTGCGGTTCTCGACCTTGGAGATGAACTGCTGGCCGAAGCCTTGATGGACCTGGCCGACGAACTTCTTGTGGCCCTGCGGATGCTGAATCCCCTCGTTGAACCACCGGAAGTTCTCCACGGTCTCGATGAGGGCCTGGTAGTCCTTCGGGGTGGGGTCTTTGTAGCCACTCTGCTCGACGGCCTGCTTGATGATGAACAAGGTTTCCCAGCAGCCGAACATGTGCGAGTAGGTTGAGACATCCTTCGGGTCCCGGAGGCTGGCGCCGGCTTCGTTGACACCGACCCGCTGCCTGTAGAACCGCTCATAAGGCGTGTCATAGCCGCCCGCGTATCTCGGGAACGCTTCCCAGAAGTACGTTCCCTCGAGGAACTCGAGCCCCGGGCTGGATAAGTCGACCCCTTCCAACGAGTCGATGAACCCGAAGATGTTGGGCTTCCGCGCACCGAAGTACTCGCCCATTTCCTTGACGAATGTGAGCACGCCGGGGCCGACCATCACGTGATACAACACCTCGGTGTCCGCGGGCACCCGTGGGAAATACTTGGTAAACGAGGTTTCCCTGGGCGGGATGGCGAGCCGAGCCCGGATCGTCCCTCCGAGCGCGGGTGCAGCCTGCCCCAAAAAGTCTCTGTGGTTGTAGCCGAAGGCATAGTCAGGGAAGATCATGGTGATCTTCTTTCCGAGATTCTTGACGATCCAGCCCGCTACGGCGGTTATTTGCGCGCGTACGTCGGTGATGCCGGGCTGGAAGACGTAGCGGTTCAGCTTCCCAGAGGCCACATGGTAGCCCTCGCTCACCACGAAATACGGGATCTTCAGCTCGCCGGCTCTCGGCGCCGACGCGATCACCACATGTGAAAAAAGCGTTCCGTAGATGAAATCCACCTTGTGGTGCACGGCAAGCTTCTCGACAACCTCCGCCCCTCTCTTGGGGTCTGTTCCATCATCCTCTGGCACGAGCTGAACGGGCCGTCCAGCGATCCCGCCCATCTCGTTGATCAGGTTCACCGCGGCCGTCGTCGTCCGCTCGTACCACCTCCCGTAGACGGCTCCGATGCCTGTCCTGTGGACCTGGAACCCGATCTTGAACGGTGCCTTCCTGGATCGAGGTGTCGTCTGCGCAACCGCGCTGGGAGTGGAGGCGCCAGGCAAGTAACCTCCTACGGCGCTCGCAACGCCTGCACCAACCAAAGCACCTCCGGTCTTGATGGCGTTCCTCCTGGAAATTTTCCCGAGTCCCATGGCTGCCGCCCCTGTTCTCCCATCAGCATGCTCCATAGCTGACCTCCTTTTTTCTGTGCATTGCACCTCACAAATAGTTGGAACGGCACTAGCCTCCGCCGGCTCGGATCGCCTGCCAGATCCGCTCACGGGTCATCGGCAGTTCGAGCAGTCCGTCGCCCGCCGACCCGAGGGCATCTGCCACCGCGTTGGCGATCGCCGCCGGCGCCCCGATGGTCCCACTCTCCCCCACGCCCTTGAACCCCCCCAGGCCGGTTGGCGATGGGGTCTCGAGGTGGTGGATCTCCAGAGCCAGGGCCTCGGCAACGGTCGGGAGCGCGTAGTCCATGAGCGAGGCAGTCGTGAGCTGGCACGTCTCGTCATAGACGAGCGCCTCGAGCAGCGCCACGCCGATGCCTTGAGTCACTCCGCCGGCAGTCTGCCCCTCCACGACGGTGGGGTTGATCATTGGGCCGCAATCTTCGACGATGAGGTAGCGAAGGATCGAGACCTGTCCGGTTTCGTGATCCACCTCGACCGCCGCGACGTGGGTCGCGTAGGAGAAGGTGGGCGTCGGGCTGAAGCCTCGGGTGGCCTCGAGCCCGGGCTCCCCCCCCGCGTTGAGCAGTGAGACCGGCGGGTAGTGCGCGGCCCGCGCCACAGCCGACCATGGGAGGAAGCGGTCCGGCGCCCCGCGCACCTGAAACCGCCCGTCGGCGGCCTCCACGTCATGGGCATCGGCCTCGAGCAGGAGCGCGGCGATCCGCACAGCTTTCTCACGCACCGAGCGGGCGGCGAGGAGGACCGCGTCGCCGACGCCGGCCGCGCCGCGGCTCGCGAAGGTGCCACTCCCGAACGGGCATCGGTCTGTGTCTCCGCTCACCAGCGTGATGGCGTCGAGCGGGAAACCAAGGGCATCGGCGGCAAGCTGGCCCAAGGTGGTGGCGTGTCCCTGGCCCTGGGACACCGAGCTCACGAACACCTGCGCGTGCCCCGAGGGCGAGATGCGGATCGTGGCGGCATCATAACCTGGGACTTCCCTCATTCCGCGCCGTCGATACGTCGAAGCGCCAACGGCCGTGTACTCCACGAAGCAGGCGAGCCCGATTCCTGCCCGTCGTCCCTGACCGCGCAGCTCCTCCACCTGGCGCCTGAGGGCTGTGTAGTCTGCCGCGGCCAGGGCTCGCTCGAAGCAGGCCGGATAGTCGCCGGTGTCGTAGACGAGGCCAGCCGGGTTGGTGTAGGGAAGACGCTCCGGGGGGATGAGATTTCGCCGACGAACCTCCGCGGGGTCCAGCTTGAGCCGTCTCGCCAGGAGGTCGATCAGCCGCTCCCGGGCGAATGTGGCCATGACCTGCCCGACACCTCGGTAGGCGCCCACCGGGCACTTGGTGGTTGCGAGAGCCTCGGCCTCGTACTCATAGTCGGCGATGTCGTACGGCCCGGGGAGGGACGCTGCCGCCCCGAGCGGCTCAAGCCCGGCCGTGATGGGGTAGGCCGAGTAGGCGCCTGCGTCTGTGACCACGCGCGCTTTGAGCCCCTGGATCCGCCCATCCTGGTTCGCGGCCAGCTCGATCCGGAGGCGCTGCTCATGGGCGTGGATGCTGGCCTGGAAGTTCTCCTGTCTCCGTTCCACCCATTTGACCGGGCGGCCTAGGCGCAGGGCGAGGAGGGCGACGGTGAGCTCCTCCGGGAAGAGGTGCATCTTGATCCCAAAGGCTCCACCGACATCCGGAGCGAGCACGGTGATCAGGGTTTCGTCCAGGCCGAGCTGCTCGGCCAGGGCGACTCTCAGAAGGTGTGGGACCTGGGTCGATGACCAGACCCGGAGGTGGTGGCTGCCTCGATCGAAGTGTGCCAGGACACCCCGGTTTTCGATGGCCGCCCCAGTGACACGTCCCGTCCTGAGCTCGGCCCTTACGACCACGGGAGCTCGCGAGCAGACCGCCGAGGCGTCTCCGGCGCTTCCCGTCGCCCGGAGGAACGTGTTCCCGGCCACCTCGGGGTGAAGCTCGAGGGCATCTGGGGAGGCGGCCTGCAGGACGTCGGGGAGAGCCGGAAGTGGGTCATACTCGATCCGGACGGCCCAGGCGGCGTCCTCGGCGAGATAGCGGTCGGTGGCAACGATGGCAGCCACGGCCTCGCCCGGAAAGCGCACCCGGTCTCGAGCCAGCGGCCACCATTCCCCGCACGACCCCGCTCGCTCAAGGGCGCTTCGAATCGGTCTGAGATGCTGGGCGGCCTCGGCACCGTCCAAGGCATCGAGCACCCCCGGGAGGGACCGGCACGCATTCAGGTCTACGCGACGGACCCGCGCGTGGGGGAACGGACTTCTCACGAAGGCCGCGTGGACGAGTCCGCGGAGGACGAGGTCATCCAGGTACTGGCCCTGTCCAGTGAGGTAACGGTGGTCCTCGCGTCGGGCCACGCGTTGGCCCACATAGGCCTGGGCCCTTGGACGTGCTTGAAAGGGGTCGGCGCTCATGGCCAGGATAATGTCAGTCCGAGAATGGAGAAGAGCAACCATCGTGTCAAGAGGCAACGCTCCTCGGGTGTAGTGTCGACCGCTCTGATCCTTCGGTATCAGGACCGGCTCCTCTTCGGGCCCGATTTCCCGCTAATCCCGTACGACTACGAGGAAGAGCGGCGGTCCCTTTCGCCGCTCGACCTCTCGCTTGCGCTCCCGCTATCCGCTTGAAATTCAACGCATTTCGCCTGCACGGCCAGATTTTTCGCGCCCGGGCCTCCAACTTGGCCCGCAGGAGGCCGATTACTGTGTCAAAGGGAACGTGTCCTCAGAGACACCGGGAGGAGTCGCGAGATGGGCGAGATTCATTGGGAGCGCCGGGGTTGGGTGGCCCGCTGCTTCAGGGTCTGCATCCCGCCTGACCCGCCTATGCGACTTCTGCCTGGCAGTCCGAGGAGTAAGGAGGACGCGCCATGGCCGACAGAATCAGAACTCTGATCAACAGAGCGATCGGTGCGCGTCGCGCGAGCGCCCGGACCATCGGCTTTCGGGTGTCTCCCTTCTGGCTGGGAGCGGCGGGGGTTCTGCTCCTCATCGCGCTGTCAGCCGGTCAGGCGTCTGGGGCTGAGGTGGCGCTTTCGCGGGAAATCGCCGTCCATGGCCAGAACCTCTCCGGCCTGATTGCCCAGCCCGTCTCAGAGATGAAGCGAGAGCTGGGGAAGAAGGGCTGCATTCAGTTCTCCCTGGCCTACTGGTCGGTCAACACGCCCACGCGTCTTCGGGTCGAAGTGCGGTGTGCCGGCTGGATCTGGGAAATGCCACTGGAGACCGCCCTGGGGGTCGGGAACTAAGCTGTCTACGGCGGAACGCCGAAGCCTTTACCAGCAAACCGCAAGAGCCAGAGGAGACAACATGGCTATCCCGCAAGTGACGGCTCCTCGCTCCCGCCCTCGAGGCCGCGGCCGCGTCGCGCGCCGAGGGTCTCGCTCCGCCGCTGGTGAGGGGCTCACGCCGTCAACGCCCCACGATGGCGCCCTCAACGCGCCTGCTATCGTGACCGTGTTCCGGGAGCTTGACGGGCGAATCTACCACGCCCGGTGTCGTCGACAGATCGAGTTCTGCGGCACCCGTGGGGGCCTGGAGCTGGACTTCTATTGCCTTTCGTGTCGGGAGCACGTCACGCTCCCCGAGCACATCATCCCCCGCATCCCTATCGGCCCGCTCTCATAAGGCACGGATAAATGCTCGTGCCTCCGCTTGCCGTCGGGGGCCTGCTGAGACCTGGATCAGATGCTCCACGACCGCTTGGGAGTCCGGGCAGCGCGGCTGACTCTTCTCTCCCGTTGATGGCTCTCGTATGACCCTATTGCAGACCCCTCTGAGATGCGCTAGTTTCCTATTGTAGTCCGCTTGCGGGGGTTTGGAGCTACCTGGTGTCACTCGATGTCCTGCTTCGAGGTTTGGGGGATGGTCCAGAGGCCCTTCGGTCCGAGATGCTCCTACCCCGGGTGGTCGCCACTGCTGTCGAGATCCTCGAAGCGGACGCCGGCACAATCGCCCTCCCGGCTTCTGCGGATGGCGCGCTGCGGTACGCCTGCTTGACGAACCTGCCGTCTCACCTCTCCACCCTGCCAAGGAACAACCTCGCCGGGCTCGCCCTCGAGTCGGGGAGCCCGATGCTGGTCACGGATTACCCCGACCACCCCGGGGCCATCCCCGAACTGGTTCGGCTCGGCGTGCAGACCGCCCTGAGCTACCCCCTGAAGGCCGGAGGGGAGCGGGTCGGCTGTCTGGACCTTATGCGGCTTTCTCCGAGGCCGTTCACCCATTCGGACCTGGAACGACTCTCCCCGCTGGCCTTTGTCGCTACCCTCGTCTTGTCCGAGGCCAATCGGAGCGCTCAGATCGGGTGGAACCAGGAGGACCTGCTCGAGCAGGAGCGACTGGCCACGACCGGGCGGCTGGCGCCTGGTCTCGCTCACCGACTCAACAACCCGCTCGGTGCCATCGTGCTCCAGGCGGAGATTCTCGCCGGCTATCTGAGCGAGCCTCGGCTTGAGGGCTCCGAGTTGCGTCCCCAACTGGTCGAGGCGACCGAGGTCATCACACGGGAGGTTTTGCGGTGTAAGGCCCTGGTGGGGCGACTCCTTGAGTTCTCCCGGCGAGCGTCGCGAGAGCCTCAGCGGGTTGAACTCGAGGCCGTAATCTCTGAGGCGCAGGAGCTGGCCGAGCTTCAGGTCCAGTGGGTCAATTCCCGCATAGTTCGCCATCGCGCCGAGAAGGCGGTGAGCGTCTGTGGCAATCCGGTCATGCTGCGCCTTCTCGTCCTGAACCTCGTGATGAACGCGCTGGAGGCGGGTGGGAAACACGGCACCGTGACCCTTGCCGCCGCGCTGGTCGGTCCGGGCTCGGTCCGGATTACCGTCGCCAGCGGCGAGGCCCCTGCTGTCGCGCCCGCCCCGGAGGGTTCGCGGGTGAGTTTCCCCCTGGCGCTCTGTCGACGGATCGTCAGGGAGCACGGAGGGCAGCTCGAGGTTGAGAATCCAAACGGGGGAGGCTGGACGGCCGTGGTCGAGCTGCCTCGGTTCCAGGAGGGAGACGAGCGGTGATGTCGGATCGGCTGAGAATCCTGATCGCCGAGGACGAGGGCAGCCTCCGCGAGGGGCTTGCTCGGGAATTTGCCCGGCGGGGGTTCGAGGTGGAGACGGCGGCGGATGGGGTCACGGCCGAGGAGACCCTTAGGGCCAGCGACTTCGATGTCGTGCTCTTGGACCTCCGGATGCCGGAGCGAGACGGGATCGAGTTGCTCAAAGGGATGCGGGCTGAAGGCCACGAGGCCGAAGCGGTGATCATGACGGGGCATGCCGACACCGAGACGGCTATCGAGGCCCTCAAGCTCAAGGCGTACGACTACATCACCAAGCCGTTCCGGCTGGCCGAGCTCCTCGAAGTGGTGAGCCGGGCGGCTGACCGGCGGCGTCTCACGCGCGAGAACCGCTCTCTGCGCCGCGCGGTTTCTCAGTCTGAGCCAGGTCCGTTCCTGGTGGGAAAGAGCCGGGTCCTGGAGGCGTTCAAAACCCTCCTGGATCGCGCCGCCCTGTCGGACTCCAGCGTGCTGATCATGGGGGAGAGCGGCAGCGGGAAGGAGTTAGCGGCGCGTCACATTCACCGGCAGAGCCACCGGCGGGCGATGCCGTTCCTGGCGGTGAACTGTGGAGCGTTGCCCGAGGAGCTGCTTGAGAGCGAGCTGTTCGGTCACGAGAAGGGCGCTTTCACCGGTGCCACGGCGCAGAAGCACGGCCTCCTGGAGCTAGCCCACAATGGAACGCTCTTCTTCGACGAGGTGGCCGAGATGAGCCCCGGCATGCAGGTGAAGCTGCTCCGGGCCCTGGACCTGGGGGAGGTCCGGCGGGTGGGGAGCGGCCGCATGACCCGGGTGGATGTCCGCGTCCTCGCGGCCACCAACAAGGACATTGTTGCTGAGACTCGAGCCGGAAGGTTTCGCCAGGACCTTTACTATCGCCTCGGCGTGATCCTTCTCCGCGTTCCGGCGCTCAGAGAGCGCAGCGAGGACATCCCGCTCCTGGTGGACCTATTCATCCATCAGCTCACCCCCCCGGGACACTCACCGGTCAACATGAGCCCCGATGCCAGGGCGCAACTGGCCCAGCATCCGTGGCCCGGGAACGTCCGGGAGCTCAGGAACATCGTTGAGCGGTTCGTGGCGCTCTCCGACGGGAACGAGATTTCGGCAGCCGATGTGGCGCTCGAGCTTTCGGTGGCTGCGACTGCGTGGGAATCGGAGGAATCGCTTCCGCCTCTGAAGGAAGTGGAGCAGCGCTACGTTGCCAAGGTGCTCCAACGGACGGGGGGAAATCGCGCGCAATCTGCCAGAATCCTTGGTGTCGACCCCAAGACGCTCTACAACAAGCTGAGGGCCCTCCGCCAGCCCGACTTCTGAGCCCGCTTTCCTGAGCGGGGAAAGTTTACCGTCTCTACCGGGAAAAACTCCTGTCAGGCCTCACCGACAGGAATTCCCGGCCAAGTCCTCAGGCACGAAATCAGCTACTTTCATTCCGGGCCCCTTCTGGAACAAATCTTGCTCACACCTCCACGAATGAAAATTGGCCACATGGCAGGAAAATCGACGCGTGACATGACCTCAACGGAGAAATCAGTCGGCCGGTTGGAAATAAGGCGCATGGTTCATCGCGTTGGCGCGTTTGCGTCATGACCCCTCAGCGGCACCGGCTGGGGAGACCGCTGAACGACAAACGACCGGGGCGTGCTGGTGGGGCTGGCCGGGACGACACGCTCCCCGTGCTGGAAGGTTTCGTCGCGCAGCTCAACTGGAGCCTCCTGGGCCTCGTGAGCGAGGTGCGTAGCCTGCCCGGCCGTGCCTTCGAGGCGACGACCAAGGCTCTCTTCGGGGAGACGATCTTCGACGCAGAGGGTGCGAAGGAAGCGATCCTGTCCGTCGACCAAGTGTACGCCATCCTTCATCTCCGGACGCTGGATCTGGTGCCGCTTGCCTCCATCCGCGTGGACCGCCTGCCGTTGGGGAAGCGGGTCGGCACGCTGGCGGACGAGGTGAAAGGGATCCGGGCCGGGTCGCGCCGCCACTACCGCGATCTGCAACGCGCCCTTGTGCGCGAGTGTTCCCGTGGCCGTTCCCAGGAGACGACGGACCCGTTTGAGGGGTTGACGCTGCTGAAGCAGACCTACCGCGTGTCTCGGCCGTCTCACGGACCCTCCGCTGACGAACTGGCTGCGCGCCTGGCAGACGGGGTGGCAAAGCTCAACCTCGCTACCCTCGCGCTGCTCCGAGAGATCCCCCGGGCGGGAGTCGAAGGCGCGGAGGTGGCCGCGCAGCTTGCGCCGGACGGGGACGGTGAGGCCCTTGTGGGGTTGGCGGCTCGATACGCGGTCGAAGACTTGCTGCTCTTCTTGGTGGCTGCGGCCTGTCCCCCGATGGCGGTTCCCGCCGTCGACCGGTTCCACGGACTCTCCCTCCAGGGGACTCACGAGTCCATGGCTCAAGGCTGGGAGAGCCGCGACCGGTACCAGTCGCTCCTGACGGAATTTATCCGGATAACCGAAGAGGAGGTTGGGGATCCATGAGCACCCCGTCCGGCGCCAACGGCCGGGTGGGCGCCCTCAAGGTCGACCCGGCCTTTATCGCTCAGGTGATCTTTCTTCGGCGAACCTGCTCGATCAAAGAGATGGCGCTGATTCTCAACTGCGACCGGAAACGCGTGCTCACGGCCCTGGGGCGGCTCACTCGCCAGGGTGTTCCCATCAACCGCGATCCGGACGGCCCGAAGTACCGCCAGCTCACCCAGGCTCAGCGTGCCGAGATCACGCTGCTCTTCAACAACCGCGGGGGGCTTGACTTTTATGCCATCTGCCGGGTGATGAAGGAGGCGCACCCCCTGGCGATGTTCCTGTTTCTGAAACACGAGATCAACTCACGGGGGTGGTGGATCCGCGGGTGCACCCGGTGCACCGAGCCGTTTCCAAGCCCACGACCCGACATTCGGCTTTGCTCCTCGCGGTGCGGCACGCGAGAGCTTGACGTAGCTTACGCCTAGTGGAATCGGGGGGGGGGGGGGGGGGGGGGGGGGGGGGGGGGGCCCCCCCCCCCCCCCCGGGGGCGGCGGCGCC
>JBHIAB010000128.1:0-9926 GCA_046758385.1 Methylomirabilia bacterium | reverse complement strand
GAGAAGCACCGGCTGCTGGACGAGGTGGTCACGGTCAGTGGCATCCATCGCAAGGAGGTGGTCATGGCCTACCGGGAGCTGGGTGTGATCGAAGTTCGCGAAGTGCTGCGCCGGTTCTGCTTGGGGCAAGGCCCCCGCGCGATCGCGCGGGGGACCGGGAGCGACCGGAAGACGGTCGCCAGGTACGTGGCCGCCGCGCTTGGGGTCGGGCTGCGCCGGGGCGATGCCGCGCCGACGGACGCGCAGGTCGCGGCCGTCATCGCCGCCATGTACGCCGGGCCCGTGGGTCGGCCAGCGGAGGTTCCCGACCGTCTCGCGGTCCACCGAGACCAGATCGCCGCCTGGCTGGCCGAAGGCCTGCGGCTGACGAAGATATCCATCGCCGGCTGCGGGCGCAGGGCGTGGCCGTCCCCTACAGCTCGCTGCACCGCTTCGCCCAGGCGCACCTCGGCTTTGGGGCGCCGACCGTCACCGTGCGCGTGGCCGAGCCGCCGCCCGGGGAGGCCGCCGAAGTCGACTTCGGCTTGCTCGGCCTCTGGCTCGATCCCGCCACTGGGCATCGGCGCCGCGTGTACGGCTTGCTGGTGACCCTCTGCTTCAGCCGCTACGCGTTTCTGGCGATCACGCTGCGCCAGGACCTCCCTGCCGTGCTCGACGGCCTGGAAGCGGCGTGGACCTTCTTCGGCGGGGTGGTCCGCCGCCTGGTCGCCGACAATCTCAAGCCCGTCGTCACGCGCCCCGACCGCTACGCCCCGCATCTCAACCGCGTGTTCCTCGAATACGCGCAGTACCGCGGCTTCGTCGTCGACCCCGCGGTGGCGGCGCACGCGACCGGAAAACCGAAAGTCGAGCGCGGGATCCCCTACGTGCGGGAGGACTTCTTCCGGGGGGAGCGCTTCCGCGACCTCGTCGAGATGCAGACCCACGCCGTGGCGTGGGCGCGTGACATCGCCGGCACCCGCGTCCACGGCACCACGCGCCAGGTGCCGCGGGTGGTGTTCGAGAGCGTGGAGCAGGCGACCCTGCTGCCGCTGGCGCCCGAGCCGTTTGATCGTCCCGTGTGGGCCTGGGCGACCGTCCACCCCGATCACCACATCCAGTTCCGCCGGGCCCTCTACTCGGTGCCCACGCACTACCTCGGCAAGCGCGTCGAGGTCCGCGGCGATTCTCGCCTCGTGCGGATCTACCATCACGCCGAGCTGATCAAGGTCCACGCCCCCCAGCCGCCCGGCGGGCGCGCCACCGACTACACCGACTACCCGGCCGAGCGGGCCCCCTATGCAATGCGCGCTCCCGACGCGTGCAGCCGGCAGGCCGACCAGGTCGGCCCCGCCGTGGGCCAGTTCGTGCGCGTGCTCCTGAGCGGCACGTTCCCGTGGGCGCGCCTGCGCCAAGCCCAGAAACTGCTGCGCCTGGCCGAGCGTTACGGCGCCGCGCGCGTCAATGCCGCGTGCGCTCGCGCCCTGGCCTTCGAGCTGCTCGATGTGCGCCGCGTGGAGGCCATCCTCCGCACGGCGCTGGAGCGGGAGCCCGGCCCCAGCGAGCGGGGCGCCGTCGTGCCGCTGCCCGCCCGGTTCGCCCGGCCCCCGCAGAGCTTTGCCCATCACCCCAAGGAGGAAGAGACCGATGGAGATCGCCCCTGATCTGGTCCGTCGTCTCAAGCGCCTGCGCCTGGGCGGCCTCGTGCCCACGCTGCCCGACCGCGCCACACACGCCCGCCAGGCCAAGCTCAGCCCCCTCGAGTTCCTCGAACTCCTGCTCCAGGACGAGATCGACCGCCGCGACAGCCAGGGCCTGACCCGCCGCATCGAGGCCGCCGGCTTCGAGGAGGTGGTGTCCTACGAGCAGCTCGTGTGGGACACCCCGGTGAGCTACGACCGCGCCCGCGTCCGCGACCTCTTCGCCCTGCACTGGCTCACGGCCAAGGAGAACGTCATCTTCTGCGGCCCCGTCGGCGTGGGGAAGAGTTGGTTCGCCCAGGCCCTCGGGCACAGCGCCTGTCGCGCCGGCGCCCGCGTCCGCTTCATCAAGGTCGCCAAGCTGCTGCAAGCCCTGCGGCAATCGCGGGCCGACCACTCCTTCGAGCGCGAGCTCCGCGGCTGGCTCGCCCCCGATCTGCTCATCCTGGACGACTTCGGCCTGCGCAAGCTCGCCGCCCAGGAGTCCAGTGACTTCTACGACGTCCTGGTCGAGCGGGACCGGCGCGCGGCAACCGTCATCGCTTCGAACCGTGCCGTGGAGGAGTGGGTCGCGCTCTTCGACGACCCCATCCTCGCCAACAGCGCCCTCGATCGCGTCGCCCACCGCGCCCACCAGATCGTCATGGAAGGGCCGAGCCTGCGCGCGGCCCGCGCGCCCAGCCCGACCACGGGCGGGCGCCGCCCCTCGAATCGCGGCCGCGAGGGGGGATAGCACAAGATATGGCCCGACTCGAGAGCGTGGCTTCTGGAGCCTCTACGGCCCTCGTCGCCCGGCCAGGGGCTCCCGAATACCGCCGTCAACCCGAAAAGGGCTTGCTCGGAGCATCCAGAATGGCGTAAGTAGAGAACGACCGCCGGCCCTCAGGGGTGGAGGAAAGGTTTTGAGAATCCCTGGGGGAAAGCTTTTGAGAAATGACACGTGGCAAGGCAACCGCAGTCTGGAAATCCAGGATCCGGTCATTCGGGCTAAGGTCGAAAGGATTGTACGGGATTTGCTGGAGGAAACATGACGCGATTTGACGTGATTCGAGAAAGGTACTTGCGGGACGGATTGAGCCTTCGCCTGGGAGCCCTTGCGGCCAATCTGGCCCGCCTCGCCTCTTTCAGCAGTCGAATGAAGCCGCACAAGTCCATCGAGTACCTCCTTGAAGAAAGCAAGTGGTTCATTGAGTGGAACGTGCCCGATGCTTCTCTGGAGGTGCAAGCCGAACTGGTGGCGCTTCAGATCCAGTTGGCCGTATGGCACCGGACATGGCAGCAGGGACGGATGGAGGGGAGTCGGCTCCACGAAATGATCTACCAGGCCCGCGCGTGGTCGAGTCGCATCTTGGAGCTATCCGGTTATCGCGAGGTGAGTGGATGACAGACACATCGCCGGAGGTCGAGCGGAACTTCCGGGATCTGCTGCTCCAGCGTTCCGGGGAGGAGCGACTGAAGATGGGGTGCTCCATGCACGCGACCGCCGTGGCGCTGGTCAGGGCCTCCGTGTTGGCGAAGGCTCCCGCGGCTTCGCCCGCCACCGTGCGGCGGGCGCTCTTCCTCCGCTTCTACGGCCGCGAGTTCGACGCCAGGGCTCGGGAGAAAATCCTCCTCGCGTTGGGAAGAATCAGTGATTTGCCCCCCCTGACCTCGAGAGAAAAGGAAGGACAGCCTGAAAATGCCCGACTTTGATGAGTGGTTTCAACGCGCGACAGGAAGCCAGCCGTTTCCCTATCAGCGTCGCTTCGCGGTGGCGAGCGCGTTGCCGAAGTTAGCGGATGTGCCCACTGGCTGTGGTAAGACCGCCATGGCAATCCTGGGCTGGCTCTGGCGCCGGCGTTTTCATTTTGAGTCAATAGGGCCGTGACCCCGGATGTCACGCCGGGAACGCACGTTGGTGCCACAACACGAAAAGGGTGCGTGACCGTCGTATCCGAACGGTCGCGCACCAGGGAGGGGCTATCCATGACAGACCAGCCGACATGCCTGGATCTCCAAACTCTTCGCGCCGCCATCGAAGGTGATGCTGCCGCCTTTCGCTGCGTCACCGAGCTTCAGCCGGCAGGCGGAGCGGGTGACAAGGTGTACCCGTCCACCTACGAAGGAGGGACCTACGCTTTCGAGGAGAGGGTGATCGACGGACAGCGGATCAAATGCGTGTTGCTAGACTCCGTACAGTCTCAGGCCAATCGCCTGGAACTGACTCTCCTTGAGGGATATCGCGCCGGAAAGTTCAAGTTTCCATTAGTCCAGATCGATTTCGGGAAAGCTAAGGAAGAAGAGACTCGGAATGTCGGAGTGGTCACCGCCCTCGAAACCCCACACAGGCTTGCGGACGGAATGTTTTGGGGCAGCGAGTTCGAAGAAGACAATAAACAACGGAAGGCCTTCCGTCACCGTGACCCGAAAAAGGCTTCGTCCTGTGGACGCCGGTTTGAGGGAGCTTCGATCGCTAATGCAACTCCGCTCTTTGAGCTTTGCCCAACAGCGCTTGTGTTTGGCATGTGGGACTCCTACAAGCAGAAGCTCGCGGGCGTCCAGGGTGAAAAGTTTCAGCGCGCGCTTGTGTCCGAGATCGTCGGGTTCGATGCGGAGCCCGGTGCTCGCCCAACCAGCCGGATCGATCCCGTCATCCGCACGACGAAGGACATCTCAATTGACATCACCGACGATGGATGGCAGGTCGTTGAAAAAGGCAAGACGAAGCTCTCCGAGGTTGGCCTCGGTAACGTCACTCCGTCGTTGCGAGATAAGGACACAGGCTTGCCACACCACGGCGGCGTGACCATCCGCTTCGCGCGTCAGACGTGTGTGCTTTCGCTGCCGGCCCTGCGCCGCCTAAGGTTTCCGCTAGAGCGCGACGGCAAGCTGTAGGAGGACGCAACCGTCAATATTGCCGCGAGAACGACTTTAGCCGCGCTGGCGTTGGCAGCGGTGAGCTGGCAATGGCGAACCGGCTTCGATCTACGGTCGCGTTGCCTTCTTGTTCCCCAGCATGGGCTTCGGATCGAACTCCTCTCGCTGGACCGGCCGCAGATCTTCTCCCTTCAGCCCGATAACGCAGTGGAGCTTCTCCGTGCCGGAGCCCTGAACGCGGCCAAGGTAGGGCTCAAGTGGAACGAGCAGCCGATTACCCTTTATCCGGGAAAAGAGCTCGCTAAGGCCGTACAAATGAGCCATCGGCTGGAGGGGCGCGCATGATTTCGTTCCGGATCACATACCTTACCGGCGCGGTTCGGTCGGCGGACTTTACGACTGGAAACGAGAAGTCTGCTCCTGAGTGGCCTCCTCACCCGGCGCGCTTGTTCAGCGCCCTCGTAAGCGCTTGGGCAGTTGCTAGTGCACCTATCGCAGGGCGTCAGGCGCTGGAGTGGCTCGAGGGGCAAGCTCCGCCTGAGCTATTCGCCAGCAGCTCTACGGCGCGTGATTCGGTCGTGAGCTACGTCCCAGCGAACGATGAGCTTAGCCCTGCCGAGCGACGAACACGGAACCCACGGCGTTTCCCCGTGGCCATCCCCGATTCCGACACGGTGTACGTCATCTGGCCCGACGCCGAACCCTCCGCGGAGCAGCGGCGCGCGCTAGGGCAGCTCGCGGCGCTCGTTCCCGCTCTCGGACATCCATCCTCACTGGTTGACGTAAGGCTGTGTGACGATACGCCGCCGCCGAATCTAGTGCCAGCCGGGGTAGGGGAAAAACTCCGTGTTCCGAACCCAGGCAGGCTGGCGAGGCTCGAGGCCCTGTTCGAGGAAGGCCGTCGGCCCGATGCTGGCCGCTGGCAGGCGTATGCGGCACCACAGGAACGCGCATCGATCGTTGCTACCGGAGCGTTCGGCGATATGGTGGTCTACCGATTGGAGGTGCTAGGCGCACGCCTCCCTCTCGTAGGATCACTGCAGGTCTGCACTGCGATGCGCGGAGCTATGCTCTCACATGCAGACCAGCCTGTGCCCGAGATCATCAGCGGTCACGGACCCGGAAGCACGACAGAGCAACCGCTGCCCAGCCAGCGCCCGCATCTTGCGTTCGCACCCCTTGCCGATGTGGGCCACCGCCATGCGAGGGGCCATGTGGTCGGCGTCGCAGCCGTGCTGCCGCGAAAGGCCGAGCCGCTGGAGCGAACCGCATGCCTGCGCGCGCTCGGGCAGATTCAGGAACTCAGAGTTGGCCGCCTTGGGCGATTCCTGGTCGAGCGGCTGACGGTCGATACGGACCGCCAGGCGCTAATGGCCGACACCTGGGCATCGCCATCCCGCGTCTGGGCGACCGTCACACCCGTGGTGCTCGATCGGTTTCCCGAAGGGCCGTTCGGTACAGAGGCGGAGCGGATCGTCGCCGAAAGTTGCGTCCGTGCTGGGTATTCCGCCCCTGACTCGGTGGAGCTGGGGCGGGTGTCATGGGTGCTCGGGGTGCCGAACGCCGATGACTTCCCGGCTGGTTCTGAGCAGGTTGGTCGCCCGCGCCGGTACCACGTTCATGCCCGCATCGTGTTCCACGCACCGGTGGCTGGGCCTCTGTTGATCGGCGCCGGACGCTACCGAGGATACGGATTTTGCCGGCCGTTGGAAGCATGACAATGACGAGCCTGTTGATATCAGACTTCGACGCCTTCTTTTCTGCGGTTTACGGCGAGGAACCGTTCCGCTGGCAGCGACGACTCTGCAAGCGGGTTCTCGAAGAAGGCTGGCCGCGCGTGGTGCAACTTCCCACTGCGAGTGGCAAGACATCCGTGATGGACGTGGCGGTGTTTGCGCTTGCTGCGGGCGCTCGCGAGGCACGACGTCGGATGGCGTTTATTGTTGATAGGCGTGTCGTGGTGGACGAAGCTTCACGACGTGCGCGCAAACTTGCCACGGCTCTCACCAGGGCTGGCAAAGGGGATGGGGTCGTCGATGTGGTGGCGCGTAGGCTCCGAGAGATCGGAGGGAGTGATGTGCCCCTGGGCACCGCGACCTTACGGGGCGGAACTTTACGCGACGACTCCTGGGCAAGATCACCTGCACGGCCCGTGCTGGTCTGCGCGACCGTGGACCAAGTCGGATCACGCATGCTCTTCCGAGGCTATGGCTGTGGCAGTCCTCGGTCCTGGCCGATCCATGCCGGTCTATTTGGCGTAGACACTATTCTAATCGTGGATGAGGCGCACTGTTCCCGTCCTTTGTGCGAGACTGCTCTTGCGATTGCGGAGGGCTACGGGAAGTGGGCGGAGGTTGGCGTGGGCAAGCCTCTCGCCCTGATGCGCATGTCGGCAACTGTCGGCGATGAGGCTGACTTCGGGATTGAGGAGGATGACTATCAGGACTCTCTGTTGGCCCAACGGCTCCGCGCGAGCAAGCCTGCCGTGCTCGACCTAGTCAAAGCGCAGAAAGGTCAGGAGCCACGAGCCGCTCTCATCGAGAGGATTGTAGACATCGCAGCACGACTGGCGAGCGAAAGCCCACGCCTGGTCGGGGTGGTCGTCAATCGGGTCGCCAGGGCTCGATCTGTCTTTGATGCGGTGCCTCTTCCCGAAGAGCGCAAGGTGCTTCTAACCGGCAGGGTGCGAGGCTGGGAGCGTGACCAGCTGCTCAAACACTGGGAAGAAAGCCTCGCAGCGAATCCTCAGCGACCCGTGCCCGTCGAGAGCACTATTGTGGTAGCCACCCAGTGTGTTGAAGTGGGCGCTAACTTCGACTTCGATGCGCTTGTAACCGAGTGCGCGGCTCTGGATGCACTTCGTCAGAGATTTGGTCGCCTCAACCGCCTTGGCAAGCTCACTTCGGCTCCCGCCTATATCGTCGCCGAAGCAAGCCAGGTGGAAGAGGGAGCCGACGACGATCCAGTTTACGCGGGTGCGCTGGCGCAGACTTGGCGCTGGCTTGACGGGGTCGCCGTTGACGCCCCGGAGGGCCGGGTTGTGGACTTCGGCGTGGACGCGCTGACACCCCTCCTGCCCTCTAACGAGGAACTTGAAGATCTGTGCACGCCGCCACGCCATGCCCCTGTACTCCTGCCGGCATACCTGGATCTGCTGATTCAGACGAGTCCTGAACCGGAACCGAGCCCGACGCCTAGCCTCTTTCTCCATGGGCGGAACGCAGAGGCGGATGACGTGACGATCGTCTGGCGGGCAGACCTAGATCCTGATCGTTCCGGAACATGGCTTGACCTCGTCGCCGTGATTCCGCCCCTTACAGGTGAGGGCTGCCCAGTGCCCTTTGCTGCCGCCCGCGCCTGGCTGGGCGAGGGAATGGTATCACCAGCGGCGGATGCTGACGTGCCAGGGGCACGGGAAGACGACGACGCCTCCCCCCACAGGGGGCGGGTCGCGCTACGGTGGCGCGGCATGGAGGATTCGGATCTTATCGACTCCTGGAACCTCCGACCGGGCGACACAGTTCTCGTACCAGCCACTTACGGTGGGTGCGATGGCTACGGCTGGAATCCCGCTTCTAACAGCCCGGTACAGGATCTAGCGGACGCGGTCGGAGCTAGGGCGCGGACGAAACCAGTGCTGCGGCTTCATGACACCGTGGTCAGGGCATGGCTCCGTCCTGAGGCCGATCCGGAAGGGATGGCCAGTGAAGCCTTGGCTGCACTCCGTCGCTGGGCAAGAGAGGAAGAGGAAGCGGACGCTGGTGCTCTTCTCCAAGCGATCGCGCAAATAGCGACCTTGCCTGATTGGGTCCGGGATTTATGCCGATCTCTTGCTCGCGACGGGCGCAGACGGAAGGTGTGGGTAGATGACTCCGTCACCATCGTGGGTAGCCGCCCTCTTCGACAGCCTGATGACGAATCCGAGTCTGACTTCAGCGACGTGGACGACCGCTCCGTACTAACGGCGAAGGTCACGTTGGAGCGGCACAGTCTGGGCGTGCGTCAGTGGGCAGAGCAATTCGGGCAAGCCTGTGGCCTGTCCGAATCCCTCAGAAGCGATGTCTCGCTCGCGGCTTGGCTGCACGACATCGGCAAGGCCGACCCACGCTTTCAGGTCTATCTCTGTGGCGGTGACGAAGTGGCGGCCGCCCTGGAAACCGACCTGCTTGCGAAGTCGGATTTCAACTCCAGAAATCGCGCGGCTCTGCGAAGGGCGCGTGCGCGAGCCGGCTACCCGGAAGGGGGTCGTCATGAATTCCAGTCCCTCGCGCTTATCGACGCCTGTTCAGCGTTACTGTCCGGGGCCAGCGATCCCGACCTAGTACAGCATCTCGTTGCCAGTCATCACGGTTACGGCCGACCGTTTCCTCCGGTGGTGGAGGACCCAAATCCTGTCGAGGTTCGAGTGACCCACGGCGGCATCGAGAGTCGCGCCCGCAGCGATTACCGGCTCTACCAACTCGACCGTGGCGTTCCGGGCCGGTTCTGGCGACTTGTCCGGAGGTACGGCTGGTGGGGGCTGGCCTTCCTGGAGGCGGTGCTCCGCCTGGCCGATCATCGGCGGTCGGAAGAAGAACAGCAGGATCGAGGCAGCGCATGAAGGAGATCCTGCTCACGGGCCTCGATGGAACCAACCCCCTGGCATATCTCGCTACCCTGGGTGTACTCAGAGCGATAGATGACGTGGTGGAGCGCCGACATCCAACGCTACGCTGGATTCCGGAAAGTTGGCACCCACTTCTTGCGGTCGAGGGTGTGTCCTCCTCTGATGAACTGGTCGAGATCCTTTTGGAACGACTTCGCCGAACACCGGGTCCGGACGCCAGATACACCGTTGAGGCCAAGAAGGCGTTCGAGCAGGCGCAGGCAGAGGCCAGAAGGAAGCGCAGGGAGATCAAGAATCGGAGACTCCCCCGCAGCGAAGCGCGAGCGGCACAGGAGGCTGAGCTGCAACCGCTGCAAGAAGAAGCCGACCGCTTGCGACAAATATGGCGGGCGCGACTTAAAGAGAGTGCGCCGGACCCGGTCGTCTCCCTTGGTGCAAATCTAACTGTTAGCGAAGCTGAGTTCCGCGAGTTCTGTGGTGAGGCTGCGACGGTCAGCGCCGCGAGCAATCGCAGGTGGGCCGATTTCTGTGCCGCCTTTGGGTGCGAGTACGGTGGTAGCGATACATCCACCCGCATGGACGCAACGCCATTCGCCCTAGTCAACGGTGCGGGGCGTCAGGACTTTCTTGGTTCGGTAGCTGAGCTCATGGTGATATTCACAGCGGATCATGTGCGCGAAGCGATTCTCGGGCCTTGGCGATACCTGGATGAGAAATACGCGCTTCGCTGGGACCCGGCTGAGGATCGACGCTACGCTCTCATGGCGCAGGACCCTACTGCGTTC